>JBKJHG010000221.1:0-3599 GCA_046599115.1 Gemmatimonadaceae bacterium
GGCGAAGCTGCCGACGGGGAAGGACAACGAGTAACTGCGACTAGGGACTAGGGACGAGGGAGTGTTTGAACGGGACCCGGCTTAGCTGGGTTCCTTTTTTTTGCCCGTGACTTACTCGAATACGGAAGAAGGGTGCTGAGAGCTTGGAAGCAGCGTGGCCGGGAGCTCTTCGATCGTTATTCTACCCGAAGAGCTCCGAGCTGTGAGGCTACCGCTGCTCCGGGCTCCCTTCTTCAGTATTCGAGGATTCCTCGGCGCGCATCGTGCCGTAATAGGCCGACCAACCCCATACTATAAGAAAACCCAATGCCCACCGATTCCCCCGTCTGGTTCATAACCGGCTGCTCCACCGGCTTCGGCCGCGAGCTCGCCAAGGCAGTTCTCGCCAAGGGCTACCGCTGCGTCGTCACGGCGCGGAATCCGAAGCAAGTGGCGGACATCGCCGCTGACTACAAAGACACAGCGCTCGTCCACGCGCTAGACGTCACACTGCCGTCCGACGTCGCGGCTTCGGTGAAAGCCGCCGAGGAAAAGTTCGGTCGCATCGACGTCCTAGTGAACAACGCCGGCATTGGCTACTTCGGCGCCGTCGAAGAAAGCGACGAAGCCGAGGTGCGGAGAATGTTCGAGATCAACTTCTGGGGTCTCTCGGCGATGACGCGCGCGGTTCTTCCCGGGATGCGGAAGCATCGCAGCGGCCACATCGTCAACATTTCCTCCGTCGGCGGGCTGGCCGCGATTCCCGCTCTCGCCTACTACAACGCCACCAAATTCGCGGTCGAGGGTTTCTCCGAGGCCTTATACAAAGAGGTCGCGCACCTCGGCATCAAAGTCACGCTTGTAGAGCCCAGCGGTTTCAGAACCGACTGGGCGGGGCGTTCGGCGCAGGATGTGAAGAATCCCATTGCCGACTACGCGGAGAGCGCGGGGCAGTATCAGAAGAATCTCCGCGCCGGCAGCGGCAAGCAGCCGGGGGATCCGGTGAAAGCCGCCGAGGCGATCATCAAGGCGGTGAATTCGGCCGAGCCGCCGCTCCGGCTGCTGCTGGGGAGAATGGCGTTCAAGAACGCGAATCTGAAAATTGATTCACTCCGAAAAGATTTCACCGCCTGGGAAGAGACCACAATCAGCGTGGATGATCCCGAAGAGGGCTAGCGTGCGAGTGAGTCGCGCGGCGGCGGCGACTCTCGCCTTTGTCCTCGCGGCGTGCGTCAGCGCGCGCGGCACCACGCCTGATATTCCTCTGCGCGTGATGACGTACAACATCCAGTCGGGGCACGGCTCGCTCGACGGAACCGCGGCGGCGATCCGCGCAGAGTCGCCTGACATAGTCGCGCTGCAGGAAGTGGACGTGCATTGGGGCGAGCGCAGCGGATTCGCCGACGAGGCAACGCTGCTGGCGGAGAAGCTGAAGATGCAGGTGCGATTCGCACCCATCTATCGCATTCTAGCGGAGCGGGCGGGGGATTCGCCGAGGGAGTTCGGCGTCGCGCTGCTGAGCAGATATCCGATCGTGAGATTCGAGAACCGTGTCACAACCCGGCTCTCGACGCAGGTGCCGAATCCCGTTCCGGCGCCGATGTCGGGGTTACTCGACGCGACCGTGGATTTGGGGGGTGCGATGGTGCGCGTGTTCGACACGCATCTTGATTATCGCGCTGATCCCGCCGTGCGCAAGCAACAAGTGGCGGAGATGCTCGACTACATCGGTGATGCTGCGTCTCCGACGATACTGATGGGGGATTTGAACGCCGAACCCGATGCGGCGGAGCTAAAGCCGCTGTTCGAACGGTTGCGCGATGCGTGGACGGCGACGAACGGAGCGGGGAAGACCTACCCGGCTGATGATCCGAAGAAGCGAATTGACTACGTGCTGGTCTCGAAGCATTTCGCGATAAGAGCGGCGACCGTTTCCACGACGCAGGCTTCGGATCATCGTCCTGTTATTGCCGATCTGCTGCTCGCGCATTGATAGTGGGCGTGGGAGCGCTCAGACCGCGAAATCTTCGCCGGTGAAGTTCGACCGCGCGAAGCGGTCAGATCATTTCGTTTTCTTCAGCTCGTCGAACCAGTTGGTGACGACCACCAGCTTGTCGGGAATTGCCGAGGCCGTGAACTTGATCATCAGGAAGCGCTCGTCGTCCGCCGATACATCGTACTCTCTTCGTTGGGAGTACGCGGCGTACTCCCCCGCGGAAAACAGCTTGGTGGCGGCGCCGAAAGAAAAGACGGGCGATGTCTTCACCGGCACCGACACCATATTGCCGTTACCGTCGCGAAAGAAAATTTCGTTGCCGTGGTGCGACCACCTTGGCTCGGTGCCTCCCGCAGTGGAGATCGGCCATTTCGCGGCAGAGGCGTTGGGGAACGGCACTACGTAAATCTCCTGCTTGCCCGTTTCGTTCGAGGAGTAGACGAGAAAACGTCCGTCGGGAGACAGATCCGGCGATAGCTCCGCAAACTTCGTCGTGACGAGCGGAATGAGTGTGGAATCCACACCGGGGCGTAGCGCCGTTATGTCTCCTGCTCCATTCGTGCTCACTCCCGTGCGTACAACCAGCCAACGGCCGTCTCGCGACCAAACCGCTTCGGAAGGATCCCGGCCAGGCTTCACCTGCATTACGGGCTGCGCGCTTCCATCTGCGCGTTTGGTCCAAAGGGTGAATGAAGCACCGGGGCCTCCTCCGTTCGATTCATACGTCACAGATCTGCCGTCAGGGGTCCAGGTCGGATACTGGTTGATCGTGCCATCGAAGGTCAGCTTCAAGCTCGGACCTCGGTCGAGCTGCTTGACCCAGATGTCTTCCTGGGTTGAGCCGACCGCAACGGCGAGGCGCTTCATATCCGGCGACAGCGCCGGATAGTTGAAGTACTCGTTCCAGGTAGAATCCACGCTTTTCGCGTGTCCGTCCCGCGAGATCCAGACGAGCTGCCTGTCCCCCACGTTTGCGCCGAGTGCGTACACCAGCGTTCCCGTTTCCGAGACGCCAAGATCTACGGCGCCAACGGTTCCGCTATGTAAACCGGCCGCGATTGGGGTTGCGTCACCCGAAATGGTGAGCTTGTCAGCGTCAAACCGAACGGCCATCAGCGTTCCGTTTTGCGTGACGTAAAGCAGGTGGCCGGAGGGAGAGAAGCGCGCCGCGATTCCGACCGCTACAATCGTGTGCTTCCGGGAGCCGATCACCTGCGCGGCTATGGCAGTTCCAGTTCGCCCCTTGCCTCCGTAGTAAACGGTGAAGAGCAGGACTTTGCTGTTGGGAAGCACGTCCGGCAGCCGGTGGGCGACTTCTCCGCTGGCTGAGTCCAGAAAGGTCACCGCTTCCACGTGAGCAGAAGGTTCAGGACGGAGGCGAAGGATCCCTGACGCGGACTTCTCCACGTCGTAGATGAAACCGTCCCGCCCCCAAACTGCCCCCGATCGCCCGACGAGACTGTCCACCAGGAGCGTCGGCGGGCCGCCTTTCAGCGAAACGGTTTTGAGCTGGTAGGTGGGAGTTGAAAAACCGACGGTTTGGCCATCGGGGGAAAAAAATGGACCCGAGGCCTCCTCGGTTCCCGGAAGCTCGGTGATTTGGAGATCATCGAGGCGGCGAACG
>JBKJHG010000086.1:0-8816 GCA_046599115.1 Gemmatimonadaceae bacterium
GAAATCTGCTCGCCGTTTCGGGGGCGGCGATGAGAAATGCTCCGCCGATCGCCAGCGCCATCCCGCCTACCTGCCCCCACGTTGGGGCTTCGCGTAGCAGTATCGCCGAAAGCGCGGCGACGATCGCCGGCTGGATGCTGACGAGCGTCACCGAGGCCGCGATCGTGGTGAGATGAATGGAGGCATTCCACGCCCAGAAATGCAGGGCGAGAAAAATCCCGGCGAGCGCCGAGAGCAGGATGGTCGCCTTCCCCGCTCCGCGCCATTCGCGCCACTGCCCGCTGCCGGCGAGAAACCCGCCGACGATCAACAGCGAGAATCCGAGCCGCCACGCCGCGATCGCGATAGGGTCGGCGTTGGAGAGCCGCACCAGTGGACCGGCAAATGAAATTCCGAGCAGCGCGAAGGCGAGAACTACGCCGGGTGACGGACGTCGCATTGAGATTGGCTAAAAAAAGAGCCGGTGCGCTTGCACCGGCTCAGGGCAAACTCTACTCGCCGGCGGGCGTTCGCAAGAGACGCAGCGCTTCCTGGGTTCGGTCGAGGTGCCGCAGAACCTTGTCGTCGTAGGTGTGACAGTCGCGCGTGTTGCGGCCGCGCACGCAGCCGTTGTAGCGGAGGAGCGCCAGCCGCACGTTCGGCGTTTCGGCGATCGCCTGCTTCAGAATCTTCACGCCGTGGCAGATGTTCGCCTCGATGTCGAAGAGGTCTCCGGAGCCGCAGCCCCATTTTCCGCTATGAAAGGGCATCACTTGCATTATCCCTCTCGCACCGACGTGGCTGCGCGCTCGCGGGTTGAGCTCCGGATCTTCCGTCAGGACGACTCCGACGAGGAGCTCGGGACTGATGTTCTGCCGGTGGCCTTCGCTCACAAGAGCGTCGGCGACGCCAAATGCCGTCCCGCGGTCCTGCGTGTAGCGGCCAAGGAATTGGCCGATACGGAACGCCTCTTCGGTGGGCTTCATCGGCTCGACGAGCGAGATCGGGAGAGTCATCGGCTTCTCGAGCGCCCGCTGATGCTGAATAGTCCAGACAGTTCCGGCGGCGAGCAGAATCACCAGAACGACGAACTGCCCGGCTGCGCGCGCAATTCTTCTTGCACGCGGCAGAGCGACCGGCGTTACCACGTCTCGTCTTCGTTCAGTCATGACTGCTCCTGTCGAATTACCGGACCTACCGGAACCAGCACCCTTCCCTTCCCGTCGCGGAACGCGCGCCCCAGCCTGTCGGCGAAACTGTGAAGGACATCGAGATCTCTCTCACGCACTCGATATTCGGCGGCGTGGCTCGGCAGCCGGTAGTTCGCACCCGTCGTCGTCGCGGGAAGCTTCTTCACCTGCTTCCTGCCGTTCGTCATCTCTGCGCCGCGCGGCTTCGCGAAATCCCACATCCGCCGTCCGATCTGCGAGTTCGTGAGCGGACACTCCGGATACTTCGAGCGGATGTAGCTGATGAAGTATTCGTTATCGATGACACGCGTCGCCGTCGCGGCTTCGCTCTCGATCACAGGCGCATCGAGACTCTCGCAGGAGAGATTGATGCTCGCTCCAAGCACGCTCGCTATCTGGCGCAGCAATCCGACCGAGACGTTGTAGGTCTCATCGTGCTCGATGTTTCTAATTGTTGACGGGGACACAGGCTCGGTGAGTTGTGCCGCCACGTCTTCACGACGGAGACCACGGAGCTTCCGAAGACGCTCCAGATCCCGCCCAATCCATTCGGCCATTACCTAATCCGTTAACTGCAGTAACCAGATACCTATCAGTGTAACGCCAATACTGGATTAGGTCAATGTAATTCGGCCGAGTTGTTTGGTAGGCGGAATATTTGTGATATGCGCTCAGTCGCCAACTGTGAAGCTGAGCATCTTCGTGGCCGCTTGCTCCGCGAACCTCATCACCTTCCCGGAATACGTGTAGCAGTTGGGGGTGTTGGTTCCGTGGACGCAGCCGTTGTAGCGCTGGAGTGCGGTGGCGACGCTGGGAGAGCGCTTCATCAGCTGCTGGATGATATCGGCGCCGTAGCACACGTTTGCTTCGATGTTGAACAGGTCGCTCGAGCCGCAGGCGTGCTTTCCGGCGTGAAAGGGCATCACCTGAAACAGACCGCGCGCGCCGACCGAGCTCCGTGCTTGCGGATCGAGCTTAGCGTCCTCGGTGAGAAGAATTCCAACGAGCAGCGTCGGATTGATGTGCCTCTTCGTTCCCTCGTCGACTACAGCGGTTGCGATACGAGTGGCGTGAGCCGTGTCCCTGGTGTAGGCGAGGAGGAAGCGCGAGATCCTGTAAATCTGGTCGCGGCTCTGCTTGTCCGTCGGGGCCGCCGCGGTAGTGTCGAATAGAATCGCGTCCGTAGGCGCTGTACCGGTTATCAGGGCCGGCGGAAGGTGGAGCAGCCCGCCCGGGTTCACGTACTTCGGGTGCTGCATACGGATTGTCCAGACCGTGCCCGCGATGAGGAGGATCGCGGCGCCGACAGCGTGTCCGACGCCTTTGAGCACCTTGACCCACTGCGCCTGCTCTTCGCGCGGACTGCGCACACGGACGTTGGTGAAGACGTCACCCTCTTGCCGGCGGCGATCTTCCACCTCTTGTTCACTCATGAGCTAGGTTGTGTGCACCCCATATGCCATCGGTATGGAGATTGCCCCTGGGCGCGCTAGGACAGACACTCAAATGAAAGAATCCGAAGGCCTTTACAGATCGTTCAACCTCATCAAGCAGTTGGTGATCGGCATAGCCGCACTACTGCTTGGCTTGCTCGTATTCGGTTATTTCTTCTTTATGCGCCACGTGGATGCGCCGGCTGCGCAGGCCGCCGCCGTTCGCGAGCTCCAGGGTGGAATGCTCCACTACGGCGAGCGCGTTGCGAAGCACGCGAAAGTCTACGAGCGGCGTCCCACGGACTACTTCCGCGGTCTCGACGGAATGCTGTTCGCCACCAACGACCGGCTGCTGTTCATCGGCACCGCGCCGAGCGACAAGCTGGAGAATCCCGATGCTCCGGCGGTGATCATCACCGAGGAGTACCCGAATGACACGCTGCTGAAAGTCGAGCACCGGCGCCTCTTCTTCCTCACCGCGCACGGTGTGGTCATCCAGCGTCCGGGATCGCAGATCGGGCAGTTCGGAGCGAATCGCGGCGACGAGAAATCGCTCGACGATCTTATCGCCTACGTGACGAAGATTCACGCGAAGCAGCGCGCCGACGCGGCGGCAGAGACGAAGCTGCGCCAGGCTGTCGCGGCGATGATCCGCGAGCCGCTCTACTATACGGTGAAGCGGGGCGACGCGATTTCGCTCATAGCGACGAAATTCGGAACCACCGCTGAACAGGTGCGCAGCTGGAACAATCTCACTTCCGATCGCGTCAAGATCGGAGAAAAGCTGCTCGTCAAAGCAGCCGGGAAATAATCACCGCGACTATCGTTGGCGGGTAGGGTCGCTCGCGCGGCGCGCGGGTTTAGCGCGTACGAGGAGTAGCTCCAGGTCGCGCACCGTGCACGTATCCCAGTCACGGGTGATTGGCGCAAGGCGCCGCCGCACTCCGGCCGCCTTGAACACCAACCATCCCTTTTCCATCGAGCGCCGCACCTTTTGACGCCGCTTTGCGACGCGACGCGGCTCGGGGTCGAGAGCGTGCTCCCCGCTGCGACGATCGGCGTGGATGCGCCGTTCTTCGGACGTGGGGTAAACGGCGAGAACGAGCCAGTCTGTCCCGCTCGAGTCGGTAAAAATTCGGTGTGCCATTTTTCTTGACTCCCTTGCTGCAACGGACGTGCTAGGCGCGCGCGGCTTGCTTCGTGCGACACCATTCCCTCACTTCCCCCCGAATCAGGAGGCTACCGAATGGATGATCTGAGCGCAGTACTGGAAAAACTTCGCGACGAGCTGTCGAAGGCCGGGGCGCGACTTGCCGAACTTGCGGAAAAGGGACAGCAGGAGATGCCACACGCGGCGAAGCGGATTGACGAAGAGTACCGCCGGCTACAGTCGCTTCTCGATGGCGCTGTGGACAAACTGCGGAAGCGCTAAGCCAGCTTCGGCCGCGATTCATCTCCGGCTCTATAGGCGGAGATGATCTGAATGTCGCCAACGGTCGGCGGATTCAAGGAGTAGACGATCCCGAGACGCGGGCTCTCGTCGGGAAGATGGTGTCGCGTGTAGATGATGTACGGAGCGTCCTGAATCGCGGATAACGGCGCGTGATCTTCCATCTCTTCCAGCGGACGGTCGGGGAGACAGATCTCCGCCGGCGGCTCATCGAACTCGAAGCGCCGCACTTCGGAGCGCGATGTGATTAGCCAGCACTCCGTCAATGCGCGTCGGTCGTCAGTTTCTTTGCGGCCTGCTTGTTGAACGATGGCAGATACTGACCGTAGCCCTCGGCTTCGAGCCGCTCGACCGGGATGAAGCGCATCGCCGCCGAGTTCATACAGTAGCGCAGACCGGCCGGCGCGGGGCCGTCGTCGAAGAGATGGCCGAGGTGCGAGTTTGCTTGCGCAGAGCGCACTTCGGTGCGGACCGTGAAGAGCGAGCGGTCGGATTTGGTGACGACGTTCGCGGCTTCGAGCGGCTTCGTGAAGCTCGGCCAGCCCGTGCCTGACTCGTACTTGTCTAGCGAGCTGAAGAGCGGCTCGCCGGAGACGACGTCAACGTAGATACCGGCGCGATGATTGTCCCAGTACTCGTTCCGAAAGGGAGATTCGGTATCGGCGTTCTGCGTTACCGCGAACTGAAGCGGGGTCAGCTTTTTCTTTAGATCGGAGTCGGATGGCTTCACGAATTTCCCCTGCGCCGTGGTGCGAGCGCTGGCTTGTGTGGGCTGGGAGAGCTGCGATGGCTGAGCGGGAGCGGAATCGCAGGCGAATAATGAGACCGCGGTTGCCGCGCAGAGGATGAGGCGTTTGGGGTGGTTCGACATCGGCGCTCCGTTGAGGACAAGTCCTGTGTTGCAGTTAATACACCACGCCTACCGCGATGGTCCCTACTGTGCCGCGGCGATTGCCTTCTTCGCGAAATCCGAGAGAACCAGCTTTCCGCTCGCGGCAGCGCGCTCATCGAGCAGCGCCTCCCACGAATCGGTCCCCTCCCACAGTACTTTCTTGAGGCGCGACATAGCCTCCGGATTGTATGTCGCAAGCCGCGACGCGAGAGTCGCGACCGACGCGTCAACCTCCTCGATCGTCGGGTGCAATTCCGAGTACAGTCCGTGCGTTCGCGCCCACGCCGCGTGACGCCACCACGCGCCCACCGCCAGCTGGCCGAACGCGGCCGGACCAATCTTTTTTTCGATCACCGGCCCGACAACGAACGGCCCGATGCCGACCGCGAGCTCGCTCAAACGCACCGAGCTCTGCTCTGTTGCGATCGAATAATCCGAAGCGGCGAGAAGCCCCACTCCGCCGCCCACCGTCTTACCCTGAACTCTGGTGATGATGAACTTCGGGCAGCGGATCATCGCGATGATGAGATTCGCAAATCCGAGGAAGAACTTCTTCCCCGCCGCTTCGTCGGAGATGGATTGCAGCTCCGAGAACGAAGCACCGGCGCAGAACGCGCCGCTCCCTTCGCTGCGCATCACGATGACAACCACCGAGTTATCGGCGCCCAGTTTCCTAACCGAGCCCGCGAGCTGGGCCAGAACGCCGCCGGGGAGCGAATTCCCCTTCGGGTGCGAAAACGTGATCGTCCCTACCCCCGCTTCAACGCTCGTTTCGACGCGGCCGTTGTCTGTCATCTGTGATTCCACCCGGGCCCTGATTTGATGTTGGGCGTGTAGTATATACGTTTAGAGCATAACCCGGCAGGCGAGAATGACTCCCAGCGAACAGATGACAGAAGACCCGCAGAAGATCGCCGAGTTCGAAGCGCGGATTGCGCGAGGCGAGAGCATCGAGCCGAAAGACTGGATGCCCGACCGCTACCGCACCCAGCTCATTCGGATGATGTCGCAGCACGCGCATTCGGAAATAGTCGGAATGCTCCCCGAAGGAAACTGGATCACCCGCGCGCCGAGTCTGCGCCGGAAGATGATCCTTCTCGCCAAAGTCCAGGACGAAGCGGGACACGGCCTTTACATCTACTGCGGCACCGAGACGCTCGGCGTGGATCGCAGCGAGCTCGTGGATCAGCTTCTCTCGGGTAAGGCGAAGTACTCGAGCATCTTCAACTATCCGACTCTGAGCTGGGCCGATATGGGTGTCATCGGCTGGTTCGTGGACGGCGCCGCGATCGTGAATCAGACCGTTCTCGCGAAAGCGTCGTACGGCCCTTACGCGCGTGCGATGATCCGCATCTGCAAGGAAGAGAACTTCCACAAGAAGCAGGGCTACGAGATAATCGCCACACTCGCGAAGGGGACGCCGGCTCAGAAAGCGATGGCCCAGGATGCGATCAACCGCTGGTGGTGGCCGTCGCTGATGATGCTCGGCCCAAGCGACGCGAATTCGCCGAACACCGCCGAGCTCATCAAGTGGCGCGTGAAGCGGAAGACGAACGACGAGCTGCGCCAGAGATTCGTGGACATCACCGTTCCGCAGGCGGAAGCCGTGGGGCTGACACTCCCCGATCCCGATCTCAAATTCAACGAAGAGACGAAGCACTGGGATTTCGGCGCCATCGATTGGGATGAGTTCTGGCAGGTGGTGAAAGGCAACGGCCCCTGCAACCGCGAGCGCATCGCCGCGCGGCGCGCCGCGCACGAAGAAGGACGCTGGGTTCGCGACGCTGCAGAGGCGCACGCGGCGAAGAAGACCGCACGCAGTCAACCGGCGGCAGCGTGACCGATTCGCCGAAGAGCACGCCACCGGCCTCGACCGAAAACGATTCGCAGTGGCCGCTCTGGGAGGTTTTCGTGCAGCCGGCGCAGGGCGCGCCGTACGAGCATTGCGGTAGTCTCCACGCCACGGACGCCGAGGGTGCGCTGCAGAACGCCCGCGACGTGTATTCGCGCCGCGGTGAAGCGATTGGAATCTGGGTCGTGCCGTCGAACGCAATCGTCGCCTCGAAGCCCGAGGATACAGGATCGTTCTTCGATCCCGCCGACGACAAGATTTACCGTCACCCGCAGTTCTATAAGATTCCGCGCGGCCTGAAGGGATTTTGAGCGGCACGCTTTTCGAGTACGCCCTTCGCCTCGCTGACGACCGGTTGATACTCGGCCACCGTCTCTCCGAGTGGTGCGCGCACGGCCCCATCCTCGAAGAGGACATCGCGCTCGCCAACATCGCTCTCGACCTGCTGGGCCAGGCGACGCACGCGCTCGAGATCGCGGCGAAGGCGGAAGACGCTGGACGCAGCGCTGACGATCTGGCGTACTTTCGCGAGGCGATTCAGTTCAGGAACCTCCTGCTCGCCGAGCTTCCGCGCGGCGACTTCGCGTTCACGATTGCGCGGCAGTTTTTCTTCGACGCGTTCAGCGTGCATCTGATGGATGCTCTTCAGCAAAGCACCGAGCCCCGGCTAGCCGAGCTCGCCGCGAAAGCGGTGAAGGAAGACCGCTACCACGTCCGCCACAGCGCGGAGTGGATGTTGAAGCTCGGCGACGGAACGGATGAGAGCCACTCGCGTCTCCAGAATGCGGTGAACGAGATGTGGCGCTACACCGGCGAGATGTTCATCGCCGACGCGATCGATGAAGCTGCCGCGACCGGCGGTATCGCGCCCGCGCTGTCGACAATCAAGGCGAAATGGGATTCGGTCGTGGATGACGTGCTCGCGCGCGCCACCATCACCCGACCCGCCGATGAAGTGATGATGCGCGGAGGGCGCGCCGGCAAACACACCGAGCACCTCGGACATCTGCTTGCCGAGATGCAGATCGTGGCGCGCTCACACCCGGGGGCGGAGTGGTAATTGCCGACGGCGCGCTGCTCGACATACTGCGCTCGGTCAAGGACCCGGAAGTTCCGGTGCTCGACGTGGTGGAGCTCGGCATCGTGCGTGAAGTACGCCAGGAAGCCGGCAGAATATTCGTGGACATCACCCCGACCTACTCCGGATGTCCGGCGCTGAACACGATTGAGCAGGACATCGTCGCCGCGCTCAACGCCGGCGGCTACGCCGACGTTGAAGTGCGAAAGATTTACTCCCCCGCGTGGACGACTGACTGGATGGGCGCCGCGGCGAAGGAAAAGCTGCGCGCGTACGGCATCGCGCCGCCGCACACGCGGGAGGCGGAGCCGCTCATCGTGCTCGAGCGTGCGCGGAAAACGACGATCTGTCCGTATTGCGGGTCATCGAATACTGAAGAGAAAAGCGAGTTCGGGTCGACGGCGTGCAAGGCGATTCACTTCTGCAACGGCTGTCACCAACCTTTCGACAGCTTCAAGAGCATTTAGCTCGATATTCACCTGAGCCGGGGAGGATCGAATATGTTGCAACGCGCCCTAGTTGTGGTCGGCCTCGCTGCGCTCACGCTGTCAGGCGGGCAGACAGTGAGCGGCCAGACAGCTTCGCACTATGTCCCAGCGCATTATGTGACCGAGATGTTGGCGGCCCGGTATCTCGCCGTCGCGGATAGCGCTTTCGCTGCGCCGAAAGATCGCGCCGCCTGGCAAAAACGTCTCGATGCGTCGCGCGACACAATCGAGAACGTGCTCGCCTGGCAAATCAGCCGTGGCCACGGGGATGATGCGTTGCGCCTCTTGATCCCCCTCGGGCGCTTTTGGAATGGTCCATCGTTCGTGAGCTCTTTCGAGACCGCCCTTGCTCTCAGCGGGACGGATCCGGCGATCCGCGCCCGCGCGTTGAACACCGCGTCCGCCGCCGCATTTCGGATCAAAGACCAGCAGCGCACTCGACAGTGGGCGAACG
>JBKJHG010000090.1:0-7151 GCA_046599115.1 Gemmatimonadaceae bacterium
CGATGGCGAGCAGAAGGTTTGGGAAGCGGTCGGTTTTAATTTCACGGATTCGGATGCGGTCATTCTCAAGACCGGGCTCGCCCCCGCCGAGTGCCTCTCCGCGATCACTTCGCTGGAGCTGATGGGGCTCGTCGAATGCAGTCTCGCCGGCGAGATCAGACGGCGCTGACCCTCGAACTTTTATATTGAACGGGTGACACCCCGCCACTTGTACATTCACGTCCCATTCTGCGGCCGCCGCTGCGTCTACTGCGATTTCAGCATCGCCGTGAGGCGCGAGGTGCCTGTGGCGGAGTACCTGAGCGCGCTTCGCGCCGAGCTCGCGTCGAGCGCGCCGGCGGATGACTGGACGCTCGATACCGTGTACCTCGGAGGCGGAACTCCGTCGCGCCTGGGCGCCGAGGGCGTCGCATCCGTGCTTGACCTCGTGCGCGAATACGCCACGATTGCCGATTCAGCGGAAGTGACAATCGAAGCGAATCCGGAGGATGTGAACGCTCACGACGCGAGAGCGTGGCGCACTGCCGGAGTGAATCGTGTCTCCCTCGGCATTCAGTCGTTCAACGACGACGTGCTGCGGTGGATGCATCGGAATCACACTGGCGCGGATGCCACGAAAGCGGTGGTGACTCTGCGCGGCGCCGGTATCGACAACATTTCGGTCGACCTGATCTTCTCGCTTCCCGAGAGCCTCGGGCGCTCCTGGAGCGACGATCTGTCGAAGGCGATCGCATTGAACCCGTCCCACATTTCCGTCTACGGTCTTACCGTCGAGCCGAAGACGCCACTCGCCAGATGGGTGACGGCCGGCAGCATTGTTCCTGGCGCCGAGGATCCGTATGCGGACGAGTTCCTCGAAGCGGACGCATCGCTCGCCGCCGCCGGATACAATCACTACGAAGTTTCCAACTACGCGCGCGACGGAATCATCTCGCGTCACAACTCAGCGTACTGGTCGGGCGCAGAGTACCTCGGCGTCGGCCCCTCCGCGCATTCGCTCATCGGCGACGAGCGACGCTGGAACGTTCGCCCGTATGAGGAATGGAAGGACCGGCTCGTCTCTGGCGCCGCGGCGCAGGATGGATTCGAGCTGCTCACCTCCGAAGCGCGCGGGCTCGAAAGCATTTATCTCGGGCTCCGCACATCGGCGGGGTTTCACGCCAGCGCTTCAGACGCGGAGCGAATCAGCCGCTGGGTAAAAGCGGGATGGGGATCGTTGAGTGGCGACAGGATTACACTCAACGCATCCGGGTGGCTGCGCCTCGACTCGCTGGCCGCCGATCTCGGGGGAACGCCGCCCGGCCGCAACTATATTAGTAGCTATGGGAGTCCCGCAGCTTAGCGAGCGAGAGCGCCGCGTTCTCGAGGCGGTAGTGCAGACGTATGTCGAGACGGCGCAGCCAGCCGGCTCAAAGGCGCTCGCCGAGCGCTTTGGGTTCGGCGTCTCGTCCGCCACCATCCGCAGTACGATGAGCGATTTGGAGGAGAAGGGATTTCTCTTCCATCCTCACGCGTCGGCGGGCCGCATTCCGACCGACGTCGCGTATCGCGTGTACGTGGATTCGCTCATCCCGATTTCTCCGCTTGGCAGCGCCGAGCGCCGTCACCTCAGCGCGCGCATCGCCACCGGCGCCTCGGCGATCGAGTCAATCCTGCATCGCGCAGCGCAGAGCCTGGGCGTCCTTACCCAGGAGCTCGGCATCGCGCTTGGCCCTCGTCTCGATGATTCCATTCTCGAGCGCATCGAGCTCATTCGCGTTTCGGCGGAGCGGCTGCTCGTCGCGCTCACCCTCTCCCGCGGAGCGGTGCGCACGATTTTCGTTGACGTGAAAGGTGAGATCGCCGATGCGGCGTTTGTCGAAGTCACCGCCGTCCTCAACGAGCGTCTGGCCGGACTCACCCTGCGCCAGATCGCGGTATCACTCGGCGAGCGACTGCGCGACAGCGCCGCCGGTCGCGACGCGTCGGAGCTGCTCAACGTTTTTATCGAGGAAGGGGATCAGGTTTTCGATCCGGCTCTCGACGGTCAAGCGGTCGTGCTTGGGCAGGCGTCGCTGCTCGCCGAGCAGCCGGAGTTCGCCAGCGCGGACAGTATGAAGAAGCTGGTCGTGCTGACGGAGACGCGCGAGAAGCTCGCCGATCTCCTTCGTCGCCGCAGCGACACCGCCGGACTTTCGATCACCATCGGGGCCGAGCACGACGACCCCGGCCTCTCGTACTTCACCGTCGTCACCGCGCCATATCACGCCGGACCTCTTACGGGAGTCATCGGTGTCATCGGGCCGACGAGAATGCCTTATGACAAGGTGATCTCGCTGGTGAAGCACACGTCGGATCTCGTAACCGATTTACTCAAGGAAAGCCCGCGCTAAAATGGCTGATTATTACGCAACACTCGGCGTCGCGCGCACCGCGGCCGACGACGACATAAAAAAAGCTTACCGCAAGCTGGCGATGACGTACCACCCCGATCGCAACAACGGATCGCTGGAAGCGGAAGAGAAGTTCAAGAGCATCACCGAGGCGTACGACGTGCTGCGCGACCCGAACAAGCGCGCGACTTACGACCGATACGGCGAGGCGGGGCTGCGTGGCGGCGCGGGCGGATTTCATCACGTGGATCTCTCCGAGGCGCTCAGCATCTTTATGCGCGACCTCGGCGGGCTGGGAGGCCTTGGCTCGTTCGGCGATCTGTTCGGAGCGGCGGGAGCCCGTGGCACCGGCCCGAAGACCGGCTCCGATACTCGCATCACGCTCCATCTCACTCTCGCCGAGGTCGAATCGGGAGTGGAGAAGACCGTTTCGCTGAAGCTGCTGCGCGAATGCGACCGGTGTTCCGGGGAGGGCGCCGAGCCCGGAACTTCTTCGAGCGTCTGCACGACTTGTGTCGGAACGGGCGAAGTGCGTCGCGCGCAGAGATCGTTCTTCGGCCAAATGATCAGCGTCGCGCCCTGCCCGGTGTGCGCCGGCGAAGGGCGCATCATCACCTCTCCGTGCAAGCAGTGCAAAGGCGAAGGGCGAATCCGGTCCGAGGAGGAAGTAACCATCGCCGTTCCGGCGGGAGTCGCTACGGATCAGTATATGACGCTGCGCGCGCTCGGGAACGTTGGTCCGCGCGGTGGACCGCGGGGTGATCTGCTCGTCGTTTTCGAGGTCGAGGACGACCCGCGTTTCGAGCGCGAGGGCGAGGATCTTTACTGCGAAGTTCTCGTCACTTACGCGCAGCTCGTTCTCGGCTCCGACGCGGAAGTACCGACAGTTACGGCGAGCGTGAATCTTCGCATTCCTGCTGGCACGCAGAGCGGCCAGGTGTTCAACCTGCGTGGGCGCGGACTGCCGCGCGTGAACTCATCGGGCGTCGGCGATCTGCACGTGCGACTGCAAGTGTGGACACCGGTGAAGGTTTCCGGCGAGGAAGAATCGCTCATCAAAAAGCTTCTCGAGGTGCAGAGCGCTCCCGCGGCGCGCGAGAAGGGACTATGGTCGAAGCTCAAGGAATCGCTAGGAGCGTGAAGTGGATCACGGTCCGCGTCACATCATCGCGTGCCCGTGACGAAATAGTCGCGCTCCTGATTTCGGAGGGCGCGGCCGGCGTGCAGGAGGACGGCGCTTCGCTCGTGACCAGCTTCCCGGAGGATGAGCTTCCGCACGATCTTGAATCGCGCGTGCGGGCGATTGACTCCGACGCGACGACGGTGCTCGTTCCGATGCTCGAAGTATCCTACGAGCTGCACGGAACTGTCACGGCGAGACAAGTCGGCAATCTGTTCGTCGTTCCGCCCTGGGACATTGCGGGCTACCCTCGCGAGAAGACGATCATCATCGAGCCCGGTGGCGCGTTTGGCACAGGCGACCACGCGACCACGCGCGGCGTCCTTCATCTTTTGCAGGGCGTGATCGCGAAGGGCGATGTCGTCGCCGATCTTGGCGCCGGCAGCGCTGTGCTCGCGATTGCCGCGGCAAAGCTTGGCGCATCGGGAGTCGCCGCGGTCGAGCTCGATCACGACGCGATTTTGAACGCCGAAGAAAATGTTGCAGCTAACGACGCGGGCGAGACGGTGACGATCATCGAGGGCGACGCGGAGACGATTCTTCCGCTCCTCGCGCCGGTGAATCTGATTCTCGCCAACATCGTGTCGGGTGTATTGACCGGAATGCTGGAGATGTTCAACCGCTCGCTCGCCGAAGGGGGGCACGCAATTCTCAGCGGCATCCTGATCTCCGAGCGCGAGATGATGATCCCGGCGATCGAAGAAGCGGGTTTTTCCATCGTGCGCGAACACTCGGAGGATGAATGGTGGAGCGTACTGATATCCCCGCGGTAGCGACTTTGTTTTCATTCGAGCCGTTTGCGGCGGGAGCCACGCTGACGCTCGGAGAAGAAGTCGCCCGTCACGTGCAGGTCACGCGATTGGCTCTCGGCGAGCGCGTCGCGCTGCGCGATGGCGCGGGTGGAATGGGTAGAGGTACTCTCGCGCGCATCTCGCGGGCGACGGTGGTGGTTGACGTCGAAGAGTCGGTTTTCTCGCCGCGTCCGCCGGCGATACATCTGCTTCCGCCCATCGCCGATCGCGATCGTATGCTCTGGCTGGGGGAGAAAGCGGCCGAGTTTGGGATTTCCAGCTGGCGTCCGGTTATGTGGCGCCGGTCGAACAGCGTCTCGCCACGCGGCGAGGGCCCGACGTTTCACAGAAAGCTCAGATCGCGGATGGTGTCCGCTCTGCTGCAGAGCGGCGGCGCGTGGCTGCCTGACATTTTTCCGGAAGCAACAGTTCAGGCGGGATTGGCGGCAATTTCGCCCGGCGGTTCGCGGATCCTTCTCGACAAGAACGGCGCCGCAGCCGACTTCACTGCGCTTTCAGCGCCCGTCTCTGTCGTACTTGGCCCTGAAGGGGGCCTCGAACAATTCGAGCGCGACGCCTGTATCGAAGCCGGTTGTCAACCACTAGGACTTTCTGCCACTACGCTGCGTTTTGAGACCGCAGGAGTGGCGGGACTTGCAATCGTCTCGGCGCGAATCACTTCAACAGGATCAACCGATGGCTGATCAATGCATTTTCTGCAGGATCGTGACAGGGGAGATTCCCTCGGAGATGCTCGCGAATACCGCCGACTTCGTGGCGTTCCGCGACCTCAATCCAGTAGCCCCCGTCCACATTCTCATCGTTCCGAAGAAGCACGTGACGTCCCTCGACGACATCACCGAATTCGATATTACCGGCAAGATGACGATGCTGGCGGCAGCCCTCGCCCGGCAGGAGGGAATCGCGACCACCGGATATCGGACGGTGATAAATACGGGGCCCGACGGAGGCCAGAGTGTCTCCCATCTGCATATGCACCTGCTTGGGGGAAGGCAAATGGCGTGGCCGCCAGGTTGACCCCCCACCATAGAGCGGCTAAGTTGTTATGTCTGTACACATTCCGGCGCCAAAAGCGCTACGAAGGGGGGAAGTAGATTTTGTCGGAAGTCATCATTCACGACGACGAAAATTTCGAGCGCGCACTCAAGCGCTTCAAAAAGAAGTGCGAGAAGGCGGGTATCCTCTCCGATCTTCGGAAGCATCGTCATTACGAGAAGCCGAGCGAGAAGCGCAAGCGCAAGCTGAACACCGCGCAGCGTAAGAACCGCCGCACCCGTCACGGTTAATGGCCGCTGAGCTGTTCGCCCGCCTTCAGGGCGACCTCAATGCCTCCAGAAAAGCCCAGGATAAATCGGCGACACTGCTGCTAGGCACGGTGTTGTCGGAGGTAAAGAACAAGCAGATCGAGCTCCGCCGCGAGCCGACCGACGACGATGTCATCGACGTCATCCGGAAGGCGATCAAAAAGCGTCGCGAGTCGATCGATGTGTACACCAAGGCCGGTCGCGCAGACCGCGCCGAGCAGGAAAAGTCCGAAGCCGACGCACTCGGGGTGTATCTCCCAGCGCAGGTGAGCGACGACGAGCTGAGAACGGCCGTCAAGGCGGCAATCGCCGGCGGCGCCGCTAACATCGGCGCCGTGATGGGAAAAGTTCTCGCTCAATACAAGGGCAAGGCGGAGGGCGGGACCATCAACGCCATCGCCCGAGAGGAGCTGGGAAAGCAGGGGTGATCTCGATCAACCGGCTTCGAAAACCCGAACTCGCGACACATCCTCGCGGGTTCGGGTTTTGTCATTTCGGGGTATAAGCAAGGAATGAATTCGCACGCGCTGTCGATCCTGGAGTTTCCGCGGGTGCTCGCGCTGGTCGCCGACCGGGCGCAGAGCTCACTCGGCGCGGAGCGCGTGAGATCGATGGCGCCGACTCTTTCGCTCGAGGAGATCCGCGCCGAGCATCAGATAGTGCGCGCGGTGCGTACGCTGCTCGCTGCTGAAGAGCCGTGGCACCCGGAGAATGTCCCCGACGCCAGATCAGCGCTGTCGCGTCTGGCCGTCGCCAACGCTTCGCTCTCGGCGGCGGATTTCATTCCCGTCGCCGGGCTGCTGTCGGTGTCGCGGCGGACTCGCGATGCGCTCTCACGCGACAAGTTCGCCGAGATCACACTCGCTTTCATCAGCCATCTGACGTTGCAGTTGACGAGCGACGCGAAGCTCGAGGCCGCGATCGCGCGCGTGATTGACGAAGACGGCGAAGTGAAGGACGACGCGTCGCCGGCGCTGCGGAAAATCCGGCGGGAGATGCGCGGGGCGCAGGGCGAGCTGGTGAAGCTTCTCGAGCGCACTATGGCATCGCTCGAGCCGCACCAGCGCGTGAACGATATGTCGGTCACGCTCAGAAATGGACGGTACGTCATCCCCGTCCGCCGCGACGCGAAGGATACGATCGGCGGCATCGTGCACGACGCATCGTCCACCGGCGGCACGCTGTTCGTCGAGCCGCCCGCTGCCGTCGCCGCAGGAAATAGAATCCGCGAGCTGGAAAGCGAGGAGATCTCCGAGATTGATCGGGTTCTCGCCGAGCTCACCGAGTCGGCGCGGCCGTCGTCGGAACCGATGACGCTCGCGCTCGAAGCGCTCGTCGAGCTGGACTCCCTCGCCGCGCGCGCGAGATACGCGCACGACGTCGCCGCCGGATCGGTGGATTTCTCCCCCGCGGCGAAGGGTTTCGCGATCGTCCAGGGAAGGCACCCACTGCTCGTCGCCCAGGGACTCGAAGTCGTCCCATT
>JBKJHG010000100.1:0-5009 GCA_046599115.1 Gemmatimonadaceae bacterium
ACCGGACGCCGGACGGATCGCACCCGACGAGCAACCCGAACCGGCGTCCGGTGTCGTGAAGGTCGCCCACCGGAGAAGTTGCACCGCTATGCGGCTACAGCTAGCCCTTGTGCCGGAAAGTGATGCGCCCGCGCGACAAATCGTAGGGCGACACTTCGAGCGTCACGCGATCGCCCGCCAGGACGCGGATACGAAAACGGCGCATCTTGCCGGCGATCGTCGCGTGGACGTCGTGGCCATTGTTCACCTGAACGCGAAAGGTCGCGTCAGGCAGGACTTCTGTAACCGTTCCTTCGAGCTCGATCGCTTCTTCTTTGGGCATAGTTCTCCTGCCCTTAAGCTAGTCCTGCAGGGTACCACGGTCAACGCGCGCTACTGCAGATATCGCAGTATGTCGTAAACGAAATGGACCCCCCAACCGATGTTGGAGACGGCCAGGCGCTCGTCATTGCCGTGCATTCCCTTCTGCAGCTCGGCACTCGGAACGTTGAACGGGTCGATCCCGTATGCGATGATGCCTGCGCGCTGATACGTCGGACGGTCTGTTGCCGCAGTGTACATCGGCGTCGTTACGAAAACGTTCGGGTCGCGATCCCTCACCGCGCGCTCGACGGCGTGGACGAAATCGCTGTTCGGCGGACTCGACAGCGATGGCTTGACGATCGAGAGTCCGGTGAAGTGGACCGCGGTGTCTCCCGCGACTCGCTTGAGCTCGGCGAGGAATGCCGTCGTGTCCTGATCAGGCAGTAGCCGGATGTCGAGATCTGCCGATGCCTCGGCGGGAATTACGTTGGTCTTGTTGGAGCCGTTCACCACAGTCAGTGAGATTGTGTTGCGCAGAACCGCGTTCCAATAGACATCGCTGGTAATCCATTCACGCGCCACCGGGTTCTTGAGCGACGAGGCGATGTTCGTAAGCCAGCTTCGCTTCGGCTCAGGATAAAAACGGGCGACGTCGTGGAAGTATTTCGTCGTCACCGGTGTGAGCTGAAGCGGCGTCTCCCAGTGCGCAATTCTGTCCAGCGCGGCGATGAGCTTTGGCACGGGGTTCTGTTTCGTCGGGCGCGACCCGTGCGATGGAACTCCCTTCACGAGCAAGTGCTGCCAAAAGCCGCGCTTCTCCGCGGCACCCACCGCCACGTATCTCAGTCGGCCATTTTCATAAGAGTTGTCTCCGCCTTCCGTGGCGAGAAACTCGACGTCGCTCAGCAAGTCGCGATGGCGCTCGACGAAGACGAGCGCTCCCTTTGAGCCAAGCTCCTCATCGGCGTTGGCGATGTAGACGATGTCGCGGTTGAGCGGCACTCCCGCCCGCTTGATGGCGATCATCGCCACCAGCTGGGCGACCCCGCTTCCCTTCATGTCCAGCGTTCCCCGCCCGTACAAATATCCGTCCTTTACGATCCCCGCGAACGGATCTACCGACCAGTACTGCGGTGAAACCGGAACGACGTCCATATGATGGACGAGCGCGACAGCGCGCTTCGTTCCATTTCCCTTCAGCCTTGCGTAGAGATTCGCGCGGCCCGGTCCCAGCTCGGCGGTGTCCAGGATCATCGCCTCGATTCCCTCGCGGTCGAGAATCCCCTTGAGGTATTTCGCCGCCGCCAGCTCGTTCCCAGGCGGATTCGTAGTGTTGATCCGGATGTAATCGGTGAGTATCTGCTGCGCTTCCAATCCTAGCGCGTCCCAGTTTGGCTGCGCGGGTGACTGTGCTTTCGCGGCACCGCCGAGCAGGAGTCCGAAGCTGACTGCAAGAAATCGCGATTTGCTGATCATTCTATCCACCGGATTCGGGAACGCCTCCCGCGCCGCGCGGGTCGGACACGACTATATAATAGGGAATGCGCTACTCCGCTGTCGTCCTTCAGCTGTCGCTGATCCTGCTCGCTGCGAGCGGATGTAAGAAGGATTCCGCTGGAGAATCCGACTTCGGGTTTCTTCAGGGCGCGTCGGGTGAGGCCAAGGAAGCGCTGTCGTCTTCCGTTTCCTACCTGCTGAATGAGGACAACTACGCGAAGTGGGAAGTCGCCGAGGGCAATCTCGATCGCATTCCCGCAAGCGAGTTCACTGCGGCGCAGCCGGCGGGAGGCATAGCAGTCGATCGCGCGGTCGCGCGGCTGCAGTCGAGTCCCCGCGCGAAACGAGCGATCGAGGCGGCAGGGCTGAGCGTTCGGGACTTCGTGCTCGAAACGGTAGCCCTCGCTCAGGCGGTGCAGGCTTCCCAAACGGGACGCTCGACGGTGACGTCCGGTGTCGCAGCAGAGAATTTCGCGTTCGTAGAGCGTTATCGAGAGCGCATCCGAGGCTCAGGTCTAGCGAGTGATCTTGCCCGTCAGAGCGGAGACGGCCAGATCACTGATCCCAACACCGCGGCCGAGCTCGAGGCGGCGAATGCCGATCGCATCGCGGATTCCATCGCGGACAGGAACCAAACTGATACTCTCGAATCCGGAGGAACGGCGCGTGTCCTGCGCCCGCAGCGGGATTCGTCTCGCGACAGCTTGCGCGATCCCCTTTAACGTCAGCGCTGAATTCGGCCGGCGAGGCTGTCGCTTACCATCTGCATTTTCGCCGGAACGGGCAGCGCGGCGATCTGTGACTTGAAATCGTGAAACGCCGGGGTGTCGCGGGTCAGCTGTGCCGCGTTGGGCGAAAGTGCCGAGATCAGCTGACGAGCCCGCGCGATCCGCTGTTCTTCGAGCGGGTGTGAAGCGAACCATCCGTCCACCTTCGTCGGTTGATTCTGCCGCTGCTTGAGGAGCACGTCGAAGAGCGCGGGAATTCCTTCCGGGTCGAATCCGGCGCGTGTCACGTTCACGACTGCCTCGGAGTCGGCCTGTAGCTCGTCGACTCTGCTGTGCTTGGCGAACAGCGCGCTGCCGCCAACGCTCACGGCTACCTGGGCGAGCCCGCTGTTGCAGAGGCTGGTGAGGGTGCAGACGACGGTCAGCCCGGCGTTCGTCTTCTGCTGCGCCTGTATCTGTTTCACCGCGTGCCGCTGAATTACGTGTCCGATCTCGTGGCCGAGCGTGCCGGTGAGCTCGTAGAGGCGGTCGGCGCTCTCGATCAGGCCGCGATTGACGTACACATAGCCTCCGGGAAGCGCGAACGCATTCACCTGCTGAGTGTTCACTACATAGAAGTGCCACTCAAGGTCGGCCCGGCTGGTGGTCTTGGCGATGGAGTCGCCCAGTGCCTGGATGTAGGCGCTGATCGCGGGATCTGTGATGATCGGAAGCTGGGCGTTGATCTCATCGGCGTTCTGCTTGCCGATGGCGACTTCCTGGTCTTGAGAGACCGAGCAAGCGGCGAGCGTGGCCAGCGCGAGGAGAGGCGCGATGCGTTTCATATTGCGAAAAAAGGCAAGACACGTTCCAAGTGCGCGCGCCTAGGTGCATAATCCATAATGGCAGAGAACTGGAGCGAGCAGGGCGTCTTCCTGAAGACGATGGCGGTGCGGAGAACGGCCAGGGTTGCAATCGCCGGTGGTGGGCCGGGGATGAGCGAGCTTTGGATCGTCTGTCACGGCTACGGCCAACTCGCCGCGCGATTCATTACCAGATTCGCCGGGATTGCTACTCCTGAGCGTCGCGTCATCGCGCCCGAGGCGCTGTCCCGCTTCTACGTCGAGAAAGGCGCGGGATTTCACGGCCAGTCGAGCCAGGTCGGTGCCAGCTGGATGACATCCGAATGGCGCGAGGACGAGATCGCCGATTATATCGCCTACCTCGACGCGGTCTATGACGATGCGTGCGCGGCGAATCCGCGTGACTCGTTCGCGCTGCGCGTGCTGGGCTTCTCTCAGGGGACTTCGACAGTGGCGCGGTGGCTCGCCGCGGGACACGCGAAAGCCGATCAGCTGATACTTTGGGCCGGATCGATTCCGCTTGAGCTCACGCCCGAGGGGGCGGCGCGGATAAAGGGAATCGGACGCCCGATTTTGCTGGTGGTTGGGGACGAGGACCAGTTCATTACAAGCAAGGTTCTAGAGTCGCAGCTTTCGGCGCTCCGGGAATTGGGCCTCGACGTCGAATTGAAGCGCTTTTCCGGCGGACACGACATCGACCAGAAGACTTTGGCTTCGATTGCGGAGGATTTGTCCAGGGGATGGCATAAACATTAGAGTTCTAGCGTTCGATCCAGGCTGGGTGCAACCCAGCGAGTGGCTATTCAACGTCTCGTCCTTGACGAGAGCCCGACATTTGTTCACCATTTGGAACTCCAAACACGCTTCGTCACGCATCTTGCGACCCTATGTAACGCCTCCGTTACGGGACGCGTTCACATTGTGCGAGTCAGTGGGGCCTCCAGCGAAAGAAGATGTTACAACGCGGCCTCAGCAGCCTTTCACCGAGATTCAGGAGCTTTATTTATGAAGAGAGGAAAGGGATTCATCCGTAAGACGGGATTCACCCTGATCGAAGTCCTGGTGACGGTTGTCATCATCGGCGTACTCGCTGCGGTTGTAATTCCGGCTGTGACGGCGCAGGTGACGGCGGGGGATTCATCGCGCGTGCTGAGTGACCTCAACAACGTCCGGACGGGCATCGAGAACTTCGATATCGCCGTTAGACAGTACCCGGGGGATGTGGACGACCTTGTCAACACGATCGGGACCAGCGTTTCCTCAACTGGTGCGGACGTGGACGCCGATGTCACCGGTGCATTGTATCTGGCGACCGCACCCGCGCTTTGGGCGGGGCCGTATATGGAAACCTCGCTTCCGTTGGCCGCTACGTCCAGCACACTCCCAAATGCGAGCGTAGCCGCGTTTAATACCGGGTATGCGGCTACGATCAATAACGCTTTTGCCCGCTGCAAGATTACAGACCTTACTTCGGCATGTCTTTCCACAGGCGCAGACTACGTGACGGTGCAAGTCAACAGCCTCACCGCCGGTCAAGCGGCCTCCCTCGACAATCTGATCGACGGAAGCGGAGCAGTTTCTACCACTGGCAAGTTCCGCTACATAACTTCCAACGGGTCGTCGACTGGCTACTACTACG
>JBKJHG010000179.1:0-2663 GCA_046599115.1 Gemmatimonadaceae bacterium
AGTCCGGCGTGTTCGCGGTGCGCCAGGCTCCGGTGCTGTCGCATAACCTCCGCGCGGCGCTGCGCGGGGAGCCGCTGCGTCCGTTCGTGACGCAGCCGACCGCGCTCAACCTGATCAGCACCGGAGACCGCTGCGCCGTGATGGCCTGGAGATCGCAAACGCTCGAGGGCGCATGGGTCTGGCTCTGGAAAGACTGGATCGACCGTCGCTTCATGCGACGTTACCGGTAGCCGAGAACAACGAAGCTGTTCGTCGCATCGCAACGGCTGCGCGCCGAGCCGCGGCACGCAGCCCCTGCCGTCATCCTACTGCGGAGCGCACATCGTGACCCCTTCGCCGGCCCACCCTCTGTCGAGGGTCTGCTGGTAGGCCGCCAGGTTGCTCGTGAGCCGGTGATTCGAATCGACGCCTTTTGCGAATCCATTGTTGTACGCGCGATAGACGGGCACTTGGCCTGTAGCACAAGCGCCGTTAGCCGTGCGGCCGGTCGCGAAGTCGTAGCTTTCGAGCTTCCAGCTCTTGACGTTCGGATTGTAGGCAGCCGCGAGCGTGGCGCACTCGACTTCGTCCGCTGTGTAGAAATGGGAATTGGGCCCGCGCGCACTGCCGTAGAACCTGCATACCGGCGCCGGTCCACCCGCCTTGAACGTGAATCCCGTTCGGTTGAACGCGCCCGCGCCACCGCCATCGACGAACGACTGCTCACCCGGATCGGCGGTGATGAAGTAGTTGTCCAGGCCCGCATGGTAGTACTCCACTACCGTTGTTCCGGAAACGTAGGTTCCCCGGCGATAAACGGTTGCAACATCACCGTCGTTCAACCACGAGGCCGCGGTGCCCACTGGCGTCATGTGATCCGCGGCGAGTGGCTGACGCCACAATGAGCTCAAGCTGGGCACTGCCGAATTGAAGTGCGAGAAGACAATCGCCGAATCGTCGCCATTGAATGACGGAAAGCCGAAGCCGCCACCCGATTGTGTTACAGCCTTCACGACGTTCTTGCTGATGTCCAGCACGTAAATGACAGAGTTCTTCGTGACCGGATCGTAGGCGTCGAACGTGACGAGGCTGTTGCTGACGTGACCCAGCGCGGGATTCGCTACGTTGAGGTTCTTCAATGGTTTGATCACACTCAACGTGGAATTGGTTGCGATATCCAGCGCATAGAGCGCCCATACCAGCGTCTTGGTTCCGTCGGCATCCGCAATCTCGGTGACCGCGTCGTAGAACAGCCGGCTCTTCGCAAAGTCGAATGTCATCTGGTCGGCGAACAGCACGGTGTCGATGGCGCCCGCTTCGGTCGCGGCCGCCTGCAGGGTAATGGTGCGCGAGTTGCTCGTCGAGATGTCGATGAGCCTGATCTTGTTATCGGGATCGCCCGCGGCGTTGAGCAGCACAACTGCTACCGTTCGTGCCGAAGGCGATAGCGCCAGCGATGAAAACGTGTTCGGCAACCCGGTACAGCTCGGCGCCGAGGCGTTCGTGTTCATCACACAGAAATCGTGATCGGCGCTGATGAATGCCATGATAGCGCCGTCGCCGCTGACCGATATTTTCTCGTAAGCCACAAGCCGCTGATTCGCCAGCACATAGTCGCCGTCGACGCTGTCGCCGAGCGCCGTTTCGCGTCGGCCGAGTTGCCAGCCTTTGCTGTCCTTGAACAGGAACACGACCGAATCTGCGCCGGACACTACCGGAACGGGCGGCGGCGCCGGAGTTGGTGAAGTATCGAATATCTCCACGGCATCGAATGCCTGCGCGGTCCTGAGCGCCTGTGGCGAGCCCTTCCCGAAGAGCTTCTCGGCGGAAACGATGGCCGCAAGCCGCGCGTCGATGAACTGCGACTTCGGCGAGAGCTGAAGCGTCATCGCATCGTAAAAGATACGCTCTGCATCGCGAATGCCGACTGCGCCCGGCAACCCGGCAGCGAGCTGATAGAACGCGTGGTTGACGATGCTGCTATTAATATGAACGCCACCGTGATCGGCATCTTTGCATCCGCTTAAACCCGGGCTGTCGGCCGCGAGGTATTCGCTCATCTTGTTCGGAAACGGACGCGTGGTGGGGCTGCAGCCGTTCTTGATCAAATGCGGATCCTTCATGTTGCGGAACGGGGCGGTCAGCTCGGCCCCGATGATCCAATCGGGAGCGCCCTTGGTCCGTGCCTCGACCGCCTCCCCGAAAATGTCGGCAAGCGATTCGTTCAAGGCACCCGACTGGTTCACGTACTCGAGATTCGCTGTGCTGGAAATCACGCCGTGCGTCATCTCGTGTCCCACGATATCGAGTGCCCTCGCGTAGGGCTCGCCATCGCCGAAATACATCGCCTCGCCGTCCCAGAATGCATTGAAATAGCTGTTCCCGTACCGGACGAGCCCAAGGATCGTGCCCCCTTTGCCGTCGAGCGAGTTGCGGCCGTGGCGCTCGAGGTAATAGTCGTAGACCTCGGACAATCCCCACGCCGCGCTGACCGAGTCAGGCACCCACCCTGACGTCGGTGCGGTGGACGTATTGAAAAAGCGCGTGGCCTGGCCTTTGGGCGGACTACCTGCAGGCGTATGCTTCGTGTCGTAAATGATGATCCCGCCGCGTGTCTTTGCCGCGGACGGCGGCGTCGACGTGGGGTCGTACATCTTCTTGCTCGTGTCGACGGTGTAGTAGGT
>JBKJHG010000058.1:0-12800 GCA_046599115.1 Gemmatimonadaceae bacterium
CGTCCTCTCTCTCCAAGACGCAGCTCTCGCTGATATTCGGGTCCGTTGCGGCGATGCACACCGTGCGCATCGCGCTCGACCACCACTACGCCCGTTTCTTCGCCGCGCCGACTTCTACAGGCGGCGTTCGGGCGGGGGTCTCGATCACCGCCAACTGAGGCTCGCGTTGCCCTAGCCCTGGCTTCGGCTTATATTCGGGTATGGGGGAGGCGGCGCCACGCAAGAAAAAGCGGGTCAAGAAAGCCGTTGAGCCGGGCCTGTTTGGGGCGGAGTACGAGAAGAAGTCGCGCCAGCTCCCGGTGATCGGCGAGCAGAAGGACATCCGCTACTACTCCTCCCCTGCCAAAAACGTTCTCAACGGTCCCGAGACCACGGGGATGGGATTCTGGTCCATCAATCCCTACACCGGCTGCGCATTCGGCTGCGCTTACTGCTACGCGAGATACGCGCACCGCTATGTGATGGAGCGCGCATCCGACAACGACCGGATGACGGAGCAGCTCGGCGACGCGTTTCAGAACGTTCCGCCGTGGCTCGCGTTCGAGCGCAACATCTTCGTGAAGACGAACGCACCGGAGGTTCTCAGTCGCACGCTTCGATTTGGGGGCGACAAGCACCTGGAGCTGCTGAAGGGTGACTCGATCGTGATTGGAACGGCGACCGATCCGTATCAGCCGGGTGAGCGGCGCTTCCGAATCACTCGCGGCATTCTGGAGGTGCTGGCCAAACATCCGGGGCTCGACATCGTGATCATCACCAAGAGCCCCCTCATCACGCGCGACATTGACGTTCTCTCTCGTATCAACCGCATCAGCAAGCTGTGCGTTCACATCTCTCTCATCACACTCGACCGCGATCTCGCGCGGCGAATCGAGCCGCGGTCGCCGACGCCGGAGTCGCGAGTGCGGGCGCTGGCGCGTCTGCGCGATGCGGGAATTGATGCAGGAATCAACTGCATGCCGGTGCTTCCGGGCATCACCGACAATCCGCGGGACCTCGAGGCACTGGTGAAGAAAGTGTCGGAAGCGGGAGCCACATACGTCGGTGCGTGCGCGCTGCGGTTGCAGTCATCCGCGCGGAAGCGCTATCTGCCGTTCATAGAGCAGGAGTTTCCGCAGCTCGCCGAGCGTTACAGAAATACATATGTGGGCGGATACGAGGCGGGGAAGAAATACCGTGAAGGACTTTCGACTTTTTTCCGCGGACTATGCGCGCGCTATGGAGTTCGCAGTTGGTCGCGGGGTACGGAAAGCGAAGAGGACGAGAGCGTAGACGCCCTCGTCCTCGACGAACAGCTTTTGCTGGCGATCTGAGCTAGTTCTTCTTCTTCGGCGGCAGTCCCTTGGTAGCGCGGGCGAGTGAATCTGTGACAGCCGAGTACGCGGTGTCGCGCACCCTCGTCTTCGGTCCCTGGTTGTGGCCGTGCGAGTCACGATCGGCGCGCATTATCGAATCGGTCTGGGCCGCGATGGCGCTCACTTTTTTTCGCGGACGCGGTTTACTCGCGCGCATAGTCGCCTGATGCGTCTCCATCGTACTGTCGTGCATCGACATATCCCTGCCGGTCATCCTCATCCCGGCGTGCGACATCCCGCTGCTTCCCATCACCGATCCCATCCCGGTGGAAGACATCTCGCCTTCACCGAATCCGATGTTCATCGCGCGGAGAAGCGCGGCGCCATTTCCCTGCGTTCCGTATTTCTTGTTGCATACGGCGATCGCGTGCCGCGTCGGACCGTCCATCCGTCCTGTCACGTGCGCAAGCCCGCACTCTTCCTTGAGCTGCTGCTGGAGAGCCAGCAGCTGGACGTGAGTTAATCCGCCCGGATGCGCCGATGCGATAGCGGGTGCTGTCAGCAGGCACACCGCGAGCGCTAGTGTTTTACGAATCATCATTTCTCCGGTTAGTGCTTCACGCTGTCACGGCCCATCTTGGGATGCTTGCCCTGACCGGGATTGCGAACTCTTCCGTCGCGCTGACCTGCCATTGCGGAATCGTGCGCCATCTTTCGGTCATTGGTGCGCGCATCCACATCCACGCCGCCCGAAGTCGAATCCGTTCCCTTCTTCCAGGCGTCGCGGTCCATTCCGCCGCGGTTCGTTCCAGTCTCGTTGCCGCGTGCACGGGTGCGTGTCCGGGTCCCCATCTTCGCTTTCATTTTCATGTGATGGGCAGAATCGTCGCTCATCGACATGTTCGACATGTTCGACATGTTCGACATATTCGACATGTCGTGACCGTTGCCCATCACCGGTCCCATTCCGCCGCTCGGCATTCTGTCGCCGGAGCTGAAGCCGACGTTCATCGCCGCAAGGAGCGCTGCGCCGTTGCCTGTCGTGTTGTACTTCTTGTTGCAGACCGCGATCGCGTGACGCGTCGGTCCATCCATCACTCCCGTCGAGTGCGCGAGTCCGCACTGGTCCTTCAACTCCTGCTGGAGCGCGAGCAGCTGGACTTTGGTGAGACCACCGGTCTGCGCGGCAGCGATTGCCGGTGAGATCAGACAGCAGGCGATTAAAGCGAATGTCTTGCGGGTCATCTTTGGTGCCTCCTTCAGTGTTGAACTGCGGGTTCGCGGAATACATTTGCAATCTCCACGCCCGCGCGACTCCGCAGGATGGCACAAAAAAGCCCGGACCTTTTAGGGGCCCGGGCTGGAAGCTTACGGCAGTCTATCTGAGCAAGCCGAAGGCGAGCGCGGCCGCGCCGGCGGCCACTGCCGCAACTATGAAAATGGTGAGCGGCCTCACGGAGGTGCGGCCAAGCACGGATCCGGAAATCGCCGGCGCTTCGTCGGGAAGCGCGCTCATAATCGCCTTCTGTACGTGCACCGGCGTGGTGCGGCTGCGCAGCATCTGCGTCTCGGCGTTGATCCGGTTCCACAGCTCCACCTGCGAGCTGCCCTCGGCGTCGCGCGCTCGCGACTGCTCGACTTCGCCGTCGAGCCAATCGTGCAGCGCGGCGTGACCGGGCGCGGTCGGAAGCGGGACTTCGCGATCCATTACTCGCGACTCCCTTGCATCCTGCTTCGGTTTACCCGCCGGTCTGCCGACATCCGAATCCCCTCCGGTGACATTCGCTCCATCGTGCCTCATGCGTACTTCTCCTCGAGCAGTTGTTGGAGTGCTTCACGAGCGCGATGCACGCGCATCTTCAACGCGCCAACCGTTGTTTCCAATAGGATCGCCATCTCTTCATACGATCTTCCTTCCACGTGCTTCATCACGAACGCTTCGCGGAGTGAAGGCGCCAGTCTCGCCAACGCGACTTCGAGATCCGAACGAAGCTCGTTCCTGTCCATCTCTTCTTCCGGCGTCGAGTACAGCGAGGGCTGATCGTCCTCGTCGTAGCTGACGTGCGTCCGCCGGATGTTCTTCAGCCAGTCCTTGCAAGAGTTCGCCACAATCCGGAAAACCCACGCGTCGAACCGTCCCCGCACTTCACCGAGGTGTTGGTACGCCTTGATGAACGAAGCCTGCAGAATGTCTTCGGCGACGTCGGGACTGCCCGTCATTCCGAGAGCGTGCCGGTAGAGAGGATCGCTGTACCTGGTTATCAGAGCCCCGAAGGCGTCTTTCGACCCCGCCAGAACCTGGGCAATGGCTTCCTGGTCCAAATGCTCCGTCGACTCCGGATCCGCGCCGGCGCCACCCGTTTGGGCGGCCGGTTCGACTCCGGTCGGCGAAGAGCTGCGATCTTCCTGCGGCGTGAGGGGCATCTTCAGGCTAGTGTAATCCGTTTATCAGATGCTGGATAGACCCGCACCGACTGGAGAACACCCTTCACTTGCCAATGTTTTGACGAGGTAGTGACGAGAAAGCAACGCACCTCGCGTCTCGCATTTTGCACGATGGTTTTCTCCTGAAAAAAGGGGAGCGGAAATATTCCCGGCCCCCTCAGAAAATCCGTGATGCGATCAGACTACGGGCAGAGCTGAGCCGCGGAAAGCACCGGCTGCACGTTCAACGGAAGCGCGAAACTGTAAGTCGAATTCAACGCGGACGCGCCTGCGTTCGCAATCAGCTGATATCCCTGAACGTTCGGGTGGACACCATCGAGGCTGATGTACTGGCCGTACGGATTGTTGCAGGCAAACTGAACGCCGACCGAGTACGCCGGCTTCGGATTCACATTCGCAGCGAGCACTGCGTCGAGATCGAGGAACGCCCAGCCGCGCGCCGACGCCTGCGACTTGATGTAATCGTTCATCGCGTTGACGACCGAGGTGAGCGTCGTCACATCTGCTGGCGTGAGAACGTAGTCCTGTGTGCCCGGAACGTCGGCACAGCTGAGGAAGTACGCGGATCCGGTGGCGCGTGCAGTTGCGACCGCAGCGCCGATCTTCGACAGCACGTAAAGCAGATTCGCGCTTCCATTGCAGTCGGCTTTAACAACGACTCCGAAGGTCTGAAGCTCGGCGCGGTCTTGCCAAATCGCATCGCCGGTACGAAGCGAGATGATCGACGAAGTGTTGGGAACGCCGACCAGAAGCACCTTCGCTCCCATTTGGGCCACACTGTCGAGAACTGCCTTGTACACCGGCTGCCACACAGCGAGCGGGACGTAGGTGTAAGGTGTCCGGTAAGCTGTGGCCGGCAGCATCAGCCCGGACGTCGCGGCGCCAAGCACTTCGTTGGCGCCGAGCTCGACGGACACCAGCGTTGGCTTCTGCATCATCATCGCGGTGACCTGCGTCTTACCCGCGGGGAGAACGGTTGGATACTGGCGGCGCCGTTTCTGACTTTCGACCTTCGTGCTCTCGGGGGTGATGCGCAGCGCGTCGTAGGTATCTGCTCCATCAATCGCGACGTCCTGCGCCGGCAGCGTGACGTTCGGGAAAAGCGCGCAAACCGTATCAGCGGGAATAATTCCTGGCGCCGACGCGCCGCTCAGCCGCCGTCCGAACTGGAGCGGCGCGATGAATGGCGAGAAACAGCCCGGCGCCTGAATGAGGGGCTGAGTGTACGCCGCCATCGCTGCGTGGGCGAGCAGCGCCGTCCAATCTTCGCGCTGGCTGGTGTAGACCACTCCATCACTTTGCACTCCCATCGAGAGACTGGTGCCGATCGCGACGTAGCGCGAGAAAGCGCCCTGGCCTTTCGGACCGGTCGTTCTCTCGTTGTCTCCTTCGCAGGCCGCAAGCGCGGAAACTGCGAGTGCACCACCCATCAAAAGCCACGAGCGCTTCACTCATCTCTCCTGAGAATTGATCGAACGGCCCCGCTAGGCGGATGCCGAAACAGAATATCAGTTAACGTCCGAATACCCGCCACCCTCGTTCGCGAAGCTCCTTGCCGTGTTCATCCAGCCGCGGAGGCGGCAGCCGCACCGACCCGTCCACCGCGGACGCCACTCCAGTGAGGGATGACGCGCTCACGCTCTTAATCGCCTCGCCGACTGTACGGACCTGACCGCACGGAACTCCGGCTTTCATCAGCATCGCCACCCAGTGATCGGCGGTGTCCGTCGAGACTACTGCGGATATCGCCGAAACCACCGTGTCTCTGCATCGCACACGCCCGGAGTTGAGCGCAAGATCGGGGTCGCCGGCGAGCGCGGAAAGACCGAGCGTACGGGCACACGATAGCCATTGGTGATCAGCACCGACGGCGATAACGAATGGCCGGTCGGCGGCGGAAAAGATCTGATACGGGACGAGGTTGGGATGCGCGTTTCCCCAGCGGCGCGGCTCCTCTCCGGAAACGAGAACGCCCTGCGCGACGTTCACCAGCGACGCGACCGCGCTTGTCATCAGCGAAATTCTGATTCGCCGGCGTGCCACCGGCAGGGTGCCCTCGTTTCGCTCGAGAATTCGTCCCAGTATCGCCGCCGCTGCGTCCTTTCCGGCAATAACGTCGGCGAGCGCGACTCCGACTTTCATCGGCGCGCCATCGGGCTCCCCGGTAATTGACATCCAACCAGATTCCGCCTGCGTCACATAGTCGTAACCAGGACGCGTGCTTCCCGACCCGAACCCCGAGATACTGCACCATACCAACTGCGGATTCGTTTCCAGAAACCCGTCGGGATCCAAGCCGAGCTCCTCCAGATTTCCTGGAATGAAGTTGTCGATGACCACGTCAGCGTCAGCGATCAACCCGGCCAGTACTGATCGGTCAGCCTCCGCTCCGAGGTCGAGAGCAATGCTCTTCTTGTTGCGGTTAACGGAAAGGAAGTAGGCGCTTTCACCGCGGTCGTCGAAGGGTGGTCCATAGCCCCGGGTCTCATCCCCTCGGCCTGGCTTTTCAACCTTAATGACGTCAGCGCCAAGATCTCCCAAAATCATCCCGCAAAGAGGCCCTGCCAACACTCGGCTAATGTCCACGACTTTGAGGGGCATAATCAACTATTTGGCTTGATGATGGTTTGATATTGTTTGCTTAATGGCGTTAATATAGCCCGCTCTTCACCTTCAAAAGTGGCGGCCTCCCCGCCTTGCTTTAAGCCTGAAAAATCATATACTTACGCGCGCTTGTGCCGGCGTAACCGGCACCAACAATCAAATGATGTCTTTGGCCGCAATTCGCGCCGTTGACTGGAGTTAGAAATGGCAGTCGCCGAAAAACCAGAAGTGAGTGAAACAACCCCCGCAGCGGCTCCGGCCGCCCCCGCCCCGACGCTTGGCCCGGATGGAAATCCGATCCCGCCAAAGCGCAGTCCGGGGCATCGTGGAGCTGATGTAAAAGATACCGTCGCCGAAATGGCGGCGAAGGCGCACGAGATCAGTCTCGAGGCCGGCAGCAAGATGGCGGCGGCGATGAAGGACGTCGTGAATGGAGCGGCGGGAATCAGCGGCTTCGTTATAGAGAGCGCGCGCGATCTCGTCCAGTTTATGGTTCGCCGCGGCCAGATGACACAGGAAGAGGCGGACAAGCTGATGCGCTCCGCCGAAGAGTTCCAGGCGACGCGCAAGCCGCGAACGCCGGCATCTCCGGCGAAGTCGGCTTCCGCAAAACCAGCGGCGAAGGCGGTCGCCAAGCCGACGAAGGCCAAGCCGGCCGCCAAAGCCGCGGCGAAGAAGCCTGCCAAGCCCGCGGCTAAGGCAAAGCCGAAGGCGAAGGCACCAGCGAAAGCGGCGAAGGGAAAGAAGAGGTAGCGGCTTGCAGATCGCGCGCGGAGATGCCGTCGCTCTCTCGCGCGCGCTGGTAGCGATAGATTCGCGAAATCCAACGTTGGTAGCGGGCGCACCGGGTGAATCCGGATGCGCCCTTTTTCTTGCCGCCGTGCTCCGGGAGTGGGGATTCCACGTCGAGCTCCTGGAGCAGGTGCCGGGCAGGCCGAATCTCGTCGCGCGCATCGGACCAACCTCGGCGCCCTCGCTGATGTTTGCCGGCCATTTGGATGTGGTCGGCGTTGAAGGGATGACACATCCGCCCTTTTCTCCGGATATACGAGACGGCCGGCTCTACGGGCGCGGCTCCTCCGATATGAAAGGCGGTATCGCGGCGATGTGCTCTGCGGCTGCAAAGGCGGTGACATCGGCGAGCAGAAAAAGCGTAGTGATCGCCGCAGTGGTGGATGAGGAATACGAGAGTCTCGGAATGCGCGCCCTGCTCGCATCGGGACTGAAAGCGGAGGCCGCGGTTCTCACCGAGCCGACGCGCCTCGCCATCTGTCCGGCCCATCGCGGCTTCGTCTGGATGAGCGTCGGCATTCGCGGGCACGCGGCGCACGGCAGTCGGTACGACATCGGTGTGGATGCGATCACGCACGCGGGGCTGCTTCTGGCGGAGCTCGATGCGGTCGAGCGCACCAGAGAGGGCGGACTCAAGCATCACCTGCTGGGCAGGGGGTCTCTCCACGCGTCCACGATCACGGGCGGGACCGGGATGTCCACCTACCCGGAGCACTGCGAGCTGGCGATCGAGAGGAGAACGCTCCCCGGCGAGACGGCGGAGATGGCGCTGGGCGAGATTCAGGAGGCGATGGAGCGAGTGAAGAAACGGAATCCACTCTTCGACGCTTCGGTAACACTCACTGCTGCGCAGACGCCGAGCGATGTGGAAGTTGATGCACCGATCGTGGCAAGGCTCGCCGAGGCGATCCGGGCAGAGGGTTTGCAAGCTGGAGTGGAAGGTCTTTCGGCGTGGACCGACGCGGCACTTCTCAACGAATCGGGTATCCCGGCGATATGCTTTGGGCCTGGTGACATCGCGCTCGCACACAGCGCGGAAGAGTGGGTGCCGATTGAAGAAATCGAGAAGGCAACGAAAGTGCTCACGAGGCTTGCATCGGAGTGGTGCAGCTGAGGGATGCGCGTTATGGAGAATTCATTGGGTCAGTGGACGCATAAGCAGTACGATCTTCTGGAACGGGCGATCACGAAGGGGACGCGCGTCTCCGCATACCGGCGAGGGACTGAATTCATAGTCGTGCCGCAGCGGCTGAAAATGATCTCCGATCGCGAAGCGATAGAGTCCACGCATCCGACGACGGGCGAGCGGATTGTGCTCTATCTCGATGAGCTCGACAGCATCGAAGCGGTGCGATGACCGAAGCGCGGAGCGGCGACATCATCGCCATTTTCGCGGACGAATCGTGCATCGGGAACGGGCGCGATGGGGCGAATCCCGGTGGAGCCGGTGGGCTGGTGGAGTGGAAAAAGCCGGGCGTGGCCGAGGTCTCGAGGTTCGAGTATTGGATCTCCGAGCCCGCGACGACGAACAACCGGATGGCTCTTCGCTCGGTGATCGAAGCGTTCGAGGGGATTTCGAAACGCGGCAAGTCTTTCCGTGTCGTTTTTACGAGTGACTCGAAATACATAGTAGAGGGTATGAGCTCGTGGGTTTCCGGCTGGATGGCGCGCGGCTGGCGCCGAAAGACGGGGGCGATCGAAAATCTCGAGCTTTGGCAGGAGGCGGTTGAGGCTGTGCTGCCGCACGATACTCAATGGAAGTGGGTGCGCGGGCACAACGGACAGCCGCAGAACGAGTATGCGAATCACCTTGCTACCAGGGCGGCCGCCGACCAGTCCGACTCCAAGGGATTGCGCGGCTCGCAGTACGACGAGTGGATCGAGTTGCAGAAGACGACGAAGCTGCGTCTCAAGGAAGCGGAGCCGTTTCCGGATACGAACTCTTTCAAGGCGACACCACGAGTATGGACGATCTAGACAGGCTGTTTCAGCGGCTGGTTCACAACATCAGGTTCAGAAGCCCCGAATACCTGACGGTCCCCTTCACGGTACAGGACCTCTATGAGACGCTCGTTCCCTACCGGCATCATCGCCGGGAGCTGGGGATCGAGACAAATCAGGATTACGAGACTGCAGTCGCCCGGCTGCTTTCCGGCGAGCGAGCCTATGTGCGAACCGATCCGGAGCTGCAGGACAAGCTGAAAAAGGAGCTCGCGTCCGTTAATCCCGATCCGGGAATTTTTCGCGACGCCGCAGGGACGCGCGTGACCATCGAACCGGGCGCGCTTCAAAGCGTCGGGGTTTCCGCCGAGCGCCCGGTCGCAGCTCAGACGCCAACTGGTCAGGACGCGATAGCAACCTCTGACTCGGTGCCTGCCCAAACCCAGCCCCCCGCACCAGTTGCGATCCCTTTGATGGAGCAGGTGGAAATGGCTCACGGCTGCAAGTACTGCGGCGGGACGCTTCCGGAGGGGAGGCAGGTTACGTTCTGCCCTCAATGCGGAATGAACCTTTCCACCAAACGCTGCGACGGGTGCGGAACAGAGCTCGACTCGGCGTGGCGGTTTTGTGTGAACTGCGGCAAGAAAGTCGCGTAGTGGTCACGAGGAGAAACCACCAAATGAGAAATTTCCGACTAATCAATTCGATCGCCTGCGTGCTGACGCTTTCAGCGTGCGCAGGCGCGGGCACAGGCGGCGGCGCATCCGCGCCCGTGCCATCAACGGGCTCATCGCAAACGAGCTCGCCCGCCATCCGCTGGCCGATCAAGACGCGTGAGCACGTCGATCTCTGGCTGCACGGATACGCGATGCTCCAGGAGGATTCGACGCTCGTACCATACTTCCGGCGCGGCTACCGCGACCAGATGATAGTGCTGAAGAACAGGGCGAACGTCATCACGCAGCTGGACGCGAACCGCGACAAGCTCCGCGCCCGGCTCACCGCTAACCCGTCGCTCGTCAACGCGCAGTTCGTCCCGCTCGCATTCGACAGCTGGGATGAAATGACGCAGATGATCAGTATTTTTCTCCAGGCCGACGGAAATGTGAACCGAGCCGCGACGCGGGAGACGGCAGCAGGAATCGCGGCGCTCGCGGCGTATTTCCCAACATCCGCCGACCGCGACTGGGTGCGCCTGTTCGTGCAGTCGCTCAACGACGAGAAAAATCGCTTCTACCACTCATACTGGACCGAGCAGCAGCGGGAGCGCGGAAACGTGGTCGCGGTAGTGGACTCCATCTGGCAGAAAATTTACAGGCCGAAAATGCAGGCGTTCCTCAACAATAGCGGGCAGGCGAACGGCGACATTCTCCTTTCGCTGCCGCTGGATGGAGAGGGAAGATCGGAGAGCTCGGGAAAGCTGCACAATACAATCACCGTTTCATTCCCCGACACGCCGGCTCAGGCGACGGATGCGATTTACGTGATCGCCCACGAGGCGGTGGCGAAGATCGCGAACCAGTCCGTATCCGACAACATCACTCCGAACGAGCAGCGAAATGGTATGGGCGACCGCTACGCCAGCGCGGCGGCGGTTCGAGGAGGGGCGATGCTGCTCCAGCGCGTCGCTCCCGAGTTGTTGGCGGGATACGCGCGCTACTATCTCCAGTCGGCGCGTCGCACGATAGGAAGCGATCCGGTGGCGTCGCTCACGGCGGCGTTCCCGCTTCCCAACGCGATTCGTGACTCCATCGGCCGTCAGCTCGACGTAGTGATTGGGGGAATCTAGATATACTTCTGAATGGCCGAAGAAAGCTCCGGACTGCCCGCGAGGCAGGTGGCACCGCTCGACCGCCAAGCGGTCGAGCGCGTTCTCGCGCGCGCCGCTGAGCTACAGGGCGGCGGGACAGGCTCCGAAAGCGCGGACCTGATCACCGAAGCCCAGATTCTCGAGATCGGAAAGGAAGTCGGCCTTACGCCGGCGATTCTGAATCAGGCGCTCGCGGAAGAGCGGACCCGCGTCCACCTCCCGGAGGAGCGCGGGTTTTTTGCGCAGTGGGCGGGAGGCGGACTCGCCACCGCGACGCGCACCGTTTCCGGCGAGCAGCGTGCGACTCTGGCCGAGATAGATGCGTGGATGCAGCGGCAGGAATGTCTCTCCGTGCAGAGGAGATTCGCGGAGCGGATCACCTGGGAGCCACAGCGTGGTGTCGTCGCCGCGCTGAAACGCGGAATGAACGCCGGCGGACGCGGCTATCATCTGATGCGCGCAGCCCAGGTCTCCGCGACTGTACTCACCGTGGATGAAAGGCGGGTTGTCGTCCGCCTCGACGCCGACCTCAGTGCGATTCGCAAAACGCGCCTTGAAGTCGGCGCGCTCCTCGGCGGCGGCGGGCTCCTCGGGGCCGCCGGTCTCGGATTCGCGCTCACCGTTGCGAGCGTTCCGTTCGTCCTCGCCGCCATACTCGGCGCAGTGCCGCTCGCAGTCGGCGGGGCGGCCGGCTATTACGTCGTCGGTGCGCACCGGAACCTTCTCACCTCGGCGCAGCTCGCGCTCGAGCAGATCCTCGACCGCATCGAGCACAGGGAGATGTCGCGGCCCGATCTTCTCTCGGCGCTGATACCGGGAAGGCTGCTTCGCCGCTGAGACCGGACGGATTCCGCGGAACTTTCCGCGACGACGAGCTCGCGCGGGCGATCTATTCGGAGGGAGCCGGCATCTCGCGCGAAATCGCAGCTGCCGTCGCCGTGCCGCGCGACATCGATGACGTCGCGATCCTCGTCAGATGGGCGGGCGACAATGGCGTCGCGCTGATACCACGCGGTTCGGGAAGTGGAATGGCCGGCGGCGCAGTGGGCATAGGGGTGATCGTCGATCTCTCGCGACTCGACACGATCGACAACGTCGATGAAACGAATAAATCAGTCCGAGCGCAGCCCGGCGCGATCTGCAAGACAATCGACGACGACGCGCGCAAGAAGGGACTGCGCTTTCCCGTGGATCCATCCAGTGCGGCGTTCTGCACGATTGGCGGAATGGTTTCCACGAACGCCGCGGGACCGCATTCGCTGAAGTTCGGCGCGACGAGAAAGTGGGTGCGATCGCTCGACTGCGTCTTCTCCGACGGATCTCGCGCGACCGTCACGCTGGGTGGGGCGCCGCCCGACGTACCTGCGATCGCGAACTTTCTCAGCGGAGCCGACGAAATCCGCAGGCAATGGGCAGGGGCATCAGCGGATCACGCACGTGTGAGAAAGGACTCATCCGGTTACGCGCTCGCCCGCTACTTCGAAACGGGAGAGCTGGTCGACCTTCTGGTCGGAAGCGAGGGGACGCTCGCGATCATCGTCGGCGTGGAGCTCGCGCTGACGGAAATCGCACACTCGACGAGCAGTCTGCTCGCCGCGTTTGCGTCGCTCGAAGACGCAGCGCGGGGGGCCGAAGCGGCAAGAGCGGAGGGGGCGAGCGCGTGCGAGCTGCTCGACAAGACCTTTCTCGATCTTGCCGCTACCGCTCCGGAATCGACCGCCGAATCCCGCGCGCGCGCCGAACGGTCGGCGGCAATTCTCCTCATCGAGATCGAGGCGGAGAGCGACCCGGCCGGCGAGGATGCGGCGAGTCGTCTTCGCGCAGCGCTCGAGCGCCTTGGCGCTGAAACCATCGAGGTAGCTCTCACCGCTCAGTCGGAAAAAGAGGTTTGGGAGCTTCGCCACGCGGCGAGC
>JBKJHG010000231.1:0-3001 GCA_046599115.1 Gemmatimonadaceae bacterium
GAGAAGCGGCGCACGCATACCGGCCTCAAGCTGGAGAAGGCCTAGGCTTTCAGCGCCAGTAGTGCGAAGGTGGCCAGCCAATGCTCACCCATATAATCGCCGGTGACGTGGGGAAGTGCGGCGGCGAGATGCGCGTCGGCAGCTTCGATCGAGATCGCGCGGCGCGGGTCGCCATCCTTCATTGATTTTGCCAGCGAGCGCCAGCACCACGCGCGGCTGAGATTCAATCCGTCGAGGTGGGCGATCTTTCCGTCGCTTCGATCGGAAACCGTCACCGGATTGAACAGCGTCGCCGGCTCCCGCTGCCCGATGCGCGGTAGAAACCGTGACAGCCACGCGTCGAATTCCGCGGTCCCGAGCACGCGACGCAAGCACTCCGCTTCGATGAGCGCCGGCGAAAGAAAATCATCCCCACTCGGCTCCCAGGCCTGGCAGCCAGCGTCATTCGCATACCAGGCAATCGCCTTCTCGCGCAGCAGATCGCGCAGCGCCCCGTTCGATGCAACATCCGCGTACTCCGACGCGAGCACGATCGCAAATGCGGTGTTGAAGTGCGTTCCAACACGAACCGGGTATGCCGCCCTGGGGAGGAAATCGAAAAAGCGTTTCACGAACGCTGCCGTGAGCGGCGCCAGAGTTTCGGCGTACGAGCGCCGCTCCGTTTGGGGCCACGTCGCTTCTTCCAGAGCGATTGCCGACGGCTCTGATTTCTTATGGCGCTCCAGCTCGGCCGCCAGCATCAGCAGCCACGCCCATCCGTATGGCCGCTCGAAGGTGCCCCGCATCGGCTGCTCGAGGTACTTCACTTCCGCGGCAACGTTTTCCCGTGTGATCTGCGCAGAAAACAGAGCGGCGATCGCTTTGCGCTCGGGAATAGCGGGGAATTCACGCAGCAGTGTCGCAAGTAGCCAGTAGGCGTGCACGCACGACTGCCAGTCGAAGCTGCCGAAGAAAATCGGGTGCAGGTGCCGCGGCGTCTTCGCGTCTTCGGCGCCCGCGAGCACGTGGTCGAGCTTGTTCGGGTACTCGCGCGTGACGTGGCCGAGCGCCGCCCGGGCGAACCTGGACGCGATTTCGGGGGTGAGGGCCGGAGAAGTCATTGGAGAGAATCTACGACCGCGGGGAATCGGGGCGGGAGGCACGGGTAATGCCCTTGTCATCTTGCGACCTTAACTTTTAAAAATGTCTACTACCCGGCTTCGTGCTCTTTCGCTCGTCTTTGCCGCCGCGCTGATCGCCGGCTGCGGACAGAACACACCCCTCCCGAAAGCGGGCGCCATCAGGGCTGCTGTCACCGGGAATCATCATTTCGATCACTTTCTCATCGTCATTTTCGAGAACGAGGACGCGAAGACGGTGACCGGCATTCCGTATATGGATTCGCTGGCGAAGAGCGGGGTCTACCTGTCGAACTACTACGCGGTCGCGCATCCGTCATACCCGAACTACCTGGCGCTCGTAGCGGGGCAGACTTTCATCGGCTCCGACAAGGCGATAGATGATCCTGTCGCGCACAGGGACAAGGATTTCGGCGACGCGCAACTGCTGATCGACGCGCCATCTCTCGCGAGCAGATTGGAGAGCGCGAAGCTGACCTGGGACGTGTTCGCCGAAGACTATCCGATCAAGGACAGCGTCCCTACGAGATGTGACTTCCGGCGCGCCGTTGGATTGTACTCCAGAAAGCACGTCCCCTTTCTCAGCTTCAAGGAGTTCCGCGACCACCCCGAGTTGTGCGCGCACATCCGCAATCTCGACCGGATGCGCCCGGACTCGCTCGCCGCTTACACGATGGTCATACCGAATCTGATCCACGACGGTCACGATGCACCGCTCACGACGGCGGTGCAGTGGCTGCACGGTTTCCTCAAGCCGATCGTCACCAATCCGGAGTTGATGAAATCAACGCTGATGGTCGTCACCTTCGACGAGTCGGCGACCTCGGGCCGAGAAAAGCTGTTCGGGGCGAAGCGGCCGAATCTCATCTATGCGGCGATGCTTGGCGGGATGCTGAAAACGGGAACGGTTTCGAACGAGCCGTTCACGCATCTGGGAATGCTTCGGATGGTCGAGGAGAATTTCGGATTGGCGCCGTCGCTGGTTCCGGATGGGACCGCGGCAGTGGATGGGATTTGGAAGTAGGGGACTGCAACGGCGAACGGAAACTGCAACCGCAACCGAACGGGACTCCAGACTTTAGTCTTCTAGTCTGTCAGACGGTAGTCAACAACTCGGTGACTTCTCGTGCCGCAATCGGACGTCGTACCTTCGTAGAGCCACTGCCCGAAGCGCGCTCGTGAAGTCACAGAGCAGTGACTAACGACTCCTGACTAATAGACTACAGTCTGGAGTCCCGTTCATTTGCCGTTGCAGTGGCAGTTGTAGTTACAGTTGCCGCCCCTACCTCATTCTCCTCGTCAGCACCCTATCGAATGCCCCCGCGAATGCCTGCTTATCCTTCGCCGAGTATCCCGCCGGTCCCCCCGTATCAACCCCGACCGATCGCAGATTCTCCATAAAATCCCGCACGCTCAACCGCTCGCCGATCGTGTTCTCGGTGTGCTCGATTCCTCGCGGATCGATGACGATTACGTTCTTGCCGACGAGTATCGCAGCCAGTGGAATGTCGTGCGTGATGGCGATGTCACCCTCTACGGAGTTGTCCGCGATGTACTTGTCGGCGACATCTGGCCCGCCCTCGACGCGCACCGATGATACTGTCGGGTGCCCGGGCGGGATCTGCACCCGCTGATTCGCGACGAGGGTCGTCGTCAGCGACAACCGGTGGGCCGCGCGGAGCACGATCTCGCGCACTGGTCCGGGCACCGCGTCGGCGTCGATCCAGATAGTTGGGGGAGGCTTTGCTGGCATTTATGGGGAATTAACTACAACATAAGACTACCGGCAGACGGCTGTGGGCCGAGCCGGCTGTGGGCGGCGGGCATTACCAACGAACTTCGAGGAATACGATGCGGATAGCACTTACGGTTTTGGCTGCTGC
>JBKJHG010000241.1:0-3505 GCA_046599115.1 Gemmatimonadaceae bacterium
GCGGACACGGCCGGACATCGGGGCAGGGGGGCACAGGATATTTCGCGGTCCGTCATAGGTAAATGAGGACTTCTTGTCCGAATCCCTGCGTATATGTTCGGGGCTGATAAGCGTGAGGTCCGAGGTTCAACTCCTCGATGGCCCACTGCATAAAATAGAAAACCCGTAACGGCTTACGCTGTTACGGGTTTTTTCTTTGTCACTGAGGTTTAACTACTTCTTCGTCGAATCCTTTTTCATCGCCGCCGCCTTCATCTCTTTCTTCTCGGTCTTCGGCGACTCCATCTTCTCGTCCTTTTTCATTTCCACCTTATCCATCTTCTTGTCTTTGTTCATTTCCATCTTGTCCATCTTCTTGTCTTTCTTCATCTCCATCTTTTCGTCCTTCATCATCGCCTTCTTCTCAGCCTTCGTTTCCTTCATTTCGGTTCCGCTCTTCATTTCCTTCATTTCCGTTCCGACGGACTCGTGGTCCTTCTTGGCTTCTGCCTTGATGGCCGCCATCGAGTGCTTCTTATGGTGGTGGTGCTTCGCGACTTTCTTGGCGCTGTCGGGCTGCTGTGCCCCGGCGACGGAAAACGTTCCAGCGAGAAGCAGTGCGGCGAGCAACTTGGTGCGGATCATACCGGGGCTCCGAATTAAGTGGGGATTTGCGAACCAACCCTTTATTGTGCGTGTGACGCGCACGCCAGTCCAGATGCCGGCAGCCATTTCTTATGATGTTAGGTCTGCGTAAGGTTCGGAAGCACGTTGACCCCCCTCGCGGAAGAGAGAACGCAGCTGCGTGCGGCTACGTCCGTATCCGGAAAAGCAGTGTTCGTCGCTCGCCACCTCGGCGGCGACCTTCCGGATGAATGACGGCTGTCAGCCGACGGACGCGCGTTCAACCAAGCGTGCAAGCGCATTCTCGATCATTGGGCCGCCAATAGTCAGCGACCTGAGTGAGTGCGACGCGAATGGAATGACGCAATAGTCGAGTCGCGCCCCGGCTCGTGGTGTCGGTTCGCGCTCAGGTGAACCACCACACGCCATTCTCCGAATCCCCGACTTCGTGATTGCCGACACGGTCCTAAACTTGTCCGGACAGTCCTCCACGGTGGGCAGAATGGCGACGGGTTCGTGAATGCCCTTCGTTTCGATCGTGGATTCCCGTTCCTCCCGGAGCTCATAATGACGAATGCCACAGTCCTCCCTCAAATAATTCAGGGCGGGATGGGCATTGCCGTGTCCAACTGGCGGCTGGCGAATGCGGTTTCCTCGCGTGGGCAGCTTGGCGTGGTTTCCGGCACGGCCCTCGACACGGTGTTTGTGCGGCGGCTGCAGGATGGTGATATCGGCGGTCACACGCGGCGCGCGATGAGCCGCTTTCCGATATCCGGCGTGGCGGAGGCCGCGCTCAAGCTGTATTTCCGCCCTGAGGGGCGAGCGCCGCGGCAGCCCTACAAGCTGCTCCCTGTTTTCAAGCAGCGCGTCAGCGCGGCGCGGCAGCAGCTCGCGATGCTGGCGAATTTCGTCGAGGTGTATCTCGCGAAGGAGCATCACGGTAATCCGGTGGGCATCAATCTGCTCACCAAGGTGCAGATGCCAAACCTTGCTTCGCTGTACGGCGCAATGCTCGGCGGCGTGGACTACGTGCTTATGGGCGCAGGCATTCCCCGCGAGATACCTGGAGTGCTGGACGCGCTCGCTGCGCACCGGCCGGCATCAATGCGATTCGACGTGGACGGACTGGCTCCCGGCGAGAGTGAAACCCTGACGTTCGACCCTCTTGAGCACGGAGGCGACAGCGGAATCCCCATCTCGCGTCCGCGTTTTCTCCCGATAGTCTCTGCGAACTCACTCGCGGCAACTCTCGCGCGGAAAGCGAACGGTGTGGTAGATGGATTCATAGTGGAGGGATGGACGGCTGGCGGGCACAACGCGCCCCCGCGCGGAGAACCGCGCTTCAATGACAGGGGTGAGCCGTTGTACGGGGAGCGCGACAATGTGGATCTGCGAAAGTTGGGCGACCTGGGACTCCCTTTCTGGGTGGCGGGAGGCGAGGGGTCGCCTGAGCGCCTCTCTGCTGCGCTCGATATTGGCGCTGCCGGCGTGCAGGTCGGGACGCTGTTCGCGTATTGCGAGGAGTCGGGGTTCGCTCCCGAGCTCAAGCGCGAAATTCTCGATCACGCCTCCCGCGGTGAAGTAGACATCATCACTGATCCCCGCGCATCTCCCACCGGTTACCCGTTCAAGGTTGTGCGCTGGTCGGCCGATGGAGGCGACGTTCCGGAGAGAAAGCGGATCTGCGATCTCGGATACCTGCGCGTTGCGTACAAGCGTCCCGACGGGCGGATCGGCTACCGCTGCGCGGCGGAGCCGGTAGAGGATTACGTGCGGAAAGGCGGACTCGCATCCGACACGGAAGGAAGGAAGTGCCTTTGCAACGCTCTCACCGCAAACGTCGGATATCCCCAACAGAGGGCGGACGACTATGAGGAGCCACCATTGATTACCAGTGGCGACGATCTAGAGAGCATCGGCAAGTTCCTCGGCTCTCGCACCAGCTACAGTGCCGGCGACGTCATTGACTACCTGCTGGGAGTGTCGTCTCACACGGAGTGTGACACGTACGTCAGAACTGCCCAGTAGTGGCTGAAGCTCCCGGCCATTACGAAAAGGTGCTAGATCTCGTGAAAGCCAAAGGTGGCAGGCGCCGAGCGTGGCCACTTGGTTGCGGACACCACGGCGCCGACGCCGTAAAATAATCCACCAGCGATTAGCCAAAAGAAAAAACCGGGAGGCGCGGCCGCCAGCAGCGGTCGCGTCACGATCACGACCAGCCATCCCATCCCCAGGTATAACGCTGTCGAGAACCAGCGCGGCGCCTCGATCAGATCATTGCCACATTCAAGCGAGGCATCGCAATTATGGCTTGGCGCTGCGATGGCCGATTGCCCAGATATACGAAGCGACACTCAGTGCCTCGGCTTGAGAGATGCCACCCGGGTGCGAAACCATCAGGGTCGACGGTACGCCGTGTGTTATTACCCGAAAGATCTCGCTGAATTCACCGTTCTTCGCGTCGCGCCAGGCGTGCGCTTTGAGCGTCGGCGCTACCTGCGTGCCTTCCAGGCGCGCACCGTGGCAAGCGTAGCAGGTACCTTTGCCGTGAAAGATCGCGCGACCTATGTCGATTGCCGCGGGAGTGATAGCGCTCGTGTCGGGCGGGGTCGGCTGCTGCGTGGACGCCGACGACGCCACAAGGAGCACCGCCGTTACGACGATTACACGTGCCGCCGGCCATATCATCACTCTTGGCGCGGCGGTCGAATCAGTCGGTCGAGCGATACGCCGCCGGATCCGAGAGCGGCGAGAGTGAGACAGGCGCCTAACAGTGTGAGCTCAAACTCGAATCCGTACGGCGCGAAGAATCCGCCGTTTATTCGCGCGACGAGAATGGCAACGACCATCTCGATCGCCAGGACCAAGCCGGCCCACCTGGTCACAACGCCGAATAGGATCG
>JBKJHG010000234.1:0-16068 GCA_046599115.1 Gemmatimonadaceae bacterium
TTTTCGCCGGACGGCAAATGGGTGATGATCACCGACGTCGAAGGGGGCCAGTCGGAAGTGTACATCCATTCGTATCCTGATCCTTCGGTGAGGACGCAAGTGTCTGCCGGAGGCGGCCGCGCGTTCACCTGGGCGCCTGATGGCAATCACGTTTACTATTTCAGCAAAGGCGCGCTTCTCTCGGCAACGATCGCAACGACGCCGCGACTGCGCATCGTATCGCGGGATACGATCTTTAAAACAGCGCCGGTTCTCCCCGGCAGCGGGCAGGCGGGGCCAACCGATGTATCGCGCGATGGACGCTTTCTCGGACTCGTAACGAATACCAACGACTATCAGCTCGTCATCGTTCCGAACTGGCTGCCGGAGCTGAAGCAGCGGCTGGCGGGAGGCGCGCGGTAGAGGCGGATTGCGACCGCCGTAGCTTCGACGAGATCGTCGGCTTGCAATTCTCCTGATCGACTCGGTTCGGACTAGTCTGACTCAAAACCGATTCGTACCTTCTCTTGTCCCCTTCCCGGAGCCGTAATGAGCCTGCCGCCACCTCGGACAGTTTACGACGTGATCATAGTGGGATCGGGCGCCGGCGGAGGAATGGCCGCGTATGCTCTCACCAAAGCGGGCGCCAAGGTTCTGCTTCTCGAGGCGGGCGGCCCCTGGTACGCCTCGCACGACTCCAAGATGATGGTGCCGAACTACGCGTCACCACGCCGCGGTGCGGGTACGAAATCGCGACCCTTCGGTGAGTTCGACGCCTGCGACGGCGGTTGGGAGATTCCCGGAGAGCCATACACGGTCGCCGACGGATCGCGCTTTCTCTGGTGGCGCGCACGAATGCTCGGCGGACGCACCAACCACTGGGGCCGCATCTCTCTCCGATTCGGCCCCGACGACTTCAAGCGCAAAAGCCTCGACGGCATCGGCGACGACTGGCCCATCGGGTATGACGATGTCGCGCCCTACTTCGATCGCATCGACCGCCTAATCGGGATCCACGGCAGCCACGAAGGAATCAGAAACGAGCCGGACGGAGTTTTTCAGCCGCCGCCGGCGCCCCGCTGCTACGAGCTCCTCGTCAAGAAAGCGAGTGACCGCCTCAAAATCACCTGCATCCCGGCGCGACGCTCAGTGATAACGAAGCCGCTCAACGGTAGAGCGGCGTGTCACTACTGCGGCCAATGCAATCGCGGCTGCACGACCCGCTCCAACTTCTCCAGCCCCGACGTGCTGATCGCGCCAGCGCTGGAAACCGGCAATCTCACGCTCCGCACCAACGCGATGGTGCGCGAAGTGCTCGTAGGCAGCGACGGACTCGCCACCGGCGTTTCCTACGTGAACAAACTCACTGGCGAAGAGATGCAGGCGCACAGCCGAGTGGTCGTGCTCGCCGCGAGCGCGCTCGAGTCGTCACGCATACTTCTCAACTCGCGAACATCCCGCTTTCCTCAGGGACTCGGCAATTCAAGCGGGACTGTCGGCAAGTACATCACGGATACGACCGGCACCGACGTCTCTGGCTACATCCCGGCGATGGAGAACCACATCGCGCACAACGAGGACGGCGCCGGCGATATGCACGTGTATATGCCGTGGTGGCTGAACAACAAGAAGCTCGACTTCCCACGCGGCTACCATATAGAGGTGGGGGGCGGGCTGAGAGCGCCGGGCGCCGGCTTTATGGGAGGGATTCAGCGCTACCCATCGGGGGGCGGTTACGGCCAGCAGCTCAAGGAAGACTACCGCCGCTACTGGGGCGCGACGATCAACTTCTCCGGCCGCGGTGAGATGATCCCCAACGACAACACCTACTGCGAGATCGATCCCAACGTCGTTGACCGTTTTGGAATCCCCGTGCTTCGCTTCCACTGGAAGTGGCAGGACTACGAGCTCAATCAGGTCCGCCATATGCAGCAGACTTTCCGCGCCCTCATAGCGGAAATGGGCGGCACTGTTTTCAATCCAATGCCGACAAAGGAGCAAGGCTACAACATCGCCGCCGGCGGCCAAATCATCCACGAGCTCGGCGGCACGCGTATGGGGCACGACGCGAAGACGTCGGTCGTCAATGGGAACTGCCAGGCGCAGGACTGCAAGAACCTGTTCATCGCCGACGGCGGCCCGTTCGTCTCCCAGGCGGACAAGAATCCGACGTGGACGATTCTCGCGTTGGCTTGGCGCACATCGGATTACATCACCTCACAGATGCAGCAGAGGGCACTATGACGACGCGTGATATGGATCGCCGAGAAGCGGTGAAGGCGCTCGCGCTCATACCTTTCGCCTTCACTTTCGACCTCTCGCACGAACAGCTCGCTCGCGCGACGTCGGCGATGCTCGCTGCGAAGGATCAGCGCAGCGCATACACTCCGAAGTTCTTCACGCGGAGTGAATGGCGCACGGTGCGGATGCTCGCCGACTACATCATTCCTGCCGACGATCGCTCTGGGAGCGCCACCGACGCAAAAGTCCCCGAGTATATGGACTTCCTTCTCTCCGACTCCGACGCCTCTGAATCCAGCAAGGTCGCAATGCGCGGCGGACTTGGCTGGATGGATTTCGAATGCGTCGAGAGGTTCGGGACCACGTTCGTTAAATCCACCGTTGCGCAGCGCAAGCAGGTGATGAACGACATCGCGTGGCCGAAGAAAGCGGCCGCGGGCAAAAGTCAGGGCGTTGCATTCTTCAACCGCTTTCGCGATCTCACTGCCGGCGGATTCTTCTCCAGCGAGATGGGATGGAAAGACGTTCGCTACGTTGGCAACACGTTCAACCCCGAGTGGAACGGCTGCCCTCCCGAAGCAATGGCCAAGCTCGGCGTCTCCCACGACCTGATGAAAACGCGAGTGCCCGTCGAGTGAGCGATCGGCTTCGCATCGGCATTGTCGGCAGCGGGTTCAACGCCCGCTTCCACCTTCAGGCGTTCACCGCCGTTCGCGACGCCGACATCGTCGGCATCTTCAGCCCGAATAAAGCGCACGCAGCCGATACGGCGAAGCTTGCCCGCTCGCTCGATGTGGGCGACGCGCGCGCGTTCAAATCGATCGAAGCGCTCGTTTCCGATTCCGCAGTTGACGCGATCTGGCTCTGCGGCCCCAATCACTCGCGAATCGAGAATGTCCGCGCCATCGTCGCCGCTGCGAAGAACCGCCGCAAAAGTCTACTCGGCATCGCCTGCGAGAAACCGCTCGCGCGCAACGTTACGGAGGCGAAGGAAGTCGCGCGGCTGGCCGCGAGCGCGCATATCAACACCGGCTACCTCGAGAACCAGCTCTTTGCGCCGGAGATCACGCGCGGCCACGAGCTGATCTGGGCGAGAGGCGCCGCGCTCACCGGACGGCCGTATCTCGCGCGCGCCGCCGAGGAGCACAGCGGCCCGCATATGCCCTGGTTCTGGCAGGGCACGCTTCAGGGCGGCGGCGTCCTCAACGATATGATGTGCCACTCGGTCGAAGTGGTGCGGCATCTCCTCACCAAGCCCGGAGAGAAGAGATCGTCCATCACGCCGCGCCGCATCAGCGCGCACATCGCGTCGCTGAAATGGACGCGCCCTGAATATGTGAAGCGCCTCAAGGCAGCGATGGGCAAACAAGTCAACTATGAGAAGACCCCCGCTGAAGATTTCGCGCGCGCGACGATCGAGTATGAATCGGAGTCGGGACAGACGCTCATCGGCGAAGTGACGACGTCGTGGAGCTACGTCGGTGCCGGCCTTCGCCTCTCCGCCGAGCTGCTCGGCCCGGAATATTCCCTTTCGTGGAATACACTCGACAGCGGACTAAAGCTTTTCTTCAGCCGCGAAGTGCGCGGCAGAGCGGGCGAAGATCTGGTCGAGAAACAAAACGCGGAGATGGGATTGATGCCGGTCGTCGCCGATGAAGCCGCGGCCTACGGGTACGCCGCCGAGAATCGTCACTTCGTTCGCGCGTTCCTCCGGGGAGAGAAGCCGATGCTCACGTTCGACGACGGCGTCGAAGTAATGCGCATTCTGATGGCGGCGTATATGAGCGCCGAGCAGGGGCGCACGTTGGAGTTCCCGCCGCGCGGGCTGGACGAGTTCATTCCGGAAGTCGGGCGCGGCACGTGGCGACCGGCTGCCGCGAAACGCCGCCGCTAGCTCTTACGCCACGAGCGGCATCGCTCCGTCACCGAGTGCGCCGCTCCGGTTACTCGCCGCCGGGCGGAACAACAGCGCGAACACGACGAGGATGATCGCCGATCCCACGGCCGGCACCAGCCAGATCGAACGCCAGTCGTGCGTGACAACGCCGTTGGCGCCGGTGATCGCATACGCGTCTACCACCTTCCCCGAAAGCCACGAGCCGATGTATAGGCCGACTCCGAGCGTGATGAAGGCGATGAATCCTTGAGCGGCGGCGCGGATGCGAACGTCGGCGCGCTGGTCAACGTAGATCTGCCCGGTGACGAAGAAGAAATCGTAGCACACGCCGTGGAGTAGAATTCCCAGATAGAGCATCCAGGCAAGCGATGTCGGATTTCCGTAGGCGAAGAGCGCGTAGCGAATCATCCACGCCGCCATACCGATCACCATTATCCGCTTCACTCCCAGCTTGGGCAGCGCCAGCGGTAGCAGCAGCATAAAGCCGATCTCCGACATTTGTCCGAGCGTCATCTTGCTCGCTGCTTCGACCATCCCCGTTTCGTTCAGGTAGAGGTTGGTGAACGCGTAATAGAACTGGAGCGGGATGCAGAGCAGCAGCGACCCGACGGCGAATGTCGCGAACGAGCGATCCTTGAGCAGCGAGAGCGCGTCGAGTCCGAGAGCGTCACGAGCGCTGAACGGTCTTCCCGCGGAGGGTGGGGGCGTGTTCGGCAGCGCGAGCGAGTAGACCGCGAGCAGTGCAGACGCGGCGGCGGCGATCCGCATCGGAACAGCTGTCGCTTCGAGACCGAGTCGTCCGACGAGCAGTCCGGCGACGATCCACCCGATGGTGCCGAGTACGCGAATGGCGGGAAATTCCTTCGCCGAGTCTTTCATATTCGCGAACGAAATTGAATTGCTCAGCGCGAGCGTCGGCATATAAAAGAGCGCGTACAGAATGAGCAGCGGGTAGAAACTTCTGAAAGTGGTTTGCGTGGAGACGACGTAGAGGAGGATCGCGCCGCCGACGTGGAGCAGCGCGAGAATTCGCTGCGTCGGGAAGAAGCGGTCGGCGATCATCCCAACGAAGAACGGCGACACGATGGCGGCGATCGCCGTGCTGCCATATGCGAGCCCGACCTGCGTACCGTCGAACTTGAGAGTAGTGCCGAGGTAGGTGCCCATCGTCACGTACCACGCTCCCCACACGAAGTACTGGAGGAACATCATTATGGAAAGCCGAACGCGTGCGGTCACGGCAGCACCTTGATCTTGATGTTGCGAAACTCGACGTGATCGCCGTGGGCCTGGAGGGCGATGTAGCCCGTTGGGGCCTTTCCGTAATTCGGCATCGACTTGAATTTGCTCGCTGCGACGCGGGCGTTGAAATCGGCGGAGCCGAGCTCGTAGGTGAAGAGGCGCGTACCGTTGAGCCAGTGTTCGACGTGATTGCCGTTGACGGTGACGCGCGCGGAATTCCATTCGCCGGCGGGGCGGACGATGCCGCGAGGAGCGGGATAGACGGCGAACAGTGAGCCGGCGGAAGTGAGCGGGAGTTTTCCGTCGGAGTGTCGCGCGTCGTCGAGGATCTGCATCTCGAGAGCGGTGCGCCAGATGTAATCACCGGCCTCGGTGCCCCGGTACATAATTCCGCTGTTGGCGCCGGGGTCAACCTTCCAGTCCACCATCAGGTCGAAGTTGCGGTACATCTCACGGGTGATGAGATCGCCCTCCTTCCCTGCTGCGACGGAGATGATTCCGTTGACGACCCTCCAGTTGTCGGGGACTCCGGGCAGTTTGTAGCCCCGCCAGCCGTTGAGAGTTTTTCCGTCGAAGAGGAGTCGCCAGCCGTCGGCGGATTCGGAGCGGCTCAACGTGTTTGGCGGAAGATTCGGATTGGAGCTCATCGCCGGCGCGCAGGCGAGGAGAGCGAAGCCGAGCGTGAGAGCGAGAAGGGCCGTGCGATGGGACGTTCGCATATTCGTTGGCCGGGTCGGGGACGGCGAAGCTTGCGAAAAGCGGCGGCCGATGTCAAACGATTTACGCGCAGAAGGTTACGTGCGCGTACGGGCGGGATGGGGCCTCGGCGTTCCCGCCGAGGGCCGGACAAGTTGGACCACTATGGATACTAGGCGGGTGGAAACGGTTTCTTGTCATCCCCTCCACCGCCATATACTTTCAGATATCATATGAGTCCAATTCGAGGCGTCAAATTTCTGCGCGACAAGGCCGGCGAAAAGACCGCGGTTGTAATCGATCTGCGTAAGAATCGCGTTCTGTGGGAAGACTTCGTTGACGTGGCAGTCTCCAAGTCGCGCGCGGGAGAGCCGCGCGAGCGTCTGGACTCCGTCCGCGCGCGTCTGCAGCGTGCCGGGCGCCTGAAGCGGAGTGCGTAGCTACGAGGTTGAGCTTGTTCGCTCGGCCCGCAAAGAACTCGATGCGCTCGAGGATGGCATTCTTCAGCGCGTTTTCCGCCGACTTGAGCGGCTGCGCAATGAGCCTCGCCCACCGGGCTGCAGGAAACTGCGAGGAGCCGACGATCTCTGGCGCATAAGAGTTGGCGATTACAGAATAGTATACAGGATCGACGATACTCGGACGCTAATCGAGATTCGCGCGATTGGCCACCGCCGCGAAGTTTATGAATAGGTGCTCGGTGACCACTGTTGGGACGTAGCGATGCCATCAGGGGGTTACCGTTGGAGGAGATATGAAGGATGATCTTTTTGCGGAATTGATGCGCTCCGCGTTGGAAGCGCTGGAGCATGCGCGCGGAAGCCGTCGCAAATTCGAACATATGCTGAAGAAGGTGCGACCAGAACGGGCGCTCGATACCGGAGAGCGACGAGCTGCCCGTACGCGCACCGGCTGAATCCCCATCACGCCGACGAGCGCATCGTTTTCCTCGGCGCCTCAGAACACGAGACCTGCTCGATGTCGACTCGCAGACTCTCCCTTCGCATGTACGGCTCGTGACATTCGTCGGCGGGGATTGAGCCGCGATACATCCCCGCGCCGGAGTTGATGATCGCGAGATTGGTGTCGAGCTCGTTCTCGCGGCAGAGGCGGATGTTCATCATCGCGGCGGGAAGGATCCGGGTGGCGGCTTGTGACAGGCGTGGCCGGGCATCCACACAGCGAGCGCCTTTGCTCTTTCGATCTCTTTCGGCGACAGGCGGGTCCATCCGTGGCCAGCCGCAGCGGGAGATTCGGGAATCACTTCCGACGGCTCACGCAGAGGATCGCTGCGCACTCCGACTGACTTGCCGGTGCCCCCCCGCGCAAACCAGACAACAGACTCGCGAGTAACGTAAATCTCGAGTGAACCTCTTGAGGTGGTCTCGAGGATCGAGGCGCTCAGCTTGACTGGCACGTCCGAGAAGTCGTACCAGACACGGACCTCGCGCGGCCCGGTCGCGGGATTCTGATCTCGAAGGATGTAGAGCAGTCCAATCGACTTCGCCGAATCCGCGCGCGTTAACTGGCGAAACCCGCACGACGTTGGTGGACGGAGTGAAATCGCAAATGGATCGCGCGCCGATAGGGATTGGGCGATGGCAACTGTTGCTGTTAGTTGCATACTGATGAAGAATGTGCTGACGCGTGCTGCACTCATCACCCTTTCGCTCACCCACACCCCGGCATCTTCACCGCTCCACTCGGCAGCACCACCGCCTTCATCTTCCTTCCCACTAAGACGGTGTTGATCGCGCTGAGGTCCGTCGTGCTTATCCTCTGCCACGCCGCCGACACCGTCGCGAGATCCTTGCACGTCGCCGCGTAAGCGGCCATCGCTCCCGTCGTCGGCGCGAGATCGCCGTTGTCCTGCGACTCGAGCTGCGTCACCAGCGCATCATTAATTCTCCTGAAGCTCGGCGCCGGCGTCTGACCCGGACGCGCGGCTGGTCCTGCACCAGGTCCACGCTGCGCATCGAGCCCCGCCACAGTATCGAGCTGCGCAGCGAGCGCAACGGCTTTTGCAGCTGCATCGGAAAGCTCCGGTGCGACTCCCGCCGGCAGTGCCACCCTCAGCGCATCACGCAGCTCCTGCGCAACGCGATGCCCGACGTAACTCGCCTCGATCCCCTGCGCGATGTTCACCATCAGCGCCACCTGCGCACGCAAACCATCCCGCGTCGCCGGCGATCTCGGATCGGGCTTCACAGTCAACATCTGCGTGTATGTCTTTCCGCCGACGTTGAGCTTGAGCGTGTAAATCCCAGGCAGCGCCAACGGCCCCTCCGGCGACGGCGGCGTCCGCCGCGGGTTCGCGTTGATCTCGTACGTGTGCACCAACGCATCAGGCGGATCGTATCTCAGGTTCCAATTTACCCGGTTCGCCCCAACATTCTTCGTCAGCGGAAGTGGCGGTCTCACCCAGAAGTTGGGATGCGGCGGTCTCGCCGCTTCCTTCACGTTCAGCGTATCGGCGCTCGAGCGATGACGCACCAGCGCGCCACTCGAGTCGTACACGTCGAGTGTTACGTCTCCGGCTGGCGCCTTCGCAAGCCAGTAATCGATGATCGCGCCGACGAGAGGGTTTTGCGCCTGCGGTACCTCCGGTGGGAACGGCGTCGCGAAGTTAACATTCCGCCGGATGCGGTACGCGTCCGCCGGCTTGAACAGTCGTGCAGCTTCCCGCGCAACTGTCGGTGTCAGCTCGCGCAGCATCGCGTAATCATCCAGCACCCACAGGCCTCGGCCGTACGTCGCGATGACGAGATCGTTGTCCTTGATCGTGATGTCGCGAACAGACGTCGTCGGAAGATTGTTGCGCAACGGCTGCCAATTTTCGCCGTCGTCGAATGAGACGTAGATGGCGCTCTCCGTCCCCGCGAAGAGAAGCCCCTTCCGCTTCGGATCCTCGCGGACAGTGCGCGCGAAGCTTCCGCTCGCCTCCCCCACCGGCAAGCCGTCGGTGATCTTCGCCCACGTCTTTCCGTAATCGCGCGTGCGGAAGATGTACGGCGTGTAGTCGCCCGTCCGCATCAGCATCACGACGGCATATGCCTCGCCTGCGTCAAAGTGCGACGCTTCCATCGAGAAGGTCTCCGCCCTGTATGCGAAGGGCAGGTTCGGAATGTTCGCATCATCCCAGCTTTTGCCGTTGTTGCGCGTGACCTTGATCAGTCCGTTGTTCGTCCCGACCCAGATCGTCCCCGGCGCGACAGTGGACATCGCCATCGATTGAATCGTTCCGCCATTCGGCGGAGTCGCTCCTGCCGCCAGTGGCGGATTGTCGGAGCGCACGCCGAGGTCGGGGCTGAGCGCGGTCCAACTGGCGCCGCCGTCGGTGGTCGCGTACAGAGCCTGATATCCGGCGACGAGCATCTTCGGATTCCACGGCGCGAACATTATCGGCGCGTCGCTGTTCGCGCGCAGCTTGAGCGATGGATCGACCTGCGGGCTGACATTGCTCCACTGCTCGCCCGGATAGGTGAGCTTCGTCAAACCGCTGCCGCTGCCGTAAACGATGTTCGGGTTGAGCGGATCAGCGACGACGGTTCCCCACTCCCACGTCGCGACCGGGTTCCAATCGAGCGGAGTGATCGCGCCGAAGTTTCCGCGCGAGCGCGTGCGAATCGCCCCCGCGTCCTGCTGCGACCCGTACACCCAATAAGGAACGGAATTGTCGGCGGAGACGTGATAGATCTGCTCGGTGGACTGGTTGTACCACGAACTCCACGTCCCGCCGCCGTCGAGGGAAACCGTCGCGCCCTGGTCCACGCCGAGCAGGATTCGCTGGCCGTTGGTGGGATCGATCCACATCTGCTGCGGACCGTCGCCGCCGGGAGCGCCCTTGAAGCCGGTGAATGTTTTTCCACCGTCACGCGAGACATAGCTCGACGTGCTGATAGTATAGACCAAATCGGGGTTCTGCGTGTCGACATAAACGCCGCAGTTGTAGCCACCCTGTCCGTTGCGGATTCGCTCGTCGTCGGCGGCCATCTGCGTCCAGGTCGCGCCGCCATCATCGGATCTCCAGAAGCCGGTGTTACCGATGAGATAGACACGCTGCGCATTTGTGTTCATCGCAATGGCGACGGACATCTTCCCGCTGAGGTGCGCAGGAAGTCCGTTCCCCGCCGGAATCTCTGTCCAGTGCTGTCCTTCATCCGTTGACTTGAAGATCTTAGTACTCGTCGGCCCAGTAGTCGGGCCGGCGTTGAACGGCGTCGGCGGCTGCGGAGTCGGGGAGAATGGCGCGGTATAGTGCGCGACGCTTATTGCGAACACCGTCTGCGGGGCGTCGTATGCGCGCGCGAGCTTGGTGATGCCGGTGCTGTCGTCAACGAAAAGCGTTTGCGTCCACGTCACGCCGCCGTCGGTGGTGCGGAACACGCCTCGGTCGTGGCTCTTCTTGTGTTGGTCGCCCTGCGCGCCGACGAGAACGAGATTCGCGTCGCGCGGATCGACGATCATAGACGGAATCTGCTTCGTCGCGTCGAGCCCCATATGCATCCACGTCCTGCCGGCGTCGGTGGATTTGTAGACGCCGTTCCCTTCATTAATGGTTCCGCCGGTGATGATGTCGCCCATTCCGGCGTAGACGATGTTCGTATTCGACGGCGCGACTTCGACCGCTCCGACGGACGACACCTCGCGCACTGCGTCCATTATCGGGTACCAGGTCTCGCCTGCGCTCGTAGTCTTCCAGACCCCGCCGGCCGGAGTGCCAACGTAGTAGACGCCCGGCTGACCCATTGCTCCCGTCACGGCGGAGATGCGCCCGCCGCGGAATGGCCCGAGATTTCGCCACTGGAGCGCCGAGTAGATGCGCGGATCGATCGTATTGGCTGCCGGAGCCTGCGCGATTGCGGCCGGCGCGATGAGGGCGGCACCGAGCGCGGCGGTGAGGCGAAGTAGGTTCAGGGAAGAATTCGTCATAGGAAATCCTGTTCATCTGTGTAGCGGGATGCAAGAGCGGGCGACGTTACGGGCATCCGCGTATTCATTTGCTCCCCTGTGGGCATGCACCACGGCGCATCATCCGCGCGTGCCGACCTACCGCTTTACCGAATACTTCGAGCTTGTAGTTCTGCGAAAACGGCCGTACCTCAAGAAGGAGTGGTGCATCGCCGTCCTGGAGCATCCACTGCACGCCGAGCGGCAGGATGACAACAGATATCGATACTGGGGTATCGTGCCGGAACTCCCAGGGCGATATTTGCGTGTAGTGACGCTCGAGGACCAGCGCACGATCCACAACGCTTTTCCCGACCGGGGATTCAAGGCATGAAACTCAATTATTACCCGAAGACTGACTCCCTCTACATCGACCTTTCAGAGCACGTGGGCTCTGACAGCCGCGAAGTCTCGGAAGGCATCGTCCTCGATTACGACGCTGAGGGGGATCTGGTCGGCATCGACATCGACAACGCGAGCAGAAAGGTGGATCTCAACCGCTTGGTTCTCAGTAATCTTCCGGGTGCGGTGGAGACTATCGGCGGCTGATTCGCCGCTCAGCTGAGCATCGATCTGAGCACGAATCCAAGATTCGCGGGTCGCTCGGCGAGCCGCCTCATATACCATTTGAACCACGACGAGCCGTAGCTGATCAGCGTCTTCACGACGTGACCTTCGGCCACCAGCCGCTGCTGCCCCGCTTCCCGAATACCATATAGCATATGGATCTGGTACCGGTCCTTCTCCAGGTCGAGCGCTTCCGCGCGGGCGGCGATTCTCCCGATGAGCGCCACGTCGTGCGTTCCAAAGATTGGAGTGCACTCGCCGATGCGCGCAGCCGTGAGCATTTGCCCGGCAAGCTGTTCGTAGGCGGTGTCAGTATCGCTCTTCTTCGGAAACGCAATCGACGCCGATTCGTCGTACGCACCCTTCACCAATCGGACGACCGGCTTGCTCGGCATCAGTCGCTCGAGATCGGCGGCGGTGCGGTAGAGATACGCCTGCAGCGCAATTCCCGTGTCGGGGAATTTATGCTTGAGCGCGATGTAGAGGTCGAGCGTGCGATCTGCATAGGTTGCATCTTCCATATCGAGCCAGAGCGCCGCGCCCGTATCTCTCGCCTTTTCCGCGAGCGAGGCGAGATGCTTTTCGCATTGCTCGTATGAGAGATCGAGCCCAAGCTGCGTCGGCTTGACGCTCACCTGCGCCGGAAGATTGCGCGCCTCGATCTGATCAAAGAACCAGAGATAGTGATCGCGGACGGCGGTCGCCGCCGACTGCTGCGTAATCGCCTCGCCGAGCTGGGTGTAGATGAGGCCGCGTCCCGACGCTGCGATCACGGCGCCCGCGTCGAGTGCTTCATCCGGGTTCTCGCCGGGCATAAACTTTTTCGTCGCGCGCTTGACGAATCTGCTACGCAGCGCGAAGTGATTGAGGCGATTGCTTCGCGCCGCGGCGAGGAGGAGTGATCTGCCGATTCTCATTGCTGATACATTCGCATACGGCGCCGGTCAGCGACAGGGCGACGATTGGCCGGCTTTACCCGCTCTTCGGGCCGCCCCATATTCCCACATCGAATCCTCCCACTCCGAGAGCCGATGGACTCCCTCGCCAAGCTTAAGACGTCACTCGCCGACCGCTACGAGATCGAGCGCGAGCTCGGTGTCGGAGGTATGGCCACCGTCTATCTCGCGAAAGACGTTCGCCACGACAGGTACGTCGCGCTCAAGCTCCTGAACCCGGAGCTCGGCGCAGTCCTCGGAGCAGAGCGGTTCCTCGCCGAGATCAAAGTGACTGCGAATCTGCAGCATCCGAATCTGCTGCCGCTATTCGATTCAGGCGAGGTGGACGGCCTTCTGTTCTATGTGATGCCGTACGTCGAGGGCGAGACGCTCCGTCACCGCCTCGACCGCGAGAAGCAGCTTCCTGTTGATGAATCAATCCGCATCTCCGTCGCCATCGCCAACGCGCTCGACTACGCGCACAAGCACGGCGTCATCCACCGCGACTTGAAGCCGGAGAACATTCTCCTCCAGGAAGGACAGCCGGTCGTAGCCGATTTCGGCATTGCGCTCGCCGTCAGCAAAGCGGGCGGCAATCGCATTACGCAGACGGGTCTCTCGCTCGGCACGCCGAGTTATATGAGCCCCGAGCAGGCGACGGGTGACCGCGTCATTGACGCGCGCAGCGACATCTACTCGCTCGGCGCGATGACCTATGAAATGCTCACCGGCGAGCCGCCGCACATTGGCAACACGTCGCAGGCGGTGATCGCGCGAATGCTCACCGACAAGCCGCGATCCATTCGCAGCACCCGCTCGGCGGTTCCGGATTACGTCGAGGACGCCGTGCAGCGCGCGCTGGAGAAATTGCCGGCAGACAGATTTTCGACGGTGCGCGAGTACGCCGACGCGCTTCAGGGACGCGTGGAAGTCGGGAGCAGCACCAACGCACGCACGTCGATCAGTCGCAAGGCAAATCGTCCGGCGTTCGCGAACCGTCTGCGCGACCCGCTGGTACTGGGACTCGCCTTGCTCTCGCTGATTCTCCTCGCCATCGCACTGCTGCGCGGCCGGGCGACGGAAGCTCCGGCGATCGCGCCGATCCGTTTCGTTCTCAATACCCCCGACAGCGTACACGCGTACGACAACTTTCCCTGGCCGGGAGCGATATCACCCGACGGCAGCACTCTGGTTTATTCGGTTCAGAGGCCAGAGGGTCCGCTGCTATACTTCCGGAAGAGCGACCAGCTGGAGGCTCGTGTTATCCCCGGGACACTCAACGGCAGTCAGCCGCTGTTCTCCCCTGACGGGCAGTGGGTCGCGTTCGAGAGCGGCGGAAAGCTCCGCAAGGTACGCCTCGACGGAAGCGCACCGATCGCCGTAGCGGACGCCGGATCCGACAACGGCGCAGACTGGAGCAGCCAGGATGAATTCATTCTCGGCTCCGAAGGCAGCTCTCTCGGACTTTCGAGGGTGAACGCATCCGGTGGCGAACTGGTGGAATTCGCCAAGATCAACAAATCGAAAGGCGAAGTGAATTACCTCTGGCCGATCGCCGAGCCCGATGGCAAGACGATCGTCTTCGCGATCTGGAAGGGAGATCTCTCTTCCGTGGAGCTGGCGACGACTACGCTCGATGGTGATGTCGAGCCGCTCGGCCTAAAAGCGATTCGTCCGCTAGCGGTGATCGGGCGGACGTTGGTTTTCGTGCAAGAAGATGGCTCGGTGCTCGCCGTTCAGCTCGACCGCTCGGGACGCCACACCGAGGGCAGACCTACTCCCGTCCTCGATCCGGTCTCGGTAATCGCGCGGAATAACGGCAACTCCGGCATCTTCATGTCATCGGGGGGAGCGCTCGTCACATCGGTCGGCGGCTCACTCAGCCAGATGGCCTGGTTCAACCCCGATGGCAGCGTCAAGATCATCTCGAAGGATACGCACCAGCACGGCTCGCCGAGGCTTTCGCCCGACGGCAGCAAGATTGCGGTGACCACCGGCGATCGGGAAGAGACCGCGATATGGATTTACGATTTGCCGACGGGGACGTTCTCCCGGCTGTCATCTGTGCGCGCAGCCGCATCTCCAAGCTGGATGCCGGACGGCAAGAGCGTCGTTTATCTCGGCATCGGCGACAGGTCGAGATTCGCGGTGTGGCAACAGAACGCGGACGGCGGGTCTCCCGCGCGTAAGCTGTTCGACGTGGCGGCACTCGCCGGGGGCGTGACAGTTTCCCCGGACGGGCGATCATTCATCGTATTGATGTACGCGAGTAACCAATGGCAGCTGTTCCGTACGTCGCTCGATCCGGGAGCAACGTTGACACCGTACGTCAGGGGCCACACCGCCGCGATTGCCCCGCGCTTCTCGCCCGACGGGCGGTGGGTCGTGCTGGTGACCGACGAATCGGGACACGATGAGGTCTATCTCCGCTCGTTCCCCGACCCTTCCTCCCGCGTGCAGATTTCTGCTGGAGGCGGCGACGATCCAAGCTGGTCGGCGGACGGCACGCGTGTCTTCTATCGGGCTGGCAGCAAGCTGCTTTCGGCGCGATTAGCGACGACACCGATACTACGCGTGGTTGCGCGCGACACAGTGATTGCGTCGGCCGGAAGAGTCTTCAATGGCGGCGTCATCTCTAACTACGACGTCGCGCGTGACGGACGCTTCCTTGGCCTCGCCTCCGACAAGGATGACTTTAGCCTCGTCGTCGTTCCGAACTGGCTCCCCGAGCTGAAGCAGCGTCTGACGGGGAACCGCAAGTAGATGCAGCTGCGCGTGACGCGGATCTACCTTTTATCACAGCCGGTCAAATGATGACGAGAGAAGCAGCGATCGCCGCGGGCACCGGCATCCTCACTACGCATCGCCACGCCACGCTTCCTGCGACAACGCGCCTGACAGTCACCGCACTCAACGAGCCGATGCTTGGGATCGCGCAGAATTGTTTTCCGTCAGGCCGATGCGCATCCGCGTGGTGATTGCAGACAAGCGCATCTGATATTGACAGGTGGTCTAGCCGGAATCTGACTATTCTGGTCAGGGACCGATTGGCTCGTCCGCGCTCGGACCGTATGTGGACGGCACGGGGATCCCGAGAAGTCTGTAATAAACGCCGAGCTGGGCGCGGTGATGGATCAAGTGATTGATCAGCAGTTGCCGCATTAGAGCCCGCTTTGCGCCTGCCACGAGCACGTGATTGCCGAAACGCAGAATGAACGTCTTCTCGAGATCGGCCATCGTCGCCGAGCCAATCGCTGGCTTCAGCGTCGCAACATTCTTCTCAAACAGCGCGACGAGCTCGGGCGCGGTACCAAGCGGCGGGGTCGGCGTGCGCGTTGATACATCTACGTCATCGTTGTTGAGTATCATCGACGCCACACTCGGCAGCTGCGCGATGTGCGTGGCGAGCGGACCCAATGCCATCGACTTTTCGTGCGGACGCCAATCCCCCTTCCCGTCCGGGTAACGCTCTAGATAGCGCCGAAGTACTATCAGTTCCGGGTCGAGGTCGGGATAAAGAATCTCGGCAGCTGTAATTTCGGGCATTGCGACTCTCCGGTG
>JBKJHG010000098.1:0-7170 GCA_046599115.1 Gemmatimonadaceae bacterium
AGAACGTTTTTGGCAGGGGAGGAGTAGTAGCGGATGTCCTTCTGCTCGCCGATCACCGGGAGCTGGCGCGACTTCTTCTCGTACTCCGCCCCAAACAGGCCCGGCTCGGCGGTCTTCTTAACCCGCTTTTTCTTGCGTGGTGCCGCCTTCCCCATACCCGAATATAAGCCGAATCAGGGGCTAGGGCAACCGATCCTCAGTCGGCGGTGATCGAGAGGCCGGCCCGGAGCCCGCCAGTGGAAGTCGGGGCGGCGAAGAAGCGGGCGTAGTGGTGGTCGAGCGCGATGCGCACGGTGTGCATCGCCGCGACGGACCCGAATATCAGCGAGAGCTGCGTCTTGGAGAGAGAGGACGTGCGCGCCATCACGCTGATGTCGCTGACGCTCGCGTTGCGGCCGAGCGATATGTAGAAGAGAGTCGTTCCGATCCCTCCGGTGAGGAGTCCACGCTCGAACGAGCCGCCGCGCCGGTGAGGAAAATCCAGAATCGCTTCGTCGAGCAGATCCTGAACGGTGAGACCGGCCGCGGAAAATATGAACTGCTTGCGCGCGTCCTCTCCCTCGTTGATGCCTGAGTAGACGGTCGGTCGCCATCCATTGAAGCCCAGGTGTGGATGGACGCCCAACAGGTAGGAGGCGGCGAAGTGGGCGGACTCGTGGATGAGAATGCTGGTGACGAAGCCGGCGGCGAACCTCCGGCGGAAGCGTGCGCGGCCGACGCGGATGGAATCGTCGGGAAACATCTTTCTCAGCGCGGAGTCGGTGATGACGAGCGGGCCGCCCCTGGTGGTATCGCGCGTCACGATCTGCGCCGGCAGCTTCTCCGCGAAGCCGATGGTGACAACCGCCGCCAGCGCAAAACCCACTCCCCAGCGGCGTCCAATAATTGCTATGTTCACGAACATCCGAGCAGAACGGGAGAGAATAAATGACAGCGCTGTTGTCCGATATCGAAATACAACGAATGCTGGGAAAGATTCCCGGATGGAGCCGGAAGGGCGATTCCATCACGAAGACTTTTCAATTCAAGGACTTTCTTTCCGGCATCGACTTCGTCGGCGGGATCGCGCAGGTCGCGGAGAAGGCGAACCATCATCCCGACATCGACATCCGCTACAACAAGGTGACGTGCACGCTGAGCACCCACTCGGAGGACGGCATCACGCAGAAAGATCTGGACGTCGCGGCCCAGATCGACCACGTGCTTTCGCAGGGAACGAACTAGCTACGCCGTCCGCCGAGTAGGCGCACGACGGCGAGGAACATATTGAGCAGGTCAAGGTAGATGTTCACCGCCGCCTGCACATAATCATCCGGTCCGTACACGTTTCTCAGCCGCCACGTATCGAAGACGAGCAGGCCGCTGAACACGACCACAATCGCCGACGCCAGCCACAGATCGGCGGTCTGGTTGCGGAAGAAGAAGTTGATGACCATCGTGGCAATGATCACCCAAAGCCCGACGATGAAGAAGCTCCCCCAGGCGCTGAAATCGCGGCGGCTTGCGAAGGAGTAAATCGTGAGCACGGCGAAGGCGCTAATGGTGAGACCGGCCGCTTCGGCGATGAGTCCCGGCTGCGTGCGCCCGTAGAAATACAGCAGCGGCGCGATGAAAATCCCCTCGATGAACGTGAAGAGGAGGACAAAGCCGATGTTCGCCGGGAATTGCTGCCGCGTGCGCGTCGCCATCAAGAGCGGGGCGATTAGAGCGATGATGGATATGAACGGGTGCTCCTGCACGTACTGCATCAGCGCCGGCTGCGAAAGTGCGAAGCTAGCGCCGAAGATCGTCACCAGTACGCTCACGAAAACGAGCGAGTAAGTGCGGCGCACGAGAGTCGCGCGCTCTTCGCCGGTGCGGACGAGACTGCCAGTGGGGATGGACACACCCATCGTTACATCTCCTGAGAGAGTGAAAGTAGAGCCGGAGTGAAGCTGGGCACCAATATATTACCCCGCACTTTGCCCGGCGATTCGGTCGAGCAATGCCGGCAGCCCTGAAATGTCGTCGAGGAAGTACGACGGTTTGTAAGGTTCGAGCATCTCCCGCGCGAACGGCCCCCACAGCGCTGCGACGGTCGTGACACCTGCCGCGTTTCCCGCCTTGATGTCGTGCGGCGAATCGCCGACGAACACTGAGTCCGACGGCGTGTATCCGAGCTTTCCTACGGCGAGCAGAACAGGGAAGGGGTCCGGCTTATGAATGCTGCACGAGTCGAACCCGATCGCGACCCTCATATACTTGTCGGCGCCGATGTAGCGAAGCCCGCGGTCCATCATCGCGTTTCCCTTGCTCGTCACGACACCCATTGGATGTCCGCGATCTTTCAGGTCGGCGAGCGTTTCCGCAACCCCGGGATAAGTCGCCATCAACCGGTCGTGATGCTCGTGCTGAAAATCGCGATATCGTTGGATGAGCTGTTGCCGGTCCTCCTCCGACGTGATGAACGGAGTCATCTGCTCGGGGAGGGGCGTGCCGAGCCCGGCAATCCACTCGGCTTCGGTGGGCCGCGGGTCTCGCCCCTCGAACGTGTGGTTCATACAGGCGAGGAGGAGGCCGATCGAATCGATGATCGTTCCGTCGAGGTCGAATAGGACGGCGAGAGGGCGGGAAGCGGCTGTCATGCGGCGAAAATAAGGGGGACGGAAACAAGGGACTAGGGACTAGGGAGTGATAGAATGGCTTCAGGCCACGCTCCCTAGTTCCTAGTCCCTAGTCGTCGTTGTCCCAACCCCTCCCCACGGCGATATTACGAAGACGTATGCCGTCCCCATCCCGCTCCCGTTTCGGCAAGCTTTTCGATGAGATCGGTACTGTCGATCAAGTCGGGATAGACGAGCGTGTCGCCAAGTTTACGACCCGCTCGATAAAGAAGGGTTCCAAGCTTTGGGGGCTGAAGACCGCCGTCTCGATGGTGGATCTGACGACCCTTGAAGGCAAGGACACCCCGGGCAAGGTCGCGTCGCTCTGCCAGAAGGCGCGCCGCCCGAGCTCCGATCCCGACATTCCGCCCGTCGCCGCCGTCTGCATCTATCCCTTCCTCGTGAAGTATGCGCGGCAGTGGCTCGCCGACACCCCGATCAAAGTCGCATCGGTTGCGACCGCTTTCCCTTCCGGTCAGGCGCCGCTCTCGACGCGCCTCGAGGAAGTGAGACTGGCTGTCGGCGACGGGGCCGACGAGATAGATATGGTAATCAACCGCGGACTATTCCTTTCCGGCGATTTCGACGCCGTCCAGGACGAGATCGCAGCAGTTGTCGAAGCGTGCGGCGACGCGGCGCTCAAGGTGATTCTGGAAGTGAGCGAGCTGGAGACGTTCGACAACATCCGCGCAGCGTCGTTCCTCGCGATGCAGGTGATTCGCGAAGGGGACTTCATCAAGACGAGCACCGGGAAGGCGTCAGGCAGCGCGACGCTCGCCAACAATCAGGTGATGATCGAGGCGATCCGCGATTTCTATCTCGCGACGGGGAAGGCGATCGGAATGAAGCCCGCCGGCGGAATCAAGAATTCGAAGCAGGCGCTGCACTATCTAGTCGCCGTCAAGGAAACGCTGGGCGACGCGTGGCTCAACAACTCGCGCTACCGTTTCGGAGCCAGCTCGCTGCTCAACGATTTGATCAGACAGATAGACAAGGAAAAGACCGGCGCGTACCAGGCGCCTTACTACTACACGGAAGCGGCGGAGAGCTACTGAGATGACATCGACGAGGCCAATCTCCCGCGGGGGGAACGCGACGGTTCCAGAGCTGATCTTCGGCGATTTGTGGCAATACGATCCCGCTCCCGAAACCGCAGATCCACGCATCAACGCGAAGTACGATCTATTCATCAACGGAAAGTTCGTCGCGCCGAAGTCGGGCAAGTACTTCGATTCGATCAACCCGGCAACCGAAAAAGTCGTCACCCGCATCGCCCTCGCCAACAAGAACGACGTTGACTCCGCGTACTCGGCCGCCGCGAAAGCATTCACTTCGTGGAGCAAGCTGCCGGGGAAGGAGCGCGGAAAATATCTCTACCGCATCGCGCGCCTGCTTCAGGACCGCGCGCGCGAGTTCGCCGTCGCCGAAACGATTGACGGCGGAAAGCCGATCAAGGAATCACGCGACTTCGACATTCCGATGGCGGCCGCGCACTTCTTCTATCACGCGGGCTGGGCCGACAAACTCGAGTACGCAGTTCCCGGTGCGGACATCGCGCCGCTTGGCGTCGTCGGTCAGGTCATCCCGTGGAACTTCCCGCTGCTGATGTTGGCGTGGAAGATCGCACCAGCGCTGGCGATGGGAAACACGGTGGTGCTGAAGCCGGCGGAGACGACGTCGCTCACCGCGCTGAAGCTGGCGGAGATTCTCCAGGAAGCCGAGCTGCCGCCGGGAGTCGTGAACTTCGTTTGCGGCGCGGGCGAAACCGGCGCGGCGCTCGTCGCGCATCCAACGGCGGCGAAGATCGCGTTTACCGGATCCACCGACGTCGGCAAGATCATTATGCGGCAGCTCGCCGGCACCGATAAGAAGCTCACTCTCGAGCTCGGCGGCAAAGCTGCGAACATCGTGTTCGACGATTCTCCTGTCGATCAAGCAGTCGAAGGTGTCGTCAACGGAATCTTTTTCAACCAGGGCCACGTCTGCTGCGCGGGGAGCCGGCTTCTGGTTCAGGAGTCGCTCGCCGAGCTGTTCGTGGAGAAGCTCAAGAACCGCATTGACGTCCTGCGAGTGGGGAACCCGCTCGACAAGAACACCGACGTCGGCGCCATCAACTCGCGCGACCAGCTGGACAAGATCTGCGAGCTCGTGGATTCCGGCACGGTCGGCGGCGCGACGATGTACCAGTCGAAGTGCGATCTCCCAACGACGGGCTTCTACTTCAAGCCGACCATCTTCACCGGCGTGACGCAGAGCCATCGCATCGCCAAGGAAGAGATCTTTGGACCGGTGCTGAGCATTCTCACCTTCCGCACGCTCGAGGAAGCGGTGGAGAAGGCGAACAACACCGCGTTCGGATTGTCGGCCGGCGTGTGGACCGACAAGGGCTCGCGCATTCTGAAGATGAGCACGCTTCTCAAAGCGGGCGTCGTCTGGGCGAACACTTTCAACAAGTTCGATCCATCGTCGCCGTTCGGCGGCTACAAGGAATCAGGATTCGGACGCGAAGGCGGACGTCAGGGGTTGATGGATTACGGGAAGATCGTCTAATGCCGACACGTCTCCCTGTAACGAAGACCCCGAAGGTTTACGTCGGCGGGCAGTTCATTCGCTCCGAGAGCGGCCGCGTGTTCCCCGTCCGGGAAGGCGGAGCGAAGAACGGATCCGCCCCGCTGCTCGGCAATATTCCGCAGTGCACGAGAAAGGATCTTCGCAACGCTGTCGAAGCGGCGGCGAAGGCGGGCGCCGATTGGGCGAAGCGCACTCCCTACAACCGCGGACAAATTCTCTACCGCCTCGGCGAGATGCTCGAAGCGCGCAGCGGCGAGATGACGGATGCGATCGTGATCTCCGGCGCGGCGACGAAAGCCGTCGCGACGAAGGAAGTTTCGGCCAGCGTTGACCGTCTCATCTACTACGCAGGGTGGGCCGACAAGTACGAGCAGGTGCTCGGTAACACCAATCCCGTCGCCGGTCCGTTTTTCAATTTCACGGTTGCGGAGCCGATGGGAATTGTCGGCATCATCGCCGATGACGAAACGCCGCTGCTTGGCCTCCTGAGCCAGATTGCGCCGGTGATCGTGAGCGGCAATAGCTGCGTCGCGCTGGCGTCGGAGAAGTATCCGTACCCCGCGATCGTGCTCGGCGAGATGCTGGCGACAAGCGATCTTCCGGGTGGTGTCGTGAATCTCTTGACGGGGTTCCGAAAGGAGATGCTGCCGACGTTCGCGACGCACACGCACATCCGCGGCATCAGCGCGGTGGTGAACCTGGCGGAAAAGAAAGAGCTGCAGATCGGCGCGGCGGACAGCATCAAGCGCGTTCGCGCGAAAGCCGCGGGAAGCGATCTCGATTGGATGGCAGACAGGGCGCAGGGCGCTTACGAGATCCGCGACTTCATCGAGTTCAAGACGACGTGGCATCCGATTGGGGCGTAGAGTTACGACGAGGGACTAGGGACTAGGGACTGCAACTGCTAACTACAACGAGTAACTAGTAACGAGTAAGCGGGGCCAAGTTCGTTTGTGGAAATGAGACGCGTGAGCGGGGATGGGGAATGAGAGATTTCCTTGATGGACATTCCGGGATGACAATGGCGGCGGCGCTGATCTTCGTGATCGGGTCGCCGTTTGCTGCGCGCGGACAGCAACCACAGCCGACAGGCGGTATCTCCGGCCGAGCGACGAACGAGCGCGGCGAAGTGATGTCCGGCGTCGAGATCGAAGTCGTTGACGCCCATCGCAAGACGCACACGAGCGGGAACGGCCTCTACCATCTCGATTCCATCGGCGCGGGGGCGCACGTCTTTCAGGCGCGGCGCGTCGGGTTCAGTGCGCTCGTCGCGAGCGTCGAGGTTGATTCAGCGGAGACAACTTATGCCGACGTCGTGATGCGTCCCACCGTGAACGTGCTCGCGTCCGTGCTGGTGAAAGCAGATCTCCTGATGCGCGGCGTCCCGCGGGCGTTTATGGAGCGGATGCACTCCGGCGCACAGGGGACGTATATCACCGCGGCCGACATCAAGAGGCAAAATCCGCAGCGTGTCTCTGACATCCTGCGATTCGTTCCGGGGGTAAAGGTCGCGTCGAACGGCGAAGTGTTCAGCAGTCGAGGGTTGGTGACGGTGTTGTCGAACGGCTGCGCTAATGGGCTGCCGGTGTATCTCGACAATGTTCAGGTTGGCGGCGGGACGGGCGGCGGGCCGGACGGATTTATCGGTGATCTGAACGCCGGCAGAGTGGGCAGAGGGCCGGCACCGGTGGGGACGACAGCACTAGCGCGGTCGATGGCAGACATCGTTCCGCCGGAGCGAGTGGTGGCGATCGAGGTTTATTCCGGTCCGGCGACTGTACCGCCGACACTTCCCGCAGCAAATTCAGCGTGCGGAGCCGTATTCATCTGGACGCGGTAGCTGCGGCAGCAACACAATCCAAAAAAGCACGATGACATCTGGCACCAACGCGATCGAGATCCGCGCGCTGCGAAAAGTCTACAAGGCGAGCGGGGGCAAGAAGCTGCGCAACGCTTC
>JBKJHG010000162.1:0-18800 GCA_046599115.1 Gemmatimonadaceae bacterium
ATCAACATTTGGGGAGAGCTTAAGGATTCCGCCACATACAGCAATGCATTGGCGATCAACGGGCGGTCGTGGCCGTGGACGGAGCGCATAGGTACGACGGTGGGCGACACCGTACGCTGGCGGGTGGTGAATGCATCCAATCGGCCGCACCCGATGCATCTCCACGGCGCATTCTTTCGAGTGGACAGCAAGGGAGACGCGTTCAGCGACACGCTATACGCCCCGGCGCATCGGCGCCTCGCAGTGACGGAAGTCTTGGACGAACAGCGGACCATGTTGATCGAATGGTCACCGGTGCGTGCCGGACGTTGGCTTTTTCATTGTCACATCGCCTTCCATGTGATACCAAGTGCAGCCCGGCTTGTGCCGAGTATTCACGACGGTCACGACGAGGCTTCGAGTAATCCCCTCGAACATATGGCCGGTCTCGTACTGGGCATCGACGCCAAACTCAAGCCCAGGGCGCATGAGCCAAGTCGCGCACACGCCCGCCGGCTGAATCTTTACGTGCAGGAAGGTGCCAGGCGAGGGCGCTCTCGGCGCGCGATGGGCTTCGTGCTTCAGGAAGGGGTCTCACCGCCCGCTCCCGACTCTGTGTTGATTCCCGGATCGACGCTTGTGCTTACGCGCAACGAGCCAACCGACGTGATGGTGCACAATCATCTCACGGAGGCAACCGCAATCCATTGGCACGGGCTCGAACTGGAAAGTTTCTCTGACGGCGTTTCGGGTTGGAGCGGCACCGGCAGCAGGATGGCGCCTGCGATCGCGCCGGGCTCCACTTTTCTCGCCCATCTCTCGATGCCGAGGGCGGGCACTTTTATTTACCATACGCACCTGCGCGACCTCGGGCAGCTCACCGCAGGGCTGTACGGCGCGATCGTGGTGCTTGAGAAGGGAGAGCGGTTCGACCCGCGCACCGACCACGTGATCATCTCGGGCTGGGATTGGGAATGGGACTGCTGTACCGGGAAGGACATTCACGTGCTTGTGAACGGCGACTCGGTGGCTTCGCCTCCGATAGAGATGCGTGTCGGCGAGGCACACCGCTTTCGATTCATCAACCTCGCCCCAGCGGGCCGTCTCGACTACTCGCTTCGCCGGGACACAACACTCGTCGCGTGGCGCGCGCTCGCGAAGGACGGAGCTAATCTGCCGATCAGCCAGGCGACGATCCGGCCGGCCAAAGTCACAGTGGATGTCGGCGAGACGTACGACTTCGAGTTCAAGCCGACCGAGCCCGGCGAGTACACACTTTCCGCGCCGCTTAGGGATGCTGGCCCGAAGCAGGTAATCTGGAAGCGGCGCATCCTCGTGCATTGAATGGACGACCCTCAGCGGAGGAGGTGTCCGCCCCTCGGTGCACGCGCACGCACCCGCCGACTGGCGCCCTCTGGGCGGGGCGGTAGATTGACAGACTCATCCGATTGCGAGGGACAATGTCGATCAATGCCTATGCCGCTAACGCGCAAGGTGCGAAACTCGAGCCGTATGCGTACGAGCCGGCGACGCTCGGCGACAACGAGGTAGAGGTCAGCGTCACGCATTGCGGAATCTGTCACTCCGACGTCCATCTGATTGACAACGATTGGGGCTTGAGCGCGTACCCGCTCGTGCCCGGCCACGAGATCGTCGGCACGGTCGTAGCGCGTGGATCGTCCGTCGAGAATCTCAAAGTCGGTCAGAGGGTCGGTATTGGGTGGCTGGCGGGAACGTGTATGGCCTGCGAGTGGTGCAAGGAAGGATCGGAAAACCTCTGCGCGATGTGGCAGCCAACCTGCGTCGGGCGTCCGGGCGGCTTCGCCGATAAGGTGAGAGCTGACTCGCGGTGGACTTTCGCGATTCCGGATGATCTTCCCTCTGCAGAAGCGGCCCCGCTGCTGTGCGCCGGGATCACAGTCTTCACGCCACTGGTGGACTACGGCGCCGGAAAGGGAAAGAAGGTCGGTGTCGTCAGTGTTGGCGGACTCGGCCATCTCGCCGTCCAGTTCGCCGGCGCGATGGGTGCCGACGTTACCGCGTTCTCGACATCAAAATCCAAACGCGATGAGACACGAACGTTCGGAGCGCAGCAATTCGTAGATCTGAGCGACGCCGATGCAATGGCCGGAGCCGCGAACTCACAGGATCTCATCATTACGACGGCATCTGCTGATTTGCCCTGGGACGCGCTGGTGGGAGCGTTGCGACCAAAGGGGGTGCTCTGCATCCTCGGAGTTCCGCAGAATCAGGTGAACTTCGCCGCATTTCCGCTGCTCGCCGGACACAAGAAGGTCGTTGGCAGCAACACTGGCAATCGGAAGATGATGGAAAAGATGCTGAAGTTCGCGGCGCAACACAAAATCTTTCCGACCATTCAACGATATCCGATGGCCCGAGTGAACGATGCGATCGCCACTCTGCGCGACGGGACGGTGAGGTACCGCGCTGTTTTGGAAGCATAAGACTGATCAATTAAGCCCGTTACTGTCTTTATGGCCGCTACTTCACCTCAATCGGATACGCATTCAACGTCGGCGGTACGTTGCGTCGAGTGGTGATCACCTCGAGCGTCAAGGCTCCGGGCTTTGACGGCGTGAACTCAAAATCGTAGGTCTCGCCCGGGTTCACGATCAAACGCGCCGGACGAACGGTCGCCTGCGAAGCCGGCAATGTCGCCCCATCCTTGGCGAAGGCGCGCCAGGATTGCACCGTGGTATCCGAGAGCAGCCGCACGATCTTGCCATCGCTTGGCGCGATGCCGATTAGCCGCAGCCGATAAGTCTTTCCCGTCCTGAAATCGAATCGCGGATGGAAGCTGCCATTAAGCATCGGCATCGCATCAGGCCTTGGGCCACCGGCGGCAAAAAGCAGAACGCGATCAACATCCGGATTCCATTTCGTTCCGGGCTCTATAACAATGAGCGGACCATACAATCCCGACGAGAGCTGTTTATCCTCATCGCTATGAGTGTGGTAGATGAACGTGCCCGCCCGGTCCGGAGTGAATTTCACGACGAAGGATTTCCCCGGGGCGATTGGTGGCGCGGTGTGCGATCCCATCCCCGACCAGTCGCCAACGCCGTCGTAGTAGCTCTCCAGCTCGATGCCATGCCAATGGATCGACGCCATATCCGTGGTGCGGTTGTACACTGTGATCTCGGCTGGAATTCCGCGCGTTAGAACGATCGGCGATCCGGGAAGGCGCAGCGAATCGAGAGCGGGCGGATTGGGCCCCTCCTGCAAGATGAATGAAAACCCCGGGCTCGCGCCGAAAAAGTAATCCCGTCGATTGATGAAGAGCTTGAGCTTCTGCGGCGCTACCGTGCTCACCCGCGCGGGTGCAGCGTTTCTCGACGGACGCACAGTGATGCCCATCACCAATCCGGACATCTGATCGTACGTATGATTGGGCCGGCCGTGATTGAGGTCCCGCCGAATCACATCGACGTCTCCCAGCCGCTGGTCGGCCGAGACGTGGTCGATCAAGTGACAATGGAAAACCCAATTGCCGGAACGGTTCGGAAACCAGGCGAGAGACATGGTGGAACCAGTTCTCATGAACTCCGTGACCGCCAGACGTTGCTGTGCCGGTCCGTAGGTGGTGTCGCTAGTAGCGTCGCCTCGGCTGAGAATCCGGTAGTAGAAGCCGTGGAGATGCATCGGGTGCGGGGCGGTTGAGGCGTTGACCACGCGCCAAAAGACGGAGTCGCCCACGCTGTAGGTAAGCCGCTCGGTGTATGGCCAGGAGCGTCCGTTCACCAGCATGTGGGTCTGGACTGACCTCTGCGCGCGCGTAGAGTCGGAAAGGTCGCCCCAGACAGTGATCACCATAGTACGATCCGCCCGTTTTTCGCCGGGAGGATCGACAATGAGCGCGCCTGCGAGCTGGCCGTCATTCCAGAATCCGACGCCAGCGCGATCTCCTTCGGTTCGCCCCCAGTAGTAGTAGGTACCTGGAGTGATCGGAGTAAAGCTCAATTCCTTGGTCGCGCCCGGAGCGATATCGATGGAGTCGAGCCCCGGCCTCGCCGATAGGCCTCGCACCCTCAGGTTCTTCGGAAGGGAGTTATGTAGAGTGATATGTACCGGAGTGCCGGCCATAACGCGAAGGAGTGGCCCCGGAGCCTGGAGCGGTTTGCCCTCCTCACCGAACGCGAAGACCGTGATTGCCGGATTGTGCTCACCCTCGGGGTGCAAATCACCGACCTTGGCCTCGAGGCGAACGTTGAGAACGCCGTTCGTGACTGCCCCTGCCGCCGTGCGGTTATCATTGGATTCGATGGATGACGCTGGTGGCGGAGGGGTCGCGACGGATGCGTGGAAGCCAAGCGCGACCGGCAGCGTGACAAGAGCGGCGAGGTTTAGCAAGCGCATGAAATCTCCGGTGGTTATTTCGCGGGAGCCGGTGCGGCAACCGCCAGATCCGCGAACGTCGGTGTCGATCGCGCGATCGCGCGCTCGTCGTCATTCATCTCCGGCAGAATCTCCGCGAATAATGGCGTGCTGAGGTAGCGCTCGCCTGTATCAGGCAGCATGCAAAGAATCGTCGAGCCCTGCGGTGCCTCCTTGCCCATCTCGAGCGCGGCGGCGAATGTGGCGCCCGCCGACGTGCCGACGAAAATGCCCTCGCGACGCGCAAGGTCCTGGCTGCACCGCATCGCGTCGGGTCCGGACACCGTGAAGACGCGATGCACCAACCCCGCATCGACGGCGTCACCGGCAAGCTTCGGAATGAAGTCCGGGCTCCAGCCCTGTATCGGATGCGGTTTCCAGGACGGATGCCGCGACGCCGCACCCCCGTCGGGTCTCCGTTCCTGCTTCAGGCCGCTCGTAATCATCGCGGCGTCTGACGGCTCTGCCAGCACGATCTTTGTCTTTGGACTCTCCTTCGCGAGCACTCGCCCCACGCCCTTGAGCGTACCACCTGTTCCGAAGCCGGTCACCCAATAATCGAGCTCCTCTCCCGGAAAATCGGCGAGAATCTCCCGCGCTGTCGTTCGCGAGTGTATATCGGCGTTCGCCTCGTTCTCAAATTGCCGGGTGAGAAACCACCCGTGCGCTGCGGCGAGCTCCTCCGCTTTCTGTACCATCCCAATGCCGCCCGCCGGCGCCGGCGTGAGAATCACCTTCGCGCCGAGGAAGCGCATCAGTCGTCTGCGCTCGACGCTGAACGATTCGGCCATCGTCACTACCAGCGGGTAACCCTTCGCCGCGCAAACCATAGCGAGCCCGATGCCAGTGTTTCCGCTGGTGGCTTCGATCACTGTTTGACCCGGTTTGAGCGCACCTCGCTTCTCGGCGTCCGCGATCACTCCTAGCGCGAGGCGGTCCTTTACCGAGCCGAGCGGGTTGAACGCTTCGATCTTGACGAAAAGGCTGATGCCTGCGGGCGCGAGCTTGTTAATCCTGACGATAGGGGTGTTGCCGATCGTCTCAAGTATGCTGGCGAATCGAGTCATTTTCTTTTGGGCGGATGTTGTTTGCGCAAATAGAAGCTAGTTGAACTTTCCATTTCCGAGTTCTATTGAAGTCGGGAGGATCCGCGGCTCCGGCTTCCCGAGATGCTCAACGGACCAGTTGTGCCATTGAGCGCCAGCTTGACTGCGTAGAAGAGTTGTCGCGAGTGATCTAGTCTGCTTCTCGCTGGTAAAGACAATACACGAAGGGCTGAATCTTCCCTGACGGCGTGAGATGATTTTCGCGGGTGGTAGAGATGACTCTGAACTCAGGCTCCAACTCCGTCGCGAGCTGATCAGCGGAATATCGTTCAACGGGGAGACCGCTGCAGGTGGTAGGCCCGTCGTCTGCGAACGTTGCGATAAGTACGTGACCTCCGATGCGTACGGCGCGGCGCAACTGGACCTTATAGGCGGCGCGCTCGCGCTCCTCCGTCAGAAAATGGAAGACCGCCCTGTCGTGCCAGAAAAGATAGAAGTCGGGGCGAAGCGTGGCGGTGAGAACATCGGCCTCGATCCAATTCACCCTCGTCTCGCCCGGTCCAAGGCGGGTTCGGCTGAGATCCAGTGCCGTCCGCGCCAGATCGAGCAACGTGACACTTGTGTAGCCAGCGTGGAGAAGATTATCAACGAGGGCCGATGCACCCGCTCCAACGTCGATGATCGGGCTGGCTAGTTCCGGAGTCGTTTGCTGAATGGTCTCTAACGAGAGCCTGGCTGCCGGCTGAAACCAGCTAAGCCGATCTGGCGCCGTGCGTCCGTATATAGTTTCCCAGTGACTCTTTCCGTTCATTGAAGCTCAATCTATTGCCGCTGGCGCAGGGCGGGCAGGCCACGTATCGTTGCCATCCGCTCCTCAACGGAGACACAATGCTCGGCGGCCGCAGTTGGAACGAATGGATCGCGCAGTACTCCCTGAGCCACCAGCATCCGGTCAATCGATTCTTTCACACCCTGGGCATCCCGCTCATCGCGGCTTCGCTTCCACTTTTCGTTGTCGCGATCTTCTTCCACCGGCTCTGGCCGATTCCCACGGCGATGTTCGTCATCGGGTGGATCTTCCAGTTCGCCGGACACGCGATCGAAGGAAAGCGGCCGGAGTTCATGCACGACTGGCGCTTTCTCTTCGTCGGGCTCCGTTGGTGGGTGGCGAAGATCCGCGGACGCGCCTGAGCCGCCCCATTACCGTACGGCGAGAATCGCCGGCACGTCGTCGGTGATGATTCCGCTTACGCCGAGTCGCCACATCCTGCGCGCCTCCCCAGGGTCGTTAACCGTCCAGATGTGAACCGGCTTTCCCGCCGAGCGCATCGTTCTGGCGAGGTATCCGACGGGTAACGGCAGCCCGTGGTACGTCGGCGGTATCGAGAGCGCACTGACGCCCGGGGGCACCAGACCCCGCGCTCCGAGGAGAGATCTCGTCAGAAGTCCGATCATTCCGTTCCGGCCTGGCCCGTGAGCGATCCGCGATCCGCGAAAAACGGCGAGCGCCTTAGAGCTGTACGAATCCACGAGACACCGCTCTTCGGCGTGGTATTTCTCGATCAGTCTACGCGTCTCGACGGCCGCGAGCGGAGCCTTGATCTCGATTAGGAGCGGGAGCGCCGGAAAACCCAGCAGCACTTCCTCGAGGGTGGGGATGCGGGCAGTGTCCGAACCCGCGTTCAGCGCCTGCAGTTCGCGGAGGGATTTCCGCTCGACCTGGCCGGTTCCGTCGGTCGTGCGGTCGACGGTCGGGTCGTGAATTACAACGACCTCACCATCGGCAGAAAGTCGAACGTCGAACTCCAACGCGTCGGCACCGTCGGCGATGGCGAGGCGCATCGCTTCGAGGGTGTTCTCAGGCGCGCGCGCCCTGCCGCCACGGTGCGCGATCACCGGCGAGCGGTCGGGATCGAGGAGGACGTTCACCGGCAAATCACCGAACGCAATACGGGGCGCGACAATGCCGCGCCCCGTCTGCCAGCCGAGCACCGGTTCTAGAAGTTGTACTGCAGCCGCGACATCACCAGGCGCCCGAGGTTTCCGCCGCCGACGAACTCCGTATGGCGGTGATTTAGGAGGTTGGTGGCGTTCACCGCCCACAGTGCGCCTCCGAGTACCTTCGGGTGGAATGAGAACCCAGCGTCAACGAGCTGGTAGCTGTCGATGTTGCCGTTTATGAAAGAATACACGGGAAAGGATGCGACGCGTCTGAAGCGCAATTCGGCGCTTACTCCTTTCGGAACGTCGTTAAACCGTCCGGTTAGGCTTCCCTTGCTGGCGGGAGCATTGAGCGCGATGTCCTGCACCCCTCCGACTTCCGAGCGCGGGAAGAAATCCTTGTTCACGTGGGAGAGCGTTCCCGCGAGTGAAAACCGGTCGTCGAAGAGCCACTCCGCGCCGAGATCTGTTCCCCATACGTCGAGCTTACCGAAATTCCGATATGTCAGGATGACATCGGAAGCGCTGGACAGCGGATGGTTGAAGTTAACGACGCCGAGCGGTACACCGGTGACGGTCGAGCTGCCCGAGATTCCAGCCAGCGCGGGAGCGACGCTCGCTGCGAGCGCCGCAGCCGTGGCGGCTCCCGCGACCGGAGTGAGCTGGGCGGTCAGATAAGTCTGCAGACTCGCCCTGTCGAGGAACACGTTCGGCGTTTCGACAATGAGCGGCCCGACGAAATTGACCTTGTGATCGTGCCAGTAATCCACCGAGATGCGCAGTCTCTGCGCGATCTCTCCCTTGTAACCCAGTTCGAGGGTGGTGTTCAGGTTCGACGTGATCGGCGCCACGTCGCGGAGATCAGTGGGAGCGACATCGACGAAGGACCCGTTCGCCGTGTTGAGCGTGCGAAGCTGGGTGGAGACCTGCGCCGACGTTGGCTGCAGGGAGCCCATATATGCCACCAGCGACGCCGGTACTCCTCCGGCGACGAGTTTGGACGCGGCGGCGCCGACGGCCGCCTTGTAAAGCAGCGCGGCGGCGGCGGGGATTTGGGCACCGTTTCCACCGAACGCCGTCGGAACGCGCATGCACAGCGAGCTGAGGCCGCCAGCGCAATCGCGCTTGAATGTGAAGCCAGACGCTGGTACACCGAGCGCCCGGACACCATAGAGCTGCGTACCGGTGGAGGGAATGCGCCCGGCGAGGAGGTCGAGGAAAAGGTTGTTGGTACTTGGCGTCGCGAACGCGCGATTGTACGTGGCGCGAATGTTCTGGGTCTGAGTCGGCTTGAAAACAAGCGCGACACGAGGGGAGAAGATGTTCTTCGCGAGGCGACTGTGATTGTCGAGTCGGGCCGCTGTTATCAGCTCGAGCATCGGCGTCAGGCGCGAGATCGAATGCAGATATCCGCCGATCTCGGTGATGTCGTCGTCGTTCTCGTTACGGCCGTTGATCGTTCCATTCGTCTTCGGAACGGTGTGCTGGTAATCCAGCCCATATATGAAGCTCTGCCGCGATCCGAAATCGAGCCCGTGCTGAATCTGCGCGACGAACTGCGTGGATTTGTCCACGATCGGCTTGAGCGTGCGCAGGAGAAAGGTGTTGCCGGCGTCGCTGGTGTTGAGAAATGTCTGCGCGAAAAGGTGACCGCTTTTTGCGCGAAGCTGATAGCTGTTGAATTTCCAGCTCCGGACCTGTGCGGGGCCAAGACCTGTCGGCTCAACCGCATTGCCGCCGACCGCATGGCCGTACGTCGCGATGATCTCGCTGCCGGCGGTAGGCCTGAAATCAACGCGCGCCTCGCCGCCCTGGCGGCGGAGTCGGAAGTCCCGCTTCACCAGTTCCAGCGGGTCGCGCACAGAGGGTCGCCAATCGTTACCCCGAAAGGAATCGTAGGAGAGCTTGTAGCCGATCTTGTCGCCGAGCACGCCCGCGGTACGGAAGGCGCCACGAACGATGTCGCGCGTTCCACCGTCAAGGGTCAGCGTCGTTCCCTGAGAGCTGAATGGAGATTTCGTGATGATCGCCAGTACGCCGCTGGAGGCATTCGGTCCGTAAAGCGCGGCGCCGGGCCCGAGCACGACTTCGATTCTCTCGATGTCCTCGTTGTTTGTCGGGACCAGATACGGAATGTTGACGCGCAGCGAGGGGACGTAGGCAAATCTGTTATCGGTGAGCGTGAGCAGCGCGCCGGAGAAAATGTTGTTGAACCCGCGCGCAACGACGTTAGCCTGCATCAATCCGCCACGCGCTACGTCAATGCCAGGGAGAGCGGCGATGTGGTCGGTGACGGTAATGGACGGGCGTTCGTTGATCTCCTTCTCGTTTACTACGGAGACCGAGGCCGGCGCGTCGAGCACCTTCTCCGGTGCGCGCGAGGCTGTGGTAACGACCTGATCGAGAATCGAGGGCAGGCCCGCCATCGCGACGTCGGTGGTGACGGCTCCCCCAGCGACAGTTATTCCGTCTCGCCGCTGCAGCTGATAGCCGATACGCGTTGCAGTGAGTGAGTATGTCCCATCGGCGAGATTTACGATGCGGAACTGGCCGTGGTCATCCGTAGTCGCGCTGCCGGCAGTGCTGCCGGAAATAGCGGCCACGACTCTTGCGCCGGCGATGGGCCGGCCGCCGTCAGCTGCGGTTATTCGCCCAGTGATCGATCCCGACTGAGCGAGAGCGGGTGCCGCACAGAGCGCGAGACAGAGAACTATGAACAGATGCCGGAGGCGGGACGCGGGCATTGCTAACCTCGTTGTGTGGGCGGTTACTGCTGCGCCCATAGCTAAGGGTGCCAGTCTCTCGCGTCAAGACAGCTTTGGTCTCCGAGCGACCCGTTCGGCGGGTGGCGGGATTTTTCGTTCGAGCCTGCCTACGGGCACATTGCTCGCGATACGAGGGGCTATGACTGATCCGCATCCGGAGCTGGAAAGCATTCGCATCCGCCTTCTCAAAGTGCTGCGCCTCGCCCAGGAAGGTGTTGGCGGCGAGCGGGAGAACGCCGAGGTGATGCTCGAGAAGCTGCTGCGCAAGCACTCGATGACGATGGCAGATCTCGAGGGCGCGCTCGATCACCCTCGGGAGTGCGCGTGGCTTCCGGCTGCGGACGGGGAGGAGCGCGCCGTTCTGTCGCAGCTGATTGCGAAGCTATTCGGGATCGAGCGAAAGGTTTGGCGCCGCGGGAGCGACGTCGAGGTTGGCGTTGACGTCACGCCAGCGGAGAGCGCCGCGCTACTGATCGCGTGGGAGGTTTATCGCGCGGCGTTTGCCGAAGCGAGGCGGGCACTGGTGATGGGCTTCTGCTTCAAGCACGGGCTGTATGCCGCCGATGGCGCGGGCGCCGCGGAGTTATCGCCCGAAGAGAAGGCAGGGGCTGCTCGCGCGCTGAAGTTGGCGGATGCTCTTCCGGTCGTGGATGCTCCGGGCCGAAGGATTGGCGCCGGCGACGATCCGTCAGCGTGACTCTCCTTCCGGCGAACCTCGCGTCGTCATAGCCTAGCCCTATGGATGCACGGGCGATAGCGTTTCTATATGTGTGGACGAGCGACGGTAGTTGACCCTGAGGGGATCGAACAGCGCTTCTATGGTTTCAGCAAGCGCTTCATTCCCACCGAGTGGAAGCCGCGATTCAACCTGAATCCGCGGGAAAACATTCCGGTGGTTCACGTGGATCCGGAATCCGGCGAGCGAGTCCTCCGCGTAATGCATTGGAACTTCATCCCCGGTCATATCAAGTCACGCGAACGGGTAGAAGAGTTCGACCGGCAATATTCGACATTCAACGCCAAGATCGAACGCGTCGCTGACGCGCCGAGCTTTCGCGGTGCCTGGCGCCGCCAGCGCTGTCTCGTTGTCGTAGACGGGATCATCGAGTGGACGGGTGTGAAGGGCGCCAAGACCCCGCACTTGATACGCCGCCGCGACGGAGGTTCTTTCGCGATGGCGGGGCTGTGGAGCGAGTGGCGCGGCGATGGCTCTCCCGACGACGAGCTCTACTCCTGCTCCGTCGTCATCGGGCCGTCCGACAAATGGTACTCCCGCTTCCACCATCGTATGGCATACCTGCTCCCGCCATCTTCGTACGACCGCTGGCTCGACCCAGAGCTGACAGATCCGGCGGCGGTCGCGGGTGTTCTTGCTGCCGCGCCATACCCCCACGATGATGAGCTGGAGTCGGTGGTTGTGTCCCGGCGCGTCAACAATCCACTGTACGACGCTCCCGACTGTCTCACCTCTGACGCGGCCTGAAGCCTCGATTCCGCTCAAACCGTCCTCTCAAGTTGTCCTCTCACGCTCTATATTTTCGGCATTCACACACGCAATTCGGAGGAACAATGCATTCTCGATTCAAACTGATCGCGGCGGTCGCGCTCGGAACGGCACTCGTCGCCGGAAGCGCTGACGCGCAGGCGAAGACCAAGAAGACCAAGACCAAGCCATCGCCCGCGAAAATGATGAAGGAGAAGGACTCAGACATCGCCGCCATCGGGGGCACCGGGGTGCCGCTCGGTTACTTCGGCCGCACCGACCGCCCGACACAGAAGCTGTCCGAGGCGAAGTACGCGAAGTCAGGCACAGGTTGGGAAGTCACCACCGGGCCAGCGCACATTCTCTGGAACCCGAAAAACAAGGCGACGGGGAACTACACAGTTTCGGCGACGTTTGATCAATTGGAAACGCCGAAGCATCCCGAGTCATACGGACTCTTCATCGGCGGCCGCGATCTCGAAGGGCCGAACCAGAGCTACCTGTACTTTCTGGTGCGCGGCTCCGGCGAAGCATTTGCCCAGACGAGAAAGGGAGACGTTCTCACCGGTCGCCTGGCGTGGCAGAAGAGCGCCGCCGTGCCAATGGCGGACGCGAATGGAAAGGGCACGTACACTCTTTCGATGCGTGTCGCCGGTGACTGGGTGCACTTTCTCGTGAACGGCAAGGCTGTCGCCGCTCTCCCGAAGACTGATATGCCAACCGACGGCATTTACGGAATTCGCATCAATCACAATCTGCACGTGCACGCCACTCCCGTAGCAATCACGCGTCCATAGCTCTCAACACAGTCAATCACCAGGAAGAGGGCCCTCACCGGGGCCCTCTTCCGCTGTTGAGCGGGTAACGATGACACGACACGCCGTTTCACTCTTCGCCGTCGCAGTTATCATCACTGGATCGTCCTCACCCGCCTCAGCGCAGGCTGCGCCGAAAAGTGGGGTGCGCGCAACCCGGCTCGTCATCCGGAACGCGATGGTCGTGAGCGGAAACGGAACGCCTGCTTCCGGCCCGTACGACATCGTAATCGAGAACCATCGCATCGCGCAGATGGTCCCGCTCGACCCGAGATCGTTGCGAACGGATGGGAATCGTCCAACGGGTGACGCCGAAATCGACGCCACCGGAAAGTATGTCCTCCCGGGAATCATCAACGCGCACGGACATCTGCAGGACGAGCGCGGCGGCATTCCGCAGCCGTATGACTACGAGCTAAAACTCTGGCTCTCCTGCGGCATCACTACCGTTCGCGAAGTCGGCGCCGACGACACGCGCAATGTTCTCGCGATGCGCGAGCGGAGCCGGCTCGGCGAAGTCGTCGCGCCCCGCATCTACGTCTACGGACGTCTCTCCAATCCCCCCGCGCCGCAGAGCCCGGCGGAGACGCGCCAGCGCGTGCGCGATCTCAAGGCGATGGGTGTTGACGGAATCAAAATCATAGATGTGGACCGCGAAGTACTCGAGGCCGCCGAGGACGAGGCGCACAAGGTGAATCTCCGCGTCGCGCATCACGTCGGCGTGCAAGACGCTAATGCGTGGGACGACATCCGACTCGGCACTACGAGCATCGAGCACTGGTACGGAATCCCGGACGCGGCGTTCGCCGACGGAGTCCAGCACTTTCCGTCGAACTACAATTATCGCAACGAGGTGGATCGGTTCCGCTACGCCGGTCGCATATGGCGCGAAGCGGACACCGCGCAGCTGACGAAGGTTCTCGAAGGGATGATCGCCGCGCACGTGGCGTGGGTTCCAACGCTGGACATCTATGAAGCGAGCCGTGATCTGCAGCGCGCGCAGACGCAGCCGTGGTTCAAGGATTATCTGCACCCGACGCTGGAGGAATATTTCCGCCCCAATCCCGCAAATCACGGCTCGTATTTCATCGGATGGACATCTACCGACGAATCGTTCTGGAAGGAGAATTACCGCATCTGGATGGCGGCGCTCCGTGAGTTCGAGCAAAAGGGCGGACTAATCGGCGTTGGAGACGACGCGGGGTTCATTTACCAGTTGTACGGGTTCGGCACCATCCGCGAAATGGAGCTCCAGCAGGAAGCGGGGTTCAGCACGATCAAAGTCATCCAGCACGCGACGCAGAACAACGCGCGCATACTCGGCGTTGAAAACGAGCTCGGCAGAGTAAAGCGTGGGTATCTCGCCGATCTGATCGTCGTGAATGGGAATCCGCTCGAAGATCTCAAGGTTCTGTATCCGACCGGGGTGGATCAGATCAGCAACGGAGCGGTCGTTCACTCCGGCGGAATCGAATGGACGATCAAGGACGGCATTCCTTATCACGTCCCCGAGCTGATGAGTGACGTGAAGGCAATCGTCGCCGCGGCGCGCGCGGCGAAGCGATGAGCTCCGGCACCGCGCTCGCCGAAGCGCTCGGAGTTTCCTTCGCCGCGGGCATCAACGTCCCGGCGACGATTGCAGTGCTCGGCATCGCCGAGCGTGAAGGATGGATCGCGCAGCTCCCGGCGGGGCTCGACGTGGTCGGCCACTGGTGGATCATCGCACTCGCGGCGGGGATCTATCTCGTCGAGTTCGTCATTACTCTCGTGCCCGGACTTGCCAGCGTTTGGGAGACGTTCCAAAGCATCGTTCGCCCTCCCGCCGCTGCCGTGCTCGCAGCAGCGACGGTTTATCACCTAGATCCCGCGCTGCTCGTGCCGGCCGCGCTGCTTGGCGGCGGACTCGCTGTCACGACGCACGGCACGAAGCTCGGGCTTCGCTACGCGGTTGACGCGTCGCCTGAGCCGGTCACAAATGCGGTGGCGAACTTCGCCGAGCTCGCCACGATTGCGTCGATCGCGATCAGCATCTGGCATCACCCGTATCTGACTCTTTCACTGGCGCTGTTGCTCCTCGTGATGCTGATGCTTCTCGTGCGGCGCGTGATTCGCGCACTGCGCCGCCTTTTCAGCGGCCACTGGAGGGAGATCTCAGAACCGGGCGCGGGCACTTGAACGCGTTGCGCTCGCCGCGCGCTGGTGCGGTTTTCACAGGGGCGCTGCTCGGGGCTTTCATCGCGCTCCTGCTTGCTGAGGTTGGCGTCTCCGGTGCTCTAAAGACCGGCAGCCTCGTAGTGCCCGGACTGGTCGTCGGCGCACTTATCGGAATGACGCGGGGACGCCCAGTGCTGTGGTGGATCTGTGGAGGACTCACTTCGCTGCTGCTCATTGTGGCCTACACTCCGGTCGTTCCCGGTATGGTCCGTCCGTTCGTTCGCGCCGACACAATACCTTCCGCGAAACTCGACGCCGTGTTCGTTCTTTCCGGCGGGATAACACGCGACGGATTGATGCAGTCCGAGACGTTGTCGCGACTGTTGAGGGGAACCGAACTTGTGCGCGCCGGGGTGGCCGAGAATCTCCTGGCTTCCCGGGAGAGCATTTCATCCGGCGGAGCGCCTGCAGTTGGCGACGCCGCGGACCAAGCCGCCCTGCTCAAGCTCACCGGTGTGACGGCGCAGGTGTTCTACATTGATTCTGCGGCGAGCACACGCGACGAAGCGCAGAAGATGAAAGCGCTGGCCGCGCCGCGCGGGTGGACGCGTGTCGCAGTGGTGACGTCGCCGCTACATACTCGGCGGGCGTGCGCGACCTTCGAGCGCGTCGGCTTTCGCGTCACGTGCGTGCCGAGCGCGGCTAGGGAGTTCCCGCTTCGCCAGCTTACCGACCCGGGCGACCGGGTGAACGCGTTCCGCAACTGGGTATACGAAATGGCGGGAACGCTGAAGTACCGTGCCGCTGGTTGGATCCGCTGAAGCCTTGAAATCACACACGCCGAGGACAACGATGACCGATCAAAAGCAGTCGTCCATTTGGAAGGTGATCAGCGCATCGTCGGTCGGGACGATGATCGAGTGGTACGACTTTTACATTTTCGGAAGTCTCGCCACGATCATCGCCACGCAGTTTTATCCCGAGGGCGATCCAACCGCGAGCTTCCTCAAGACTCTGGCGACGTTCGCCGTCGGATTCGCGGTGCGGCCGTTCGGCGCGCTCGTATTCGGGCGAATGGGAGATCTCACGGGGAGGAAGGTCACCTTCGTGACGACGCTGCTCATAATGGGAGGCTCGACGGCGGCGATTGGATTTCTTCCCGGCTACAAATCCATCGGGATGGCGGCACCGATCATCCTCGTCCTTCTTCGCCTCCTCCAGGGTCTCGCGCTCGGCGGCGAGTACGGCGGGGCGGCGATATATGTGGCCGAGCACGCGCCGGATGGGAAGCGGGGCTACTACACGAGCTTCATTCAGACGACGGCGACGCTCGGGCTGTTTGTCTCACTGGCGGTAATTCTGATTGTCCGCGGGATGCTCGGTGAAGTGGCGTTCAAGGAATGGGGATGGCGAATTCCTTTCGTGTTGTCGCTGCTGATGCTTGCCATCTCCTACTATGTGAGGATGAAGCTGAGCGAGTCGCCGGTGTTCGCGCAGCTCAAGGCGGCGGGGCAGACATCAAAGGCGCCAATCCGTGACAGCTTTGGGACGGCAGCCAGCTGGAAAATCTTTTTTACCGTCCTCTTCGGAGCAGCAGCGGGGCAGGCGGTGGTGTGGTACACCGGCCAGTTCTATGCGCTTCTCTTCCTCCAGACGGTGCTCAAGGTACCGCTCGTTACTTCGTATGTCTGCGTCGCCGTCGCGCTGCTGGCCGGTGCGCCCCTGTTCGTTGTGTTCGGGAGTCTTTCCGACCGGATCGGCCGGAAGAAGATAATGCTGACGGGGAATCTTCTCGCGGCGCTTCTGTATGTGCCGATTTATCACGCGATGAAAGCCTACTCGGCGCCGGTGAACCCGGTGATGTTGACTCTCCTGGTTTTCGTCCAGGTGGTGTTCGTGACGATGGTGTATGGACCAATCGCGGCGTTCCTCGTCGAAGCGTTTCCGGCGCGGATACGGTACACATCGATGTCGCTGCCATACCACTTTGGCAACGGCTGGTTCGGCGGGTTCCTCCCGATAATCGCGACGGCGCTGGTGGCGAAGACGGGGAACATCTACGCCGGATTGGCGTTCCCGATTGTGGTCGCTCTGATAACTGTGGTAGTGGGCTCGCTGTTACTTCGGGACCGACATAATAGCCCAGTTCTTGAGTAGGTTTGACCGATGAGATTCCATCCGCTCGTCTGCTTCGCCTTCGCTGCCGCGTCTACGGCTCGCGCCCAAGCGGTGCAGCCCTTCGCCGCCGACTCGTCGCTGTCGCAGAAGGTGGAAGCGCGCATCGCCGCCGGGCCGGGCGGACAGATCGCGGTCGCGTACGTGGATCTCGCGAACGGCGACTCGCTCTTCATCAATGCCGACACTGTGATGCACGCCGCGAGCACGATGAAAGTGCCGGTGATGCTCGAGCTCTACCGCCGCGCCTCGGCGGGCGGTTTCTCGCTCGACCAGGGGCTGATGGTGGTCAATCATTTCGCCTCGGCGGTAGACGGCTCGCCATTTGAGCTGGTGCCGGGTGAGGATGGCGACAGCACCCTCTACAAGGAAGCGGGGAACCGCGTGCCCATCCGGCGGCTCATTCACCTGATGATCACCCGATCCAGTAACCTCGCCACCAACATTCTCATCTCGCTCGCCGGCCCGGCTCAGGTGAACGCCACCCTCCGCGCGCTCGGCGCGAACAGGACGGCGGTTCTGCGTGGCGTGCAGGACATCAAAGCGTTTGACGCGGGAATGATCAACACCACGACTGCGCGAGACCTGGCGACGGTGCTCACCGCGATCGAGACGGGACGCGCTGCCGACGCGGCGGCGACAGCCGCGATGCGCGAGCATCTTCTCGCCGATGAGTTCAACGACCGCATCCCGGCCGGACTTCCGCCCGGCACGAGAGTCGGCCACAAGACCGGCGAGATTACCGCAGTGGCGCACGATGCGGCGATCGTGTATCCCCCGGGAAGAAAACCCTATGTGCTGGTGATAATGACACGCGGCATTCAGAGCTCCACCGATTCCGGAAAACTCAGCGCCGACATTTCGCGCATCGTCTGGGATCACGCGATGCGGGCGGTGCGATGAGGGCGGTGCGGTGAGAATCGCGTTTCTGGGTCTCGGCGACATCGGGAAGCCGATGGCCCATCACATCGCTTCGACCGGCAACACTCTTGTCGTCTGGAACAGGACGGCGGAAAAGGCACGCGATTTCGCGGCTTCCCACGCCGGAGTCACGGCCGCTGGTTCGCCCGCCGATGCGGTGAAGGATTGCGATATAGTGATCACCTGCCTTCCGTCATCGGTCGAAGTGGAGGAGCTGCTTCATCGCAGCGACGGGATGTTGGCGAATCTCAAGCGGGGATCGATCCTCCTCGATTGCACGTCCGGCGATCCGGAGACATCCCGGGATATCAGCGCCGAGCTCGCTCCAAGGGGAGTGGATTTTGTTGACGCACCCGTGAGCGGCGGGACGATCGCCGCCATCGAAGCGAGATTGACGGTGATGTGCGGGGGAAGCGAAGACGCGTTCGCGCGCGTAAAGCCGGTGATCGAGACATTCGGAAAGAAGATCGTTTACTGCGGGCCGGTGGGAGCGGGACACACCGTCAAGGCGGTCAATCAGGCGCTGCTCGCAGTTCACATCCTCGCTACGGCGGAGGCGCTCGTCGCGGCGGCAAAAGCGGGGGTGAATCCAGCAGTCGCTCTCGACGTGATCAACGCATCGAGCGGAAGGTCGAACAGCTCGGAGAATCTGATTCCCACGCGCGCCCTTACGCGCGAGTTTCCACGCACCTTTCGTCTCGCCCTGCTCGACAAGGATGTGGACATCGCTGCCCGTCTAACGAAAAGCGTCGGCGTCGAGGCGCCAATCATCGAGCTCACGGCGCGTCTTACAAACGAGGCTCACCGGCTACTTGGTGAGGAAGTTGATCACGTCGAAGCCGTGCGAATGGTGGAGCAGAAAGGCGGGGCGGAGATCAGGAACAACAATGAGTAACTAGTGACTAGTAAATCGTGACGGTACCGGGCGTGGGAGCGGAGTCCCGTGCATCGTCGGAACTCCCCCTATTTACTAGTTACTAGTTACTAGTTATACCGACTGCCCCCCGCTCCTTCCACCAACCCTTCTTAACGACCAGTTTTATCCAGAATGCCCGGCAAGGCGTCCGTAGTTCCCGATTGCCGCGGCGTCGAGCGGACCCTCAAGCGAATGGCAGTTGAAATTGTC
>JBKJHG010000134.1:0-12221 GCA_046599115.1 Gemmatimonadaceae bacterium
GATCCGCACGTCGAGCTTGGTGCGGCCGAGGTAGCCGAAGAACAATCCGCGGAAGACGAGCTCTTCCATTATCGGGCCGAGCAAGCCGACGCCGAGTATGCGCAGCGCGTCAATGTACCAAGGGGCGTTCTGCCAGACGGTAAAGTCCCAGGGCCCGCGCCAGTTCATGAAATAATTCGTGCCTAGCATCCAAGCGATCGCGGCGAGCACCCAGAGCGCACCGTTGCCGATGGGGGCAGGGCGGAGCCCCACGTCGTCGTGGAGTGAAAGCTTGCGTCTCTTGGCGACGAGAAGGACGAGGACGATTCCAACGAGCGGAATGAGAACCTTGAGCGCGGTTTTGCCGAGGTGGGAGAGTTCCGGGTCGGTCATCGTGGCGGATAGGGATGAATGTTCACGAGAGATTAGCTGCTGCGAATTGAACTGCGAACCGAACGGGGAGCAACTGCGAACTGAACTGGACGCCAGACTTCAGTCGAACTGAAGTCTGCAGGAGTCGTTAGTCAACTGCTCGGTGACTTTCCCGGCGGACGACCCGCTGGTACGATGTCCGATTGGAGAGAGTGAAGTCACCGAGTTGTGACTACAGACTCCAGACTATCAGACTACAGTCTGGAGTCCCGTTCTCCTCGCAGTTGTAGTTGCAGTTATCCGGCCGTCGCCAACCCCTCGTTCAGCGCCTTCGCGCTCTGCGCCCGCTCGAGCGGATTCTTCGCCAGCAATCTCATCACCAGCTCCGATATCGAGTGCGATACGTCGGGCTTCACCACCTCCGGCGCCACCGCGGTCTCGTTCAGCACCTTCGCGATCAACGATATCGCACTCTTCGCCTCGAACGGCGGTTTACCGGTGAGACACTCATATAGTATGACGCCAACCGAGTACAGATCACTGCGCGCATCGATCTCCTCGGAAAGGAGCTGCTCCGGCGCCATATAGGTCGGAGTTCCCACAACCATCCCGGCCTGAGTCAGCGTATTCGTTCGCTCAGCGAGTCGCGCGACGCCGAAGTCCATCACCTTGAGCGTTCCCGACGCATCGAGGAGAAGGTTCTCCGGCTTGAGATCGCGATGGATGATGCCTTGCTCGTGCGCGCACTCCAGCGCGTCGGCGAGCTGGCGCGCGATTGCCAGCGTCGCATCGGTGTCGAGCCGCTTCCGCGAATCGAGCAGCGCGCGCAGTGTCATCCCCTGCACGTACTCCATCGTCACGAAGTAAACGTCATCCACTTTTCCGAAATCGTGGGTGCGGACGATGTTGCGGCTGGTCACCTTTCGCGCCAGCCTGATTTCGTTACGAAACCGCTCCATCGTGCTCTCATCGGCAGTAACCAGATCGGAGCGGATAGTCTTGATGGCGACTTTCTCATCCAGCTCGGAGTCCGACGCGAGGTAGACGATGCCCATACCACCGCGGCCGAGCACGCGCTCGATGCGGTAGCGTCCGCCGAAAGTCTCGCCGAGGGGAAGGGGCATCTCCCCGGTAACGCTCATCAGCTCATCCTCGCCGCCGGCAGCCGAGATCTCGCGGCGAAGTGTTTCGACCTGGCCGCGCAGTCGCGACTCGCGCTCCTTGATTCCCGCCGCCATAGAGTCGAACACTCGCGCCAGCGTGCCGAGCTCGTCGGCGCGCTTGGCGATCGCCCCGAGCGCGCCGGAGGTGTACTCTCCGCGCTCCATCGCAGTAGCCGCGGCGGTGAGACGCGTGACGTCGGCGAGATACGCACGCTCGCGCTCGCGCATCTCCTTGCGGTCGAGGCAGGCGCTGATGCGTGCGCGGAGCAAAACCGGATCGAACGGCTTCGGCAGGTAATCCTCTGCGCCTCTCTCGATGCAGCGCACGATGCTGGCGATGTCGTCGAGCGCGGAGATCATTATCACGGGGATGTCGCGCGACGACGGGGCTGACTTGAGACGATCGAGCGTCTCGTAGCCGTCCATCTCCGGCATCATCACGTCGAGAAGCACGATGTCGAACTGTTCGCGTGACACCATCTCCAGCGCGCGCTTCCCATTCTCGGCGCAGACAACGACGTGCCCCTCGCGCTCGAGGCGCCGCTTCAGCACACCGCGGTTTTCCTCGATGTCGTCAACCACCAGCACGCGGGCGACACGCCTCGACTCGGCGATGTTCACCGAACCGGTGGCGCGAATCGCTTCTGGTACCGGAAACATAGATGTTGGCTCGGCGCGGCGGCGATCGGACGGCAGCATTCGCTCCGCAGCGTCGCGAACTCGGCAAACATCAGCGATAAATGGAGCTTCATCGCGGGCGATCTCTTCGTGGAGCAGGTCGTACATCGCGTTGCTGATGCGCGACTGCGGCGAGTGCAGCGAATCATAGAGCTTCCCGATGCGCTCGGCGTCGAACTCTGTCAGCTCGGGAGGGAGCGCGGAGTCTATCATTGACAGCGCTTCACGCACAGCTGCCAACGCCGCGGTGAGAGGCTCGGCGCGCGCGCCATTGCCGGCGTCGTTCGCATCCTCGAGCAGCATCTCGCAGTAGCCGACAATCTGGTTGATCGGCGTGCGCAGCTCGTGCCGGAGATCCGATACCTGTGTCACGGCTGCTTCATCAGGACGGGAGGAGTGCCTGAATCTTTGCGAGCAGCCGGTCGATCTCCACCGGCTTGGTGTCGTAGTCGTCGCAGCCGGCTTCGATTGCCTTCTCGTGATCCCCCGACATCGCGTGCGCGCTGAGGCCAATGATCGGTATCGGCTTCATCACCGGGTCGGACTTCAGCTCCTTCGTCGCCACCCAACCGTCTTTCACCGGCAGGCTCATATCCATCAGAATCAAATCGGGCCTGATCTCGCGGGCCTTGTCGATTCCTTCCTGACCGTCGAGCGCGACGATGACCTCGTAACCGCGCCGAGTGAGACGGCGCGAGAGCATGTCGCGATTCATCTCGTTGTCCTCGACCAACAGGATCTTAGCCATTAACGAATAACCTCAGCTTGTGAGTTGCGATGGAGCTGCCTTGAGTGCGCCGCGAAGCTCTTCCAACAATATCTCAGGGGAATATGAGCCTTTCCGGAGAATCTGCTGCACTCCGCCGCTGAGGCGGCGGCGGTCCTCCTCGGAGAGATCCATCGCGCTGACGACGATCACGGGAACATTCTGCCCGTTCGCGCTCTCGCGTAGAGCGGAAAGGAAGGCGAAGCCGTCCATCTCCGGCATCATCAGGTCGAGCAGGATCACCGACGGCATCTTCTCCGCGACCCGGTCGAGCGCGACGCGGCCGTTCTCCGCCTCGACTGCGGTCCATCCTTCCTTGCGCAGCATACGCATCATCATCTCGCGCGTCGCATTGTCATCCTCGACGATGAGAACGCGCGAGTCGGCCGACGACGCGTAGCGGCGCATCAGCGCGGTGAGGCGGTCGCGGTCAATCGGCTTGGTGATGTAATCGGAGGCGCCGAGTGCGAGACTGAGCGGTTTCTCATCGAGGATCGTCGCCATTATGACGGGGATGTCGGCGAGTTCCGGATCTGACTTGAGAGCGGACAGCACTGCCCATCCGTCCATATCGGGCATCAGCACATCGAGCGTGATGGCCGCTGGCTTGAGTTCGCGCGCGAGCTTGAGACCGCTGGCGCCCCCGGCGGCGCCGTGAGTGCGATAGCCGGCGCGGGTGAGGTGGCGCATCACCAGATCGCGCGATGCGGGATCGTCATCAATGACGAGCACAAGGCCGCCGGCAGCGTCTGCACCGGTGATGCGCGCCGCGATCTCTGCGCTCTCCGTCACCGGATCGGTGACGTCGGCGACTTCCGCGAGCACGGTGGCGGTGAATGTGGATCCCTTGCCCGGCTCGCTCGTGACGGTGATGTCACCGCCCATCAACCGGCAGAATTCGCGGCTGATGGCGAGGCCGAGTCCGGTGCCGCCGAAATGCTTGCTCGTCGAGGAATCGGCTTGGGCGAAGGCGGAGAACAGTCTGCCCGACTGCTCGGGTGTCATTCCGATCCCGGAGTCGCGCACCTCGTAAACGAGCTTCTCTGCGTCGCGCTTCACGGTGAGGCGGATTTCACCCTCGCGCGTAAACTTGCTGGCATTGCTGAGAAGATTGAAAAGGATCTGGCGCATCTTCGTTACGTCGGCGCGCGCGGCGCCGATCTTCTTGTCGAGCTTGAGTACCAGCTTGTTGCCGTTCTTCTCGATGAGCGGCTGAACGGTCGTGGATACATCACGGACCATATCGGCGATCGCGAATTCCTCGACGAACAGCTCCATCTTTCCGGCCTCGACCTTGGAGAGATCGAGAACGTCGTTGATGAGCGAGAGGAGATGGCGGCCGGCTGAGCGGATTTTCTCGAGATCGGGAACGTACTGGTTGGATCCATCCTCCTCGACCTGCTCCTGCAGCATCTCGCTGTAGCCGATGATGGCATTGAGCGGAGTGCGCAGCTCGTGACTCATATTTGCCAGGAACTGGCTCTTGGACTTGCTCGCGGTCTCGGCGGCGCGCCTTGCGTCGAGGAGATCGCCGACGTCGTGGTAGAGCGCCATCACGCCAACGCGCTCTCCAGCAACGATGACAGGAATCGTGAAGTGCTCGACATCGATGAGCGTGCCGTCCTTGCGCCGGCGCTGTCCCATTCCGCGCGATACCTGGCCTGCTTTACCGATGTCGGTGTGCTGTCGTGCGTCAGCGCGCTGCTCGGCTGTGGTGACGAGATCATCGAGGTTCTTGCCGAGTATCTCCGCCTGGGTGTAGCCGAAGAGCTGCTCGAAGGCGGGATTCGCGGAGCTGATGTTGAATTCTAGGTCAACGTTCGCGATAGCGACGGGGTTGTTGAGCACGAGCGCTTCGAACTGCTGCTGTGCCGCCTCATACAGCCGCGCGTTCTCGATTGCGATCGCCGCCTGTGGCGCGAACAGTTGGAGCAGCCGAAGATCCTCGTCACCGAGAGTCCGATTTGGATCGGAATGCACGCTGGCGATGGCGCCGACGAGCCGCGCGCCGATGAGTAGGGGAACAGCCATCACCGAGTGAACGGTGGACTGTACGTACTTCGCCGACCGCCCGCTCCATTCCTGATAGTTGGGGATGATGAGCGGCTCGTGCGTTTGGGCGACGTACCCCATCGCGCCCTCGCCGAGGCGCATTCGTGTGCCCGTCGAGTCAACTCCCATATTGAGGCTCGAGGCGATGCGCAGCTCTTTCTTGCTGTGATCGTACGTCGCCAGCTCGCCGCCGGTGACGCCGAGCAGCTTGGTGGCGCGGTTGAGCACGGCGTTGAGCACTTTCGAGAGCTCGATTTCGCCGGAGAGATCGGAGAGCGTGTCGAGCAGCGCCTGCTGTTCTTCGGCGCGTTTCCTCTCGGAGGTGAACAGTCGCGCGTTCTCGATCGCGACCGCTGCCTGCGATGCGAAGAGATTGATCAGGCGCAGCCCTTCATCGCCGAAAGAGTGTCGCGGATCCGAATGGACAGCGCCAATCACTCCGACGAGGCGGTTGGCCATCATCAGCGGTGCGGCGAGAACCGATTGGAACGCTTCGCTCACGTATTTGCCGGAGCGCCCCGCCCATTCCTGATAGTGCGGGATCATCAGCGGCTCACGCGTTCGCGCGACGCGGCCCATCGCGCCCTCGCCGATTTTCATGCGAGTGCCAAGCGAATTGTCACCGAGATTGTGGCTGGCTACGATGACGAGTTCCTTCTTGTCCTCCTCGTAGATCGCAAGCTCGCCGCCGGTGACGCCGAGCAGGGAGACGGCGCGGTTGAGAACGGCGTCGAGAACCTTTGCCAGCTCGAGCTCGCCGGAAAGAGCGGACAGGGTCTCGAGCAGCGCGGTCTGCTCCTCGGAGCGTCTTCGCGCTTCGGTGAACAGGCGCGCGTTCTCGATCGCGATCGCGGCCTGCGGCGCGAACATCTCGAGGAGGCGGAGATCGTCAGGTCCGAACTTCCGTCCGGGATCGGAGTGAACGCTGGCGATCGCGCCGACGAGGCGCTTGCCGATGAGAAGGGGCGCGACCATGACCGCGAAGACGCTGCTCTCCTCGTACTTGCCTGACTTGCCTGCCCACGATCCGTAGTCGGGGATGATGAGCGGTTCGTGGGTTTGGCCGACGAGGCCCATCGCGCCTTCGCCGAGTCTCATTCGGAGACCGGTGGAATCAGTGCCGAGGTTGAGGCTCGCTACCATCACCATCTCGTTGGCCTGCTGATCGAGAATCGCGAGCTCGCCACCAGTGACGCCGAGCAGAGTGATAGCGCGCTGGAGCACCGCTTGGAGAAGCTGCGACAGCTCGAGATGTCCGGAGAGATCGGCGAGCGTGTCGAGCAGTGCCTGCTGCTCCTGCGCGCGCCGCTGCTCCGATGCGAGGAATCCGGAGCGGGCGACCGCGACGCCGATGTGGGACGCGGCGATGCCGAGCAGCTCGTGATCAACTTCGTCGAAGGCCGAGCCGGCCGGACGCTCGACGGTGATTTGGCCGGCGAGAGATCCGTCAACGTTGAATGGCGTTGCGAACCGCGCGGCGTCGGTGGAAATATCGCCGGCCTCGACAACACTTTCTTCGTCGTCTTTCAGGCGGACATCCACACCGCTGAAGCCGAAGCAGTGATCCATCATCCCGAATGCGAGGCCGGTGAAGATGTCCTTCCGGCTTTGCGCTGCCGCAATGCGCGTCGTGAGACGAAGCATCGCCGACTTGCGGGCGTCGTCATCGAGCTTTGTAATCGGTGGGATCTGCGCCTTAGCCATCGTACATCACTCCACTGTTGCGGGAAGCTGAATCGTGAATGTGGAGCCTTTTCCGCGCTCACTCGTAACCGCAACGTCGCCGTTGAGCAGGCGGGAGAAGTTTCTGGTTAGCGCCAAGCCGAGTCCGGTGCCACCATAAGTTCTCGTCGTGGATGCTTCGGCCTGCGTGAACGCTTCGAACAATTTGTCTATCTGGTCGGCGGTCATTCCGATCCCGGTGTCGCTGATGCGGAAGACGATCGTCGCGTCATCGCCGGGCTTGTCGCGCTCGACGGCGAGCGTAATGGTGCCGTTCTGGGTGAACTTGCTGGCGTTGGAGAGGAGATTGAGAAGAATCTGCCGTACCTTGACGATGTCGGAGTGCATATGGCCGATGTCGCCTGGGCAGCGGACTTCGATTGAGTTGCCGTTCTTTGCGAGGGCCGGCTTGATGGTGGTGACGGCTTCATCAACGATCGGCTTGATGTCGAACGTTTCGGCAAAGATGTCCATCTTGCCAGCTTCGATCTTGGAGAGATCGAGAACGTCGTTGATCAGAGTGAGAAGATGCTTGCCGGCCGATTGGATTTTCTCGAGATCGGGGATGAAGCTTTGCTGGCCGGCGTCGGCAGCCTCCTCCTGGAGAATCTCGCTGTAGCCGATGATCGCGTTGAGCGGAGTGCGCAGCTCGTGGCTCATATTTGCGAGGAACTGGCTCTTGGCGCTGTTGGCGGCTTTCGCCTCCTCGTTGGCGCGGAGGAGATCTGTGACGTCGTGGTAGAGCGCCATAATCCCGACTCGCTCGCCATCCACGGTAACAGGAACTCCGGCGAGCTCGACGTCGAGAAAGGTTCCGTCGCGGCGGCGGCGCTTGCCGATGCCGCGCGCGGTCTGCTCCGTCGCCTGCTCGGTGTACTGCGTCGCTTCGGCGAGAGTCTCGGGGGTATTCAGCAGCGAATCGAGATCCTTGCCGATTGCCTCGTCGGGCGAATATCCGAACAGCTTCTCGAACGCAGGATTGAACGACGTGATCATTCCGTCGAGCCGCAGCGTGACGATCGCAACTGGACTGTTGAGCACGACCGCCTCGAAGTACTGCTTCTGCCGCTGCGCATCGTTGTACAGTCGCGCGTTCTGAATCGCGACGGCCGCCTGCGGCGTAAAGAGATTGAGCAGTCGGAGATCATCCGCGCCGAAGATGCGCTTCGGGTCGGAGTGAACGCTGGCCATCGCGCCAACGAGAGTATTGCCGATGAGAAGCGGAGCGGCCATCACCGACCAGATCTTCACGTCTGAGTAGACGGTGGGCTTTCCGACCCAACTGTCGTAGTCGCGGATGATCACCGGCTCGTGAGTCTCGGCGACGGTTCCCATCGCCCCTTCACCGAGCTTGAGGCGGACGCCGGTGGAATCCTTGCCGATGTTGTAGCTGGCGACGATGACCAACTCCTGCGTCTGCTCATCATAGATCGCGAGCTCACCTCCGGTGACGGCGAGAAGATCTATCGCGCGCTTGAGTGTCGCTTGCAGGAGCTTCGACAGCTCGCGCTCGCTCGACAGATCGGCCATTGTCTCGAGCAGCGCCTTCTGTTCGTCGGCGCGCTTGCGCTCGCTGATGAGCAGCCGCGCGCGCGCGATGGCGATGCTGGCCTGATTCGCAGCGGCGGTGAGGATTTCGAAATCCTCTTTGCCGAATGCGTCGGGCTTGGCGCTCTCGACAACGAGAACGCCGATAATGCGATCGCCGATCTTGAGCGGGATGTCGAGCTCGCTGCCGGTGCTGAGCGAGGCGACGTAGTCCTTCTCCCGATTCACCTGCGGCGCGTAGTGGAGCTTGCCATCCTTCATCGCCCGATCGCTGAGCCCTTTTCCCTTTGCGACGCGCCAGTGATCCGGGACGTCCTTCCAGCCGCGGCTTGCGTGGAGGATGCGATCGCCCGTCGCATCATCGAGAAGGAACAGCGCGAGAAAATCGTAGCCGAGTGCGGGGTCGTGGAGTCCGCCGACAACGCGGTCGAGAATCTCGTCTTCCTGCTGCGCCTCGGCGATAGCCGAGCTGAGGCGGAGAAGGGCGCTCTGGCGCTGGGCGAGACGCGAGCTGTCGGCGGGAACAGGCGGTTTGACCGACTTTTTTTTCGCTGCGGGTTTGGCCTGTTTGCGCATCGGATTGCGTCAGGGAGAGAAGCAAAGATGTCGGGCCGGGAGGGGCGCCGTAAGAGATTGGCGCACGATCGTGTTGAAGGGGTGCGAAATAGTAAGTATCTTCAATGTATATACTCACTTCGAGCAGCCTATGAAAGCGACCGTTCAGCGTTGGGGAAACAGTCTCGCCATTCGAATTCCGAAGGCATTCGCCGAGCAAGCGGACATCAAGGAAGCGACGGAAGTCGATATTGCCATTCAGGGGAACACCATCGTGATAAGCCCGGCCCCCAAGGAATGGACGCTCGAAGAGCTTCTCAAGGGCATCACTCCTTCCAACAAGCCAAAGGCAGTGGATTGGGGCTCACCGGTCGGCAAGGAAGTTTGGTGATTCCGTCTGACCGTCCGAATCCACGCTATGTGCCCGACCGCGGCGACGCGATATGGTGGACATTTGACGAGCAGGCGGGACACGAACAGTCGGGACGTCGGCCGGGGGTCGTCATCTCGCCTCGCGCGTACAACGCGAAAAGCGGATTGGCCATTCTATGTCCGGTCACATCCAGGACGAAGGGATATCCGTTCGATGTGGTCATACCCGAGGGACTGCCAGTATCAGGCGCTGTCCAGGCAGATCAGATAAGAAGCGCGGATTGGCGTGCCAGAAGGTTTTCACGTATCTGCGTATTGCCGCCATCTCTAATTGACGAAGTGCTCGGCAGACTCGAATCGTTGGTAAGCAGGGAATAGGCTGTAGAGATCCCGGCTAGTAAGGGGGTAGTGGTGGCGGTGCTCCGCGAATACCGACGTCCACGGAATAGCCGTCTTTCGCCAGAAGTGTCTTGAGCAGCTCGATGGCGCTGTCGTTGGCGTGGCGGATCATCGCCATCGTGTTTCCCGCCGCGATCAACTGAGTTCTTGCCTGGCGTTGGATCGCGTCGCGGTCTTCGGCGTTGAACGGATTCCACAACCCGCCGCGCTCGTCGAACGTCCTCATATCGGTGATCTCGACGGCGATCAGCTTCGCCGATGGAATACGAATCGTGATGCGGTGCGTCTTGTCGTCAATGTTGACGTCGGGGTGGTCGGCGAGATCTATCCCGGCGAGAAGTTTCCCCGTCACGACGACAATCGATCTCTTGGTGGAACCGTACCAGGTATTCTCGTAAACGACGACGTCGCGCACAGTCGCTTCGCTGGAGACAAGCTTCGCCACCGCGCGCATCTCCTGAATGACGACTTCGTTGGTGACGCGTGTCTCGTTCTTCGGAAAAAAATTGCCGAGCTTGCTGCTGCAGTATCCGAACCCGATCAGAGCGAGGAGCATTACCGCGACGAGCGCGGTTCCTCCGCCGAGGAAGAAGTGAGGGACTCCACTTCGCACCAGCGGAACGGGGGGAGGTGGCTCTGGCTTAGGTTGCGGTAGCGGGGGCGGCGGGGGTGGATTCCACGGCGGGTTTGACATTATTTCGCCTTGAGGGGAACGAAGCGTCCCTTCGCGTTTAGCGGAATGTCGTGTGGCCCGAGCGGAGTCGCGGCGCTGATCGTACCGACGATGCGATAGTTCACCTCTCCGGCAGCGAGTGCGCCTCCGCCGGCGCGGGTGAGATCCTTCCAGGAGAGATCCAGCGGGAGGGTCACGCTGGCCGAATCGCGCGGACCGACGGTGAGCGTGTCATTCGACTGGCCCTTGCCCACTACTATAGTATCGTCCACCAGCAGCTTGTAATCGGTTTGCGTGGCGGAGAGGGTGAAGCGGTTGGGATTGTGGATTCCGAGCTGGATGTAGAGGGTGCTGCCGGTGAGGGAGAGCGTTCCCATTCTCACCCCCTGAAAAGAGACTGCGGGGGGAGCGAAGACTTCCTTCACCATCTTGTCGCAGCCCGCCGAGGCGACGAGAATAAGGGGAAGCGCGACCGCGACCCGTTTGAGATTCATCCTTTGAATATACGACAAATATGCCGGCCACTTTAACTACCAATCCTCCGCAGGAAGTCCTGCGCAAGCATCGCATCAACGTCGTCGTGACGATTGACGATTACAACCTCGCGATCCCCACTGCACGCGCTCTCGCCGAGGGCGGAATCAAGTCGGTGGAGGTCACGATGCGGACACCGGCGGCGCTGAAGTCGATCGAGATGATTGCCGCGAATTGTCCAGACCTGGTCGTGGGTGCGGGGACAGTTCTCACGCCCGACAACGCGCGCGACGTTCGCTCGGCGGGCGGACAGTTCTGCATCGCGCCTGATTTCAATCAGGGGGTTGTGGACTACTGTCTCGAGAATTCGATACCGGTTTATCCGGGAGTGGCGACGCCGACGGAGATGGGGATGGCGGTTCGGAGCGGACTCTCGGTTGTGAAGGTGTACCCGATCGAGTCGTTGGGCGGAGTCAATTTTCTCAAGATCGTGAACGGTCCGTTCGGGGGTCTGCGCTGGCTTCCGTCGGGGGGAATCTCGACGGCGAATCTTGCGTCGTACCTGGCGTACGATCGTGTGCTCGCGTGCGGGCTGACTTGGATCGCAACGCCGGACCTGATCAACGACGGGGCGTTTGACAGGATAAGGGATAATGCTTGTGAGGCGGTTGGGATTGCGGCGGGGTTTACTGCAACGGCAACGGCAAAATAAGACTACCGGCAGGCGGCTTTCGGCCGAGCCGGCTAACGGCTGCGGGCTATTCGAGCGAATTATCCGGAAAAGCCCGCTGCCGATGACTGTGCTACTCTAAGCCGCCCGCTGGTAGTCTTATTTTGTAGTGGCCGTTTACCGAACAGTGAACTCCTTCCACATTCCGTGGAGGATGTGCTCCTTGTTGTCTTTCCTGTCGGGGACGTAGCAGAACATCGCGTAACGGCCCGGAGAAAGATCGATTGGGAACCAGTCGCGACTGCCGAAGTCGATGCCGACCGATCCTCCAGCGAGAGTTCCCGGCGGCGGTCCGACCAATCCCTTGTGCGCCCAGGCGAGGATCGTCTTCATCGTCTGGCCGCGATTCAGCTTCACAATCTGGACGTCGTGCTCCTGCACTGGCCCGTCGTTCTGGAAACGAACGAGATGGGGACCGCGCGTGACCGGCTTGCTCCACTCGAATTTGTAATCCGAAGCGTGCAGCACGAGATCTTCGACCGGCTGCGCGGCAGTCTTACCCGTCGCCGCCTTTACGTCCAGCATTGAAATCATCCCCACCATCGCGTGCGGTTTGTGATCTTTTCCGATGACCCAGCAAGTGAGCATGTAGCGACCGGGCTTGAGCTCGACAATCGTCTCGGTGCTGTCGTTCGGCCGGGAGTTTGGCGGTCCGCCCCAGTCTTTGATGATGTTCATCACGTTTGCGAACGGTCCGGCGAACATCTTCTGAATGCCGGCCATCGTCGTGGTGTCTGG
>JBKJHG010000150.1:0-5588 GCA_046599115.1 Gemmatimonadaceae bacterium
CGATGGCAACCGCAGGCAGCGCCAAGGCGCAGGTGCCGACGATCCTCAAGCCAGTCGAGATCGGATTTGCCGGGGGTGCAGCGATTCCGCTCAGCGATTTTGGAAAATCCTTCAGCACCGGGTATAACCTCACCGGAACCGTCGGCATCAATCCCACCGGCTTCCCGATGGGGCTGCGCTTTGACGCGGCGTTCAATCAGTTCAGTGTGAAATCGATTGCTTGTGCGCAGTTTGTCGGAAATACCTGTCCGTCGAAAACGAACGCGAAGATCGCCGATTTCTCGGGCAACGTCGTTTACAGCCTCCCCAGCCCGGGGATTACGCCGTATCTCATCGGTGGAATCGGGTACTATCGCGTTTCGTCGAGCGCGGCGGGAAGCAGCTCGTCGAGCCACGTGGGGTTCAACGCGGGCGGCGGCGTCAAGATTCCGCTTACTGGCTTCTCAGTTTTCGGAGAGGCGCGCTACAACCGCTTCAGCGAGACCGGCGGGTCAACCAGCTTCGTGCCGGTGACGGTCGGAGTAATGTTCTAGCACTTTTTGAGGCAACCAAAAAAGGAGCCCGGTCGCGATGCGGCCGGGCTTTTTTGGGCGCTTGACCGCTTAATAAACTACAAGAGCTCTCCCGACCTAAAATCAATCAGATTGCTCGTTTACAAAGTCGGGGCGCCCGGATTTGAACCGGGGACCTCCTGCTCCCAAAGCAGGCGCGATACCGGGCTACGCTACGCCCCGAATGTCACGCAAGTTAGCGAGTTCTTCCCTCGGCGCGCAACGCGAATCGATTACGAGAGCGTCGACCGGATCTGTCGAAGCGCGAACTCCAGATCAGACTTTACGGCGATGAGCGGGGGCGCGATTCGAATGACCCGATCGTGCGTCTCCTTGCAAAGAACTCCCCGCTGGGCCAGCGCTTCACAGTATGGGCGCGCCGAGCGGGAGAGCTCGATGCCGATCATTAGTCCGCGCCCCCGCACCTCCACCACGTCGGAACTCTCCAGTCCGCGAAGCTCACCCAGAAACCACTCGCCTAGCCGAGCAGCGTTGGCGGCGAGATCCTCATCGACGATGATGCGAATCGCTTCGCGGGCAATCGCACACGCGAGCGGGTTACCACCGAAGGTGCTCCCGTGCGACCCGGGCTCGAATACGTCCAGCACGTCCTTCCTCGCGGCCACGGCAGAGACTGGATAAAAGCCGCCGCTCAGCGCCTTGCCCAACACGTAAGCGTCCGGGACCACTGACTCGCGATCGCAGGCGAACAGCGTTCCTGTCCTGCCGAGTCCGGTCTGAATCTCGTCCGCGATGAGGAGCACGTTGCTCTCGTTGCAGATCGCGCGCACCTCGCGGAGATACCCGTCGGGTGGAATGATCACTCCCGCTTCGCACTGGATCGGCTCGATCAAAACGGCGCAGGTGTTCTCGTTCACCGCCGCGCGCAACGCGCCGGCGTCACCGAACTTCACGATGCGAAATCCAGGCGCGAATGGGCCGAATCCCTCGCGATACGTTTGCTGCGACGAGAACCCGACAATCGTCGTCGTCCGACCGTGAAAGTTGTTCTCGAACACGATGATCTCGGCGCGATCTGCCGGAATTTTTTTGTTGCGGTATCCCCATCTGCGCGCCGCCTTGATCGCGGTCTCCACTGCCTCGGCTCCGGAGTTCATCGGCAGCACCGCTTCCATCCCGCAGAGCTCGCCGAGCTCCTCGCAGAATGCCGGGAGCTGATCGTTGCGGAATGCGCGCGAAGTGAGAGTGAGGCGCTTCGCCTGCTCCGTCATCGCGCGCAGGATTCGCGGATGACAGTGGCCCTGATTGAGGGCAGAGTAGGAGCTGAGGCAATCGAGGTACTTTTTCCCCGCCGCGTCGTAGACCCAAACGCCTTCGCCTCTCGTGAGGACGACGTCGAGCGGATGGTAATTATGGGCGCCCCATTCCTCTTCGGTCTCGATGAGGGATTCGGTGACCGCATCGATCTCGGGCGCGCGCGAGTTGGTATCAAGCATTGTTTGCCTCCAGCTCCGTTAAGGTTGTTGACGCGGGCGTGACTCCGCGTGCGAGAACGCGCAATCCAAAAGCGCTGGCGATGAGATCGGCGCCAAGCTCGCCGGTGCGATTCATCGTGTCGAGAATCGGGTTGACCTCGACGAAATCCATCGCCAAGACGCCGCCGCTGTCGTGCGCGAGCTCCATCGCCAGGTGCGCCTCACGGAATGTCGCCCCACCCCGAACCGGAGTTCCCACCCCCGGCGCTTCGCTCGGATCGACCCAGTCGGCGTCTACCGACAGATAGAATCCGGCGGTTCCATTCGACGCAATCGCGATCGCCTTGGTCATTACTGCGCGAAGCCCGGCCTCGTCAACATCGCGCATCGTAAACGCGGCAATCCCCCACTCGTCAATGTGTTTTTTTTCGGCCGCATCCAAATCGCGGATTCCGACGAGTACGACGTTCTCCGGGCGAACGGCCGGTTGCACGCTGGCGATCGAAGCGAGCCGGGAATCACCGCGCCCGAGCAGATGGGCGAGTGGCATTCCGTGAATGTTCCCGGAGACAGAGGAGGAGGGGGTGTGCAGATCGCCGTGCGCGTCGAGCCAGATGAGCCCAATACTCTCCCCCTTCTCCCGATAGGCATCGGACACGCCGGCGACGGAACCGGCCGCGAGCGAGTGATCGCCACCGATGACAAGCGGGATGATGCCGCGGCGTACGGCGTCGGCGGTGAGGCGAGCAAGAAACCGGCACGATTCGACAACGGCCGCGAATACAGACTCCGGCCGATCGGCAAGCGATTCCCGCCGTGGAACGGGGACGTCACCGAGATCTTCGACTGAGTTACCGACGGTCTCGAGCCGCTCGAGAAGTCCGCCGAAGCGGATCGCGGACGGTCCCATATCCACACCCCGGCGGGTCGAACCCAAGTCCATCGGGACGCCGATGATTCCAACCGGGCGCCTCTCCAGCTGCTTCGGCACACACGCCTCCAACAGGGTGGGCGCCCCGCGCAAAAGCGCCAGCTGGCCTCTCCCGTCTCTCACCCAATGTATGCAGTCGCGCGAACAGTGGGAACGGCCCAGTATGAAATGACTACGTATGCAACGAGCGCGAGTTAATATCCAGCCAACGCTCCCCGCTCTCGCAACGCTGTGACGAGCGCAGTCATCGCCTTGCCGCGATGACTTCGGCGCGCGGTGTCTGCGAGATTCGATTCGGCGAACGTGCCTCCAAGCTCGGGCGCGTGAAAGTACGCGTCGTATCCGAACCCCATTGAGCCACGCGGCTGGTCGAGGACATCGCCGACGACTTCTCCTCGGCGGACGATCTCGTACGCGCCATCCACGAACGCGGCGGCAGAAACGTACTGCGCCCTGCGTGAATCGCTTCCCTGCTCCGCTTCAAGCCGACGCATCTCGCGGACGAGCTTCTCGTTGTTCACGCGATCGAGCTCGCGGCCTGAGATGTCGGTGCGCCCCGACCAGCGCTTGGTGTAAACCCCCGGCGCGCCGTTGAGCGCATCGATCGCGAGGCCGGAATCATCGCCGATAGTCGGAATGCCGCCGCACCGTTTGAAGAAGTATCTCGCTTTCGCGAGGGCGTTCTCCTCGAAAATCTGAAACTCCTCGAGATGTTCTTCCTCCGGCGCCTCTTGGATGCCGAGTGCGCGCAGATCCGTCACCGGCACGCCGAGCACGCGGAATATCTCCCGCATCTCGGCGAGCTTCCCCTCGCTCCGGCTAGCGAGGAGGATCTTTCCCGACATCAGCGGCCGAGCGCTTTGGCCTGTTCTCCGTCGAGCGCCTTGATACCCGCGATGGCGAGATCGAGCAAGCCGTCGAGCTGCTTTCGGTCAAATGTCCCGTGCTCGCCGGTACCCTGCACCTCGACAAACTGTTCGGCGGAGCTCATCACGACGTTCATATCAACTTCGGCGCGGACATCCTCTTCGTAGTCGAGATCGAGGCGCACTTCGCCGTCAATGATGCCGACGCTCACCGCGGCGACACGGCGCTTTATCGGGGTGACGACAAGCTTGCCGGCGCTGACCATCCAGTCGAATGCGTCCACGATCGCAACCGACGCGCCGGTGATCGCGGCGGTACGAGTGCCTCCGTCGGCGAGGAGCACGTCGCAGTCAAGCTTGACGGTGTACTCGCCGAATTTGAAATCATCGAGCATTGCGCGAACGCTGCGGCCGATGAGGCGCTGAATCTCCTGCGTGCGTCCGCCGAGCTGCGATCGCTCGCGAGAGTTGCGGGTGCGCGTCGCGCGCGGAAGCATTGCGTACTCGGCGGTGAGCCAGCCTTCGCCGCGGCCCTTCTTCCAGCCGGGGACGCCGTCTTCGACCGAAGCCGTGCACAGCACGCGAGTGTTGCCGAACGAAATGAGGCAGGATCCCTCGGCGTACGGCGCGACGCCACGCTCGATCGTAATCGGGCGGAGCGAGTTGGCGGCACGGTCTGCGCGCGGGATCGGTTCAGTCTTTGACACTCAGTTTCTCTATGATTGAAGTTGTGGAATGTCCGGGGGTGAGCGGGACGACGACGACGCGGCCGCCCCACGCTTTCACGTCGGCGGCTCCGACGATCGTCGCCTCGGTATAATCGCCGCCCTTGGCGACCACATCGGGACGGATCGCGTTGATTAACTCGAGCGGTGTGTCTTCATCGAACACGACGACCGCATCCACGCACTCAAGAGCCGCGAGGACGAAAGCGCGGTCGGCCTCCCCGCGAATCGGACGCGTCGGCCCCTTGAGCCTCCGCACGGAATCGTCGCTGTTGATGCCAACCACAAGCGCGTCGCCCTCGGACCGCGCCGCGTTGAGGATGTCAATGTGACCGGGATGGAGCAGATCGAAGACACCGTTCGTGAGCACGAGCGAGCCGCGCACTGACGCGCGCCAGGCAGCGGCGGCGCCGCGCGTCATTACCTTGCCAGCCGGATCGCGAACGTTCAGAAACTCTTCTCGGACGAAGGATGGAACTCGATCGTCTTTTCGTGATTGAGCGGGAGTTTGATGGTGACGCTGTAGTCGCTCCAGATCACGGTTCCTTCCCCCGTGTGGCTGATGTGAACGGCGCCGGCATTTTGAGGCAGCTGGAGCGAATCAGCCAGCGCCCGGAAGTGGGACATTATCTGTTCATCGTTTGCGGAAGTGGAAAAGTTCGCCTCCTGGCGCATCGCATCGTTGAAGCGGTAATTGCGAATGTACGCCTGCACGAAATCGCTGCCGACATACGCAACAACCGCGGCGACGAGCAACGGAAAAAGGCAACCGAGCGTGCTTCCGCCGCGGCGCGCTACCACTGGGACTGCGCTCCCTCTATCAGCTCATCCACGATCTGATCGATGGCGCGCTTTCTCGCCGCCGGTTCCCCGCCCTCCTGATATGAGACGGAGGCGAGGGCTCCCTTCTTCTGCCAGAGCGTCTTGCCGCTCACCTGATCGATCATCTCGATATCAACTCGCAGCTCGAGCGACCGCGTCGCAGTTGTCTGCTGCTTGTTGGACGCGCTGTAGCCGACGGGGATATCGATCTCGTAGCGCTGAATGCTGCCACGAAAGCCAACGCACTCATTCGTGGC
>JBKJHG010000183.1:0-2955 GCA_046599115.1 Gemmatimonadaceae bacterium
TTGATGCGCACGTTGTAGCTCGCGCCACGGCAGCCCGCTTCGGCGAGCAGGGCGCAAACTCCGGCATCGGTGACTGCGTTCGTATTCCCTTTCGACGCGACGATCGCGGCGAGCTTCGCCACATCGCGGCAGGCGCGGCAGGTTTCGAGCGGAACCTTGGCCGCGCCGATGAGCGCATCCTGAATCGCCGCGCTTCGCTGCGTTGCGGCGGCATCAGGTTCCTTGGGCAGCTTATACGCAGCCGAGACGGCGGCGAAGGCGTCGGCGTCTTTCTGAACGAGGGATGCGAGCTCCGCGGTGAGAATTTCGGCCCGCGTGGCGGCATCGCGCATCTCGGCGTCAACCGCGGCGTATTTCTTTTTCCCGACGGTGAGGCCGGCGACCATCTGCGCCAGTGCCGCCGCGAGAGCTCCGGCGTGTGCAGCGACGCTTCCTCCCCCTGGAACCGGATCGGATGATGCTACCGACGCGATAAAACCGCTGATGCTTTCGCCGGAGCTCGATGCTTCACGAACCTTTCGTTCGAGAACCTGATCAGCCGTGAAGTGCGTAAGCTGCAGGTGATGAGCCGCGGCGCCGAACAGAACACGCTCCGGGACGAGCCCGATGATCTCGCTCCAGGTGACATCAATGCCCGCATCGCGCGCTCTCGCCTTCACAGCGTCGAACACCACGTGCAGCGGAGTCTGCTCGGTGTCCACGAGATTCATCGAGACTTGCGCCTGGCCGTCCACTTCAAGGCCGAGGGCTTTCACGAAGGGAAATCCCCCGGAGGATCCGCGCACTGCCTTGGCGATGTCCTTCGCGACCTGGAGATTCTCGGCGCCTCCCAAGTAGATGTTGTAGGCGACTAGAAAGGGGCGCGCGCCGATTGCGATCGCGCCGAACGTCGGATGAATGCGCGCCGGACCGAAATCCGGATCGCGCTCGGCGTTGACGCCGATCTCGCTGCGCAATCCCTCGAACTGTCCGCGCCTGACGTCGGCGAGATTCTGGCGCGATGGCCGCGTCGCCGCGCGTTCGTACAGATAGACGGGAATCTCCAGCTCTTTTCCGACGCGTGCGCCGAGCTCGCGGGCGAGCTTGATGCAATCGTCGATCGCCGTTCCCTCGAGCGGGACGAACGGCACGACGTCGGCGGCGCCGATGCGCGGATGCTCGCCTTGGTGCGAGGTGAGATCGATGTTCTCGAGTGCGGTGCGGATTCCGGCGAATGCCGCTTCGACAGCGCGGTCGAGCGGCGCGACGAAAGTGATTACCGAGCGGTTGTGCGACGCATCGGATGAGGCGTCGAGAACCGAGACGCCTTCGACGGCGGCAATGGAATCACGAATGGCGGCGACGACTTCGGGGCGCCTGCCTTCGGAAAAATTCGGAACGCATTCGACGAGAGGGGCCAAAAGACGAGGGACTAGGGACTAGGGACTAGGGACGATGGAATGGATGAATGCTAGACGGCGTTGCGAACGGCGTCCAATAACCACGGGTGGATTGCCGGATTCCCGGCAACGAATGGCCCAAAGTTAATCTCCGCGTCCTTTCCCGCTAAGTCGGTGACGACTCCCCCGGCCTCGCGGACGAGGAGAACCCCGGCGGCGACGTCCCACGGGGCGAGGTCCAGCTCCCAAAAGCCGTCAAATCTCCCGCAGGCGACCGCGGCGAGATCGAGAGCGGCGGAGCCGGCGCGGCGAACTCCCGAGGTGTGGCGCGTCACGCGGTCGAACTGCTTCAGGTACCCGGGCAGCAGCTCGAGCTTCTTGAAAGGGAAACCGGTCCCTATTAGCGAAAGTGCGGGGTCGGCAATCGCCGAGACGCGTATGCGCTTGCCGTTGAGATAAGCACCTTCCCCGGTGGACGCAGTGAACAACTCCCCCGACGAAACGTTCAGCACCGCGCCGGCGCGGAGCGCTCCGTTTGAAAGTGCGGCGATCGAGACGGCGTACTCCGGATACCCGTGTAGAAAATTCGTCGTTCCGTCGAGAGGATCCACGACGAATGCGAGCTCGGCGTCCGCCGCGGCCTCCGGCGAGAGCTCCTCGCCGACAATCATCGCGGACGGGAAAAGCCGATGGATGACGGTCGCAATTGCTGCCTCGGCGCCGCGGTCAACTTCGGAGACGAAATCGTGGCCTTTCTTCGCCTCCCAGCGGATGCTGGAGAGACGGGAAGCCGCGGACGAGATGATCGCCCCGGCTTCTTTCGCCGCCGTGACGCACGCTTCGAGGAGCGCGCCATTCGAACAGCCGGTTGATTTCGCTTGCACCGTCATTCACTCGCTCTTTAATTACTCCGATGTCCCGAATCTTCAGCGGTATTCAGCCTTCGGGCGCCCTCCACATCGGAAACTATCTCGGCGCAGTCAGAAACTGGGTCGAGCTGCAGCACAAATACGAGTCGCTGTTCTGCATCGTGGACTATCACGCCATCACCGTTCCGTACGAGCCCGACGATCTGAGGGTTCGCACGCACGATATGGCGGTTTCCCTCCTTGCGGCGGGTATCGATCCCTCGAAGTGCACTCTCTTCGTGCAATCGATGGTTCCGGAACATACCGAGCTGGCGTGGATACTCAACACGGTCACGCCGCTCGGCGAGCTGGAGCGCCAGACACAGTTCAAGGAGAAATCGGCGAAGGAGGAGAGCATTCTCGCCGGACTGCTGAACTATCCGGTGCTTCAGGCGGCAGACATTCTGCTCTATCTCGCTGACCTCGTTCCAGTCGGCGAAGACCAGATACAGCATCTCGAGCTTTCGCGCGAAATCGCGCGGCGGTGGAACGCGAAGTTCCACGACCAGTTTTTCCTCGAGCCGAAGCCGCTTCTTACGCCGACGCGCCGGATAATGGGACTCGACGGGCAAACGAAGATGTCGAAGTCGCTCGAGGAAAAACTGGTCGTGGAACTTCGCGTTCCACCGCCGCGCGATTTCGCGCGAAAGCTCGAGATGCTGTATCTG
>JBKJHG010000233.1:0-23974 GCA_046599115.1 Gemmatimonadaceae bacterium
GTTGGCTGCTGGGACGTCGTCTGCGTTTGTGTCTGGGCCTGCTGGCTCGCGGCCTGGGCTGACGCACTACTTCCACCCGATTGTAGCGGGAGATGCGGAAGCAATTCCAGTTTGACACGAGCAACCTGAAGATTGCGCGCCGACAGAGCGCGGTTCACGAGTGCCTGCTCGAGCAGGATTCGCGAATCGCTGAGCTCCAGCTGAGTCGAAAGACCTTCGCGATACCGAACCTCTGCGATCGAGTATGCTTTAGCGGCCTGCTCTGCGGTCCCGACGCTGGCCGTCCACGACGCCCGCGCCTGCTCGTAAGAATTGAGCGCGATCCGCGCGTCGAGCGCTGCGAGCTTTCGCACCTGATCGTAGCGCGCTTGCGACTCCCGCAGCCCGGCCTCGGCCACCATTTCCTCGCCGCGGATTCGCCCGCCGGTGAAGAGCGGAACCTGGGACGCGACGCCGACTGTCCAATTGGGGCGGAAGCTCGCCCTCGCCGGAAGACCGGAGACCGGATACGCCACCGCTCCATACTGCGACGTCAGCGACAGCGATGGAATTCGCTGCGCTTTCGCAACGCGAAGCTGGCTGCGCTGCTGCGTCATCGCTTCCCCTGCCTCTCGCACCGTTGCGCGGTTCGCCGCTGCAGTATCGCCAAGAGCTATTGCCGATGTCGTAGCATCGACGCCCTGCGAGGCGTCGCCCTCAACCGATGTCGTGAGAGAGACCGGCTCGTCGAGTGGAATGTTGAGCAGCTGCTTCAGCCTGAAGTAAGCAACGTCGCGATCCCCGCGGCGTTGAATGGCGATGGGCAGTTGATTCGCCGCCGCGACCTGCGCTCTCAGTAAATCGAACTCCGACACATTTCCTACCGTGCGCGAGAGTTGCGTCTGCTTGAGCACCGATTGCGTGTGGACGAGCGAGGATTCGGCGATGGCAACTAGACGATCTCCGAGCACCGCGTCGTAGTACGACTGTGTTACATCGAGGCGGAGCTGCGCACGCTGCGCGTCGAGCTCGATCTCCGCCGATTTGCGCCCCGCGTCCGCGGCGGCATTGAGCGCGGATATTCTGCCACCGGCGAAAAGGTTCTGCGACAGCGCTATGCCGACGTTGTACTGATTCTTTTGGCCGAACGGGAGATTGCTGAAGCCGGAGCTTCCGCCAAGGCTGCAGCGCGAAGCGTTCTCGAGTCCAATCAGCCGCTCAGTCACCGAAGCGCTTGCATCGCGGAGGTAGGCGTCGCACGGCGGCGCGGGCGCCTTCGGTCTGGTGGTGTCCACCGCGGGACCTCCAAACAATCCCGAGTACTGAGATCTCAGAGTTCGCGTGTACGCAGCCGAGCCCGATAGCTGTGGCAGCCGTTGACTGCGCGCCTGCAGCTGCTGGCCGGTTCCGCGCATCACTCCCGCGCGGGCGATGCGAATCGCCTCGCTTTGTGATTCCGCAACGCGAATCGCCTCCGAAAGCGAGATCGCGACGCCGTTTCGCGCGCCCGGTGTCGATTGTTGCGCGGCAAGCCGGGGGGTCGTGGTAACGAGCATCGCAAAGCCTATGACCAGCGTCCGGGAGCGGGTGTTCCGCGGAATCATTCGGGTGATCTTGTTCATTGCCATTCCATCGTCTCGCGTTGTCCTATTTGGCTGCTGCGCGCATAAGCACGCTGACTTTTTCTGCCGTGCGGAACACACGCAACACATTTTCGCCCGCCAACTTTCTCAAATCAGCGTCCGTCCACCCGCGGCGCACCAGCTCGGCGAACAAGTCGGGGTACTTGGAGACGTCCTCGAGGCCAAGCACGACATCGTCAATTCCATCGAAGTCGCCGCCGATTCCAATGTGATCGGCGCCGACGATCTTCTTTACGTAGTCGATTTGGTCCGCGACCTGGGCGAGAGTCGCGCGCGGCTTGGGATGCGTGGCCAGCCACGCTTTGCGAGCGGCCACTGTGTCAGCGTTGCTGCGCCTCGCTTCCCGCATCGCCGCGCCTGTGGCGCGATCCCACGCGGCAACCTCTGGCGAAATAAATCCGGTCACGAAAGGAACCATCACCACCCCTCCATTCGCGGGCACTCGGCGAAGAATGGAATCGGGAACGTTGCGCGCGACGTCAACAATCGCCCTCGCCGCCGAGTGTGAGAAAATCACGGGCGCTTTCGTCACGTCGAGCACATTGCTCATAACCCCCGGCGAAACGTGCGCAAGATCGACTAGCATACCGAGGCGATTCATTTCGAGCACGACGCTGTCGCCAAATGGGGTCAATCCGCCGTGGCGCGCGCTGTCGAGCGCTGCGTCCGCCCAATCGAGCGTGACGTTGTGCGTCAGCGTCATATAGCGGACGCCGAGAAGGTAATAGTCGCGCAGCAACCCAAGCGAATTTTCGATGGCGTGCCCGCCTTCGACGCCGAGCAGTGATGCGATTTTTTTCTGGTGGAAAATCCGGGGGATGTCGGCCGCCGTTAGCGCCAGCTCCAGCTTGTCGGGATACTTCGCAATTACGCGTCTGGCGATGTCGATCTGCTGCAGCTGCACCTTTGCGTATCCCGAGTCCCGCCATTCGCCGGGCGTGTACACCGACCAGAACTGTGCGCCGATCATCCCCTGCTTGAGGCGCTCGAAATCGGTGTGCCCTGGCGTATGCTTGCGGAGGTCGTACACGTCCACATTTCCCGGCGCTGTCTTGTCCTCGCGGATGCGCCACGGAAGGTCGTTATGGCCGTCAATGAGAGGCGTCGTAGCGAGAATGCGCTTCGCGCGCGCAAGATACGGGTCGTCGTGCGACTGCGCGCCGGCGGTCGTGGCGACACAAAGAAGCGCCAAGGGTGTAACAACTCTCAGGAGCACACGGAGGGAGCGCGTCATATGAGTGGTCGGCTTATGGATTGCGGTTTTCTTCAGGGAGCGGTGGCGTATCGAGGATTTCGAGCGCTTCGACCGAGTCATCTTCCGAAACGACGAGTCGAATCGGATGGAGCCATTGGAGCCAGGGCATCATTCCGCCGGCGTCATCACGGAGAAGCATCGACTCGATGCCGTTCGCTTCAAGAGCGGCCTGGGCGATGTACGCCTCGGTCTCGCCGGAGAAGGTACGAATGACGAAATGGGATTCGGATGGCACAGCACCTGCCTCGTGGGGGAGCAAACTAATGAAAGATAGCGCGAGAAGACTCTTTGACGTTGGTGTGGCTGTCGCGCTCACGACGGCTGTACTGGCGATGGCCGGCTGCGGCAGAACGAATAAAACGGCCGACGTCGCGCAGGACAGCATTCTCGTTAAGGACGCCGACGTCGCTGAGCACAAAACGAATACGCCTCCCGCAGCGGCAACGTTGGTGAGAGACCGGGGTTCCGCTGCGGATGTGCCGTCGCTCACCAGCGGCGCGGCTGTGAAACGGGCGCCGTCGTCGGCCGCAACGGGATCGTCGCGCGGCGGGCTGCAGCCCCCGGCGCGCGTGAATCCGAGCCCGGTCCTGCCTGGCCGCGACACGGGAGCAGTCACTCCCCCACCGCCGCGGATCGATCCAATGGTCGCCCCGCCAATGCAGCAGCCGCCACCGGCTACGCCGAAGAAGGACTCGCTGACGCGGCCCAGTATCTAGACCGCCGCGAGCGCCGGAGCCGGCTCCGGCTTCGGCTTCGCAAGCTCCTGACCGGGCCGCCGCTCACCCACCTGCTGCCGCCACATCGCGAAATAAAGTCCCTTTATCTCCAGCAGCTCGGCGTGCGTGCCGCTCTCGATAATCTGCCCGCGCTCCAGCACGTAGATGCAGCCGGCGTGAAGGACCGTCGAGAGCCGGTGGGCAATGAGAATGGTGATGACGTCACCGCCCGAGGAGATGTCGCGCATCGTGCGGCTGATCTCTTCTTCAGTGAGCGAATCGAGCGACGATGTCGCCTCATCGAAAACAAGTAGATGTGGGCGGCGCAGCAGAGCACGCGCGATCGATAGCCGCTGCTTCTCTCCCCCTGAAACCTTTACACCGCCCTCACCGATCACCGTGTCGAGTCCCTTGTCCGCGCGGGCGAGAAGCGTGTGCGCGGCAGCCTTGCGAAGAACGTCGAAACATTCCTCGTCCGTCGCGTTCGGAGCCACGAAGAGGAGATTCTCGCGAATCGTGCCCGAGAATAGCTGCGCATCCTGCGTGACGAATCCGATTCTCTCGCGCATACGATCGAGATCGACGTCCGTGCTTGGATAGCCGTTATATAGAATGCGACCCGTCTTCGGCGGATAAAGACCGACGAGCAGCTTGACGAGCGTTGTCTTCCCCGCGCCGGAAGGACCGACGAAAGCGATGGTGTCGCCGCGCTCCACCTTGAACGAAATGTCGGTGAGCGCCGGGAGTGTGGCAGTCTGGTGGATAAACCCGACGTGCTCGAATGCGAGATTCTCGAGATCGTCCAGAGGGACTGGCTTCACCGGTTTCGGATCCTTGGGCGTGTTGAGAATCGTCTGGAAGTTCTCCAGCGACGCTTCCGTTTCCCGATACACTCCGATGATGTTCCCCAGCTCCTGCATCGGACCGAAGATGAAGAATGAATAGAAGAGCGTGGAGAAGAACTGGCCGATCGTGATCTTCCGCGCAAAGATCAAGTAAAGCATCAGGAAGAGAATGCACGTTCGGATAAAGTTCACGAACGTGCCCTGCACGAAGCTGAGACTGCGGAGGTAGCGCACTTTCTTCAGCTCGAGCTTGAGAATCTTGTCCGTCGTGGCGTTCAGCCTCACTACTTCCTGTTCGGCGAGACCGAGGCTCTTCACGAGCTCGATGTTCCGCAGCGATTCGGTGGTCGATCCGGCAAGCGCGGTGGTCTCCGCGACAATCACTTTCTGGATCGCCTTGATACGCCGGCTGAGAATCGAGCTCAACAGCCCGAGCAGTGGAATCGTCGCGAAGAATGCGACCACTATCGCCCAGTGCACGCTGAATCCGTAAATGATGACGAACACCATTCCCACCAGCGTGGTGAAAAGGAGATTCACCGCCATACTGATGAGCTTCTCAACGTCGGAGCGCGCCTTCTGCATCTTGCCAAGAGTCTCGCCGCTCCGTTGGTCCTCGAACACCGAGTATGGGAGCTCGAGGGAGTGGCGAATGCCGTCGGAGTACATCTGCGCGCCGAGACGCTGCGTGATGACGTTGACGAAATAATCCTGGAAGTTCTTCGCCACTCTCGAGATGAATGCGACGCTCATTGCCAGGAAGAGCAGGAATCCGACGCCGTGAAAGAACTGGCTGCGCGTCAGGTGATCGTATTTCGTCGCGTAATCATCGATGATGTGCCGGAAGATGAGCGGATCCAGAAATGAAAAGATCTGGTTCGTCGCGGCGAGGACGAGCGCGAGGAGCACGAGCGCCCGGTATTGCCGGACGTACGAGAAGAGCAGGCCCATTGGGGTCATGCTAGGAGGATAACCTGGAGATTGGCGCGGCGCGTCTACTTTATTTCGATCGGCCTTCCTATCGTCCACGGCACACCAGCCGCGTCGAGCGCGGCGTTGAGCGCGGGAATTCTCTTCTGCAGCAGCGTGTTGAGTCGCCCCACTTCGCGCTGCAAGTCGGCGGCTGCCTGATCAACCGTTTCCCGCTGATTCTGCGTCGGCGGTGACGTGACATCGCCGATCTGATCGGCGATGTTGTTGACCCGCTCTTGCACCGACGGCTGCACAAGGCTCCGGTCGTCGCTTACCGCATCTGCCGCACTCCCGCGAATTTTTTTCAGAATGTCGGTGATTTCGCGTCCCGCCGCGTCAACCTGCTTGGAGACCGAGTCCGATGCCGAGCTGCTCTTCAATGCCGTGCGCGCATCACCGATTTCCTCGTTCAGCTGTTCGGACGTTCGCACCGCCGCCTGCACCGCCGTTTGAAGACGTCCAAGCCGAACGCGCGTGTCGTACAGCTCGGTGTATTGCGCGGATGTAAGTGGTACCAGCGGATCGGGCCGAACGTCGACGCCCGTTTCCTTCGTGAATTCACCCGGGCCTTTGAGCGCGAGACGCGCGGTGTAGTGCCCCGGGAGTACGAAGGCTCCCGGGATTTCACGCGGCCTTCCCGGCGTCGCGCCGGGCGTGGGGCGGACAGTGTACGGCGCCGGTCCACGCAGGTCCCACGTCACGCGATGCATTCCGCGATTCTTGCTCGCTACGAGGTCGCGCACCTTTCGTCCCGCCGAGTCGTAAATCGAGAGCGACACGTCGCCGCCCTTTGCCATCGTATCTCGCACGAAGTACGTGATCAGCGCGCCATAAGACGGATTCGGCGCCGAGAACTGCCGATCGCCGAGCGCGCCGGCGGAGCGCGATCCGCCGGGGATCGAGCTGTTCGGGTTGTACTCCGTCACCGCCTTCGTCGGAAATAGAGTAACCGGCGCAGATTGCGATTCGGCGAACCGCTCGAGCGGAGTGATGTCGTCAATGATGTAGATGCCCCGCCCGTGCGTCCCGATGACGAGGTCGTTCTCGCGCGGCTGAATCACGATGTCGTGAACGGCGACGGTCGGAATGTTGTACTTAAGCTGGGTCCAGGATGCTCCGCCGTTCGCGGAGTAGAACGCGCCGAACTCCGTTCCGGCGAACAGCAGATTCGAATTGCGTGGGTGCTCGCGAATGACCTGCACCGATCCGCTCGCGGGAAGGTTGGTGGTGATGGACGTCCAATGCGCGCCGTAATCGACGGTCTTCATCACGTACGGCTTGAAGTCGTTGTTGCGGTGGTTGTCGAATGTCGCGTACGCGGTACCTTCAGCGCTTCTCGAAGCCACGACGCGGCTCACGTACGTCTGGGAAGGAACTCCCGGGAAGGCGCCGATCTTTGTCCACGTGGCGCCGTCATCCCTGGAGACGCTCACCAACCCGTCGTCAGTCCCTACATATAGTAGTCCCTGCTTGAGCGGACTCTCGTCGATCGTGCTGATGTTGCCGTAATCGGCGGTGCCCTGATGGCGCGCGATCGCGTCCTTCGGTTGCTTCTTGCCCATCACCGGGAGACTGTCGCGGTTGAGCTGTCGCGTGAGATCTCCGCCCAGCATCGTCCACGCATCGCCGCGCGAAGTGCTCTTGAAGAGATAGTTCGCGCCGAAATAGACTGTGTTGTGATCGAATGGCGAGATGAGCATCGGCGAGCTCCAGTTCCACCGGTACGCTTTCGCCCCGAACTTCTCCACCGGCTTGATAGTCTTCTGCTCGCCGGTCTTTACGTCGAAGCGGACAATGTCGCCGCCCTGTGATTCACCGTAGACGGTGTTCGGGTCGGTCGGGTCGATCATCGCGTAGAAACCGTCGCCGCCTGTCGTCGCGTACCAATCATCGTTGGTGATGCCGCGGCGGTTTCTCGTCTGGCTCGGGCCGGCCCAGCTGTTGTTGTCCTGCAGTCCGCCGTACACGTAGTAATACGGCTCGCGATTATCAGTCGCGATCGCGTAGTACTGGCTCACGGGGAGATTGGGAACGAAATCAACCGTACGGGCGCGGTCGTGCGAGATGTAAACGCCGCCGTCACAACCGATGATGATGTGGTTCGGGTCGCTGGGGTCGATCCACATCGCGTGATGATCCGAGTGCGCCGCGGTTCCGGTCGTCGTAAACGTGCGGCCTGCATCGTTGGACACCTGGAGCTGCACGCCCATAAAGTAGATGCGGTCGGGATTTGCCGGATCGACCCGGACCTGCCCCATATACCACGGATAAGAGGAGCCGGCGCCCATCCTCTGCCAACTGGCGCCGTAGTCGTCGGAGCGATAGATGCTTCCGTCAGTTCCTCCGGTTGCTCCCGATGGACCGGTGGATTTCGTCTCGATCGTTGCATAAACGATGTTCGGGCTCGAGCGGCTGACGTCGATGCCGATGCGTCCCACATCTCCCTTCGGAAGGCCCTCGGTCAATCTCGTCCAGCTGTCACCGCCATCGGTGCTCTTCCACAGGCCGCTTCCCGGTCCGCCCCCGACGAATGACCACGGCCGTCGCTCGCGCTGGTACGACGCCGCGTAGATGACGTCGGGGTTTGTCGGGTCGAAGATGACGTCAGTAAATCCTGTGTTGGCGTCAATCGTCTTCACCGCCTTCCACGTTTTCCCGCCATCGGTGGTGCGATAGAGTCCGCGGTCGCCACCGCTGGTCCAGAGCGGTCCTGCCGCGGCAACGAAGACGATGTTCGAGTTTTTTGGACTCACGATGATGCGGCCGATGTGCTCGGACTTCTTCAGCCCCATATTCGTCCACGACTTGCCGCCGTTCTCCGACTTGTAAACGCCGTCGCCCCACGACGAGCTCCGCTGATTGTTCGCTTCGCCCGTTCCAACCCAGATCAAATCGGGATTGTTTGGCGCGACGGCGATGTCGCCGATGGAAATCGTGCTCTGATGATCGAATATCGGCTCCCAGGTCGTTCCGCCGTTCTTCGTCTTCCACACTCCGCCGGACGCGGAAGCGACGTAGAACATCTCGCCCATTCGTCCGCCGATCCGGTCGCTCGGACCTTCCGGCACCGCGAAGTCCACAACGCGCCCACTAGTAATTGCGGGCCCGATTCCGCGCCAAGGCAGCTCGACAAGTCTCGCGGAATCCGCATTGAACGCGACTGGTGTCACCTTCGCCGGAGATACGGGTGTCCGCGCCTCCTGCGCCGCGGAGCGAGTTGCAAAGACGCACGAGACGACGAGAACGCGGATGATCGGTTTCATAGAACGGTTTTAGGTGTGGGTGTCCACTGCCTGGCCGGAGGCAACGACCTTCTGGAGAGACGGTTTCAGATCGGACTTCGAGGGATAATGTAAGAGCTATATGGCCATCGGTGATGTCGTTCGCCGGGGAGAGTCGCGTCGGAGCCGCACCACACTTACTTCGGCGAAGGGAGCGACACGAGCACCGCCGTTATGGCGATCACGATAGCGCCGAGCATCACTTCAGTCGTGGCTGAGCGATTGAGACGAGCGACGCTCTGATCACCGGCGGTGAGCGAGGGTTTCACCTTCTTCCAATTCCACCATCCCATTACAACGACCGCAAGCACGAAGCAAAGCTTTACGATGAGCGCGATGCCGTACTCCGTCTTCCAAAGATTCGGCAGGTGCTTGACGTTAAGCCACGCGGTGGTGATTCCGGTAATGGCGACGATCGTCGCCGCCGTAAGGGCGACAGGCGTGAACGCGTTGACAATGCCGGCCGCTGTTCTCTCTCTCGCCAGCCCGCCGGCGGGCGCGCGAACGAGGGCGCGAATTCCGGAGAATAGCATAACCGTGAGTGTGCCGAGCCACGTTGAGGCGGCAAGAATGTGGACGGCATTGACGCGACCTGAAAAGCCGCGCGCGGTGGCAAGTGGCTGAAGAACGGCGGCGAGAATTCCAATCGCGGCCATCGGCCAACCCATCTTAGCCGATGTGCGCGTCGCCATCGTGAAGCCAACTAGCGCGATGGCGAACGCGATCATCTGGAATTGGAACCTGCCGACCGCTTTCGGCATCGACGCCACGAATGACTTTTGGTGCATCAACGCGCTAATCTCGATGCCACCCAGCGATGATAGAATCAGCAGAAAGATTCCGATCACTCCGATGGTAGCGGCCGTGTTTCGGCCGATCATCGCGTCTCCCCCGCTCTCCCGATCGAAGCGCGGAAGAATCAGGTAGCGGTATCCGACGGCGCCGATCGCCAGAAAGTATCCGACGAATTTCACGTACTCGCCGAGGACTTTGTTCCACGCGAGAGACTCGCCACCGGGAGCCGGCGGTGGCGCGGCTTGCAGCAAGGAGAACAGGGTCATCTGATGTTCAATCCGATCGGAGAAAAGTCGTAATTGGCAAGGAGGTCCGCTGGCCTGGTGTAATACGCGCAGCCCATCCCGTTGTGCTGACCGCGACGTCCGGAATCATTTAATTTTTTTCTGGATAGCCTCTGCCGCATCGAGGTGCCCCTGGAGGTTCGGCGCCGCGTTCTGAATCAGATTCTTGAGCTCGGTGCTCTGCGCCGCCGGCATCGCTTTCGTCGCCGTTGCCAGCACCTGCTTGTGATACTCGACTTCGTGATCGATGTACGCGCGGTCGAAGTCCTTGCCCTTCGCCCTGCTGTTGAGAAGATCGACGTACTTCTGCAGCTCTGCCTGGCTGTTGTCGCCGGCAGGAGTCTGAGGCACGACTCCAAGCTTGTTGGCGAGATCGTGGCCCGCCTGACGGAGCGCGTGGTGATCGCGCATCATCGTCTTGGCAAAGTTGCGGACGTCGTTGCTCGTTCCCTTCGTCGCCGCAATGAAGCCCCAAGCGCTGTCGGATGCGTTCGCGGCGTCGAGAATGGCGACGATGTTGGCGTCGCTGAGTCCTGCCGGCGCGGCGGTCGCGGATGCCGCTGTTAAAGTATCGGTTCCAGCGGTCGCGCTCGGTGCGGCGCTCGTGTTCGTGGCGGTGTCGTCTTTCTTCGCGCACGCGACAAGCGCGACACCCGCCAGCGCGAGAACGGCGGCCCGTCTTCCAGCCTTCATCTTACCCATCATTGCTCCTTTTCGATTCGATTGTTTTCGTGGCTCGGCATCGTCAGGCCGAAAGCGCACGCACACGTCCCTGGCTGGCAAAAATCGTACGAGTGGCGTTGAACTGCAGGGCGGTCAGGGTTAGCCTTTTCGTATGCCCGAATCGAGCAAACCCGCCGGCCCGCCGGTCTCCAGTTTCATCCGCCACAACTTCCGGCATTTCAACGCGGCTTCGCTCGTTGACGCGGCCGACGGTTACGTCCGCCATCTGGACAGCGGCGGCAGTATGATGATCACCCTCGCCGGAGCGATGAGCACGGCCGAGCTCGGGCTCTCTCTCGCCGAAATGATTCGTCAGGAGAAAGTGCAGGCGATCACCTGCACGGGCGCCAATCTCGAGGAGGACGTGTTCAATCTCGTCGCGCACGACCATTACGAGCGCGTCCCGCACTACCGCGATCTGACTCCCGCCGACGAGCAGGCGCTGCTGGGGCGGCATATGAACCGGGTCACCGACACGTGCATTCCCGAGATGGAGGCGATGCGCAGGCTGGAAACTGCCGTCCTCGAGGAATGGCAGGAGGCGGACTCCAAGAGCGAGAGATATTTCCCGCACGAGTTTATGTATCGAGTGCTCAAGAGCGGAAAGCTGAAGAAGTATTACCAGATCGATCCCGCGAACTCGTGGATGATGGCAGCGGCGGAACGGAATCTCCCGATGATCGTGCCCGGGTGGGAGGACTCTACGCTCGGCAACATGTTCGCGGGGCACTGCATTTCCGGCGACGTGAAGAACGTTCATACAGTTCGCACCGGAATTGAATACATGATGGTGCTCGCCGATTGGTATTCCGCCACCGCGCCCAAATCATCCATCGGGTTTTTCCAGATCGGCGGAGGAATCGCCGGTGACTTCCCGATCTGCGTCGTCCCGATGCTCCATCAGGATCTGCAGCGGCCGGAGGTTCCGCTCTGGGGCTACTTCTGCCAGATCTCCGATTCGACGACCAGCTACGGATCCTACTCCGGCGCCGTTCCGAACGAGAAGATCACCTGGGGTAAACTGGGGATCGACACACCCAAGTACATCATCGAGAGCGATGCGTCGATCGTCGCGCCTCTCGTCTTTGCGCTCGTGCTCGGCTGGTAGCAGCAAGGGCGGTGAACCGCGCGATCGTCAGGTGGCGAAGACGTTCTCGTCCTTGAACTTGAAGAACCCGCTTTTCACGTCGAGCGCAATGGTGCGGAAGCGGTCCGCTGACGCTTCGGGAATCGAGACCTTCGAGAAAAGGATGATCGCGAAAAGATCGCCCCCAGTGAGCGATCCGCCGAATCCGAGCACGGAGCGAATACCATAGCGAAGGACGAAATCCTCCTGCGCCGGAATGAAGCGACTCCCCCGCGCTTCGGCGATGTGGAAGACACCGTACGTTTTCCCCATCAGGTCACGCACTACCCCATTGCCGGGATCCACAACGTCGGAAAGGTCGAGCCCGAATTCGCGGATCAGCTGCGCGATCATCGGCGCCTGCTCGACGATGTCGGGCCTCGGGAGCGGAATCGCCTTGTGACCTTTCGACTGATGCCTCGAATTCCAATCCAGCTCCTCTCCCACAGTCGCCATCAGGGTCAGGCATTTCATTGACGCGCGAGGTGCTTCGTCGCCGAGACTTGCTTTCACGAACTCTTTCAGTTCCGGCTCCAAGTCTCCGTACGGGTGCGTCTTGTAGCAGCGCACCAGCGCACAGGCTCGCAATCCGTTCGGTCCCGTAAGCTCCGCGCTCAAATACTCGCACACGCTGCGCGCCGCATCCTCGAGCGAGCGAGCGTCGGCGATCCGCTTACGCACGTCGATTCCGGCGCGAAGCATCTCGGCAAGACCGAAGCGGGTTAGATCAAATGTCATTCGATTCTGAGTATAGCTGCGGCAGACTCTTCAACACACTAGCCACCTGCGTATTTGAAGTTCGGATTCTCGATCAAGCCGATAACGTTGCCGAACGGATCCGATACCGATGCAACCCTGATGCCTCCGCCGACGTCGCGCGCCGCACTTCGCACCCCGCCTCCATTCCGGCCGAACCCGGCGAGCGCTGAATCGAGATTGGCGACTCCCCAATAGGCGACCGAGCCGCCCGGGCCAGCGCCGCCCTCCGACAAGTCGGGATCCAGGCCGAGCTCGAATCCGCCGATGCTGTACCCAACGTAGTACGGCTGGTCGAAGTAAGGCGAGACGCCGAACGCCGCCGAGTACCACGCCTTCGCCCGCTCGAGATCGGGAACGCGGTATATGACGGTGCGAAGACCGAGTGATGTGCCGCCCATCGCAGTCCTCCAAGGTTTTGATTGACGTTGCAACGGTGAAGCGTATCATTGACGGCAGCCGGCCTGCAATATCAAGCGAAGTTTGATTTCACAGGGAGAAATCACTTATGGACGTCAGCCTGCTCCAGGTGCTGCGGTTCGTACACATCGTTTCGACTTCATTCTGGGTTGGGTGCGCGGTTACGCTCGGTTTCTTCGTCAACCCGATCTTCCTGAACGGCGACATAGCCGGTGCGCAGATGCTGAAGAGGCTGATGCTCGGCCGGAAGCTCGGAACGTGGCTTCCGATCACAGTCCTTGTTGCACTAGCGAGCGGGATCTGGCTGTACCAGATCGACTTCACGCAGATGTCGGGCGCCACATTCACGAAGAGGCAGCTCGATTATTCTCTGGGCGCGTTTCTCGGAGTGCTCGCCTTCATCGTCGGGGTTTCCATAAACCTCCCCACCGGCGTGAAGATCGCCGCACTCTCGGATTTCGTCGGAACCGGAACACCGACGGCGGACCAGAGCAGCGAGTTGGTGCGCCTCTCTAGAAAACTGATCGTAGCCGCGCGCTCCACCGCAATCCTAACACTCGGGGCGGCCGGCTTGATGGCCCTCGCTCGAAACGCCCAGTAACGAAAAAAATCAAATGCCTCCCATCACCTGGCCATACATCCACATCACGATCAATCACTTTCCCGTCGTGCTTTGCGCGATGGGATCCGTCGGCGCGATCCTGGCGTTGATCAAGAAAAAGCGCGGCATATGGCTCTATACGATGGCGACGATGACCGCCGCCGGATTGATGGTCGGGCCGGTTTATGTAAGCGGTGACAAGGCGGACGAAGCGCTGCACGATCCCTGGTACATCAAGAGCGGCGTCATCGACACCCACAACGCTGCGGCCAACTTCGCGCTCGCCGCACTGCTCGTCACCGGCGCCATTTGCGCCTACTCTTGGTGGCGGGCGCTACGCTATCGCGATGAGCCGATTCCGGGATTTATCCGCGCCGCAGTCGTCATCAGCACTCTCTTCAGCCTTTCCGTGGTGAGCCGCACTGCATACCTCGGCGGCAAGATCATTCACGAGGCCCCGGTGCTCTCGCTCCCCGCCGCTCCCACCGGCGTGGCGATGCCCGCTGATTCCGCGGCGCGCTAGAGAGTGATTCGCAGCTTGCATCGCGCGACAGTCCTCGCGCTCGCGCTGCTCAGGCCGATCGCGTGCGCCGGAGCGCAAACGACGACAGCCACCGCCCCCAAATCTGCTCCACTTCGCGCCGACACCACCGCGCTTCGAAAGATGCTCGATTCCATCGCCGACGGGCATCACGGAGTTGTCGGCTACAGTGTGATCGATCTCGAGAACGGGGCGCGAATCAGCCGTCGCGGCGACGAAACCTTTCCCACCGCGAGCCTGATCAAGGTTGGCATACTCGTAACCGTGTTCGATCTGGTGGCGAAGGGTCAGCTCTCGCTGGATGACCCGATCACGCTTCTCAAGATCGACCAGGTTCCGGGGTCAGGCGTCGCGCAGTACTTCCACAACGGTACGATCCTCACCGTCCGCGACGCCGCCTATCTGATGATGACGATCAGCGACAATACGGCGACGAACCTGCTGCTCGACCGTATCATCATTCGGCGAATGTGGGCGAAGATGGACTCCCTCGGCCTCCACAATACGAAGGTCCACTCGAAGAGTTTTCTGCGCATCTCCAGCGTTGCGATGGACAGTTCCGTGAAATACGGACTGGGAGTCACGACGCCGAACGAAATGGCACACCTGTTCGAGCTGTTGGCGCAGGGTCGCGCTGTAAACCCAGCCGCCGATTCGACGATGCTCGAGATGATGGAGCACAACACGAACGGGGAAATGCTCCAACGCTACGTTGATGGCGCGCGCGCCGCGCATAAAGACGGCGAGACGAATCAGGTGCGAACGGAGTGCTCGCTGTGGTATCTGCGCAACCGCATCGCCGCCTGTGTCCTCACCAAGGAAAACATCGATCAACACTGGGTGATCGACAACGAAGCGGAGCTGACCCTGGCCAAGATTGGCGCCGCGATCGTGAAAGCGTGGGGAGGGGTACCGCCCTCTCCACCACCATCGTAGTCGAGGTGGCTGCTTAGACGATGAAGGGGATGAAGCGCTTCCGGGTGCGCATGGACTCGGCGTAGGGCGCGCCAATTTCGGCGAGCAGCGCGCGCTCCTCCACGCGAACGCGGTAAGCGTAAGCGATTATCGTGGACGCGAAGAGGATTGCCAGACTTACCCAATTCGTCAGCGCCAACCCGATTCCCGTATACATCATCATTCCCGCCGTGTAGGATGGGTGGCGCACGAACCGGTACGGCCCGGTTTGAATCACTGGCTGGTCGGAGCGTGCGCGAACATCGCCGGTGAAATTCGCTCCGAGTGTGCGCCAGCAGATTCTCCGCAATACGCTGCCCAAAACAAGCAGCGTGGCCCCGGCGTAGAAGACCACCACTCTATTGTTCGGCGCAATCACCGTGCTCGATATCCACGCCAAAGGAAACGCAAGAAAAAGCGCCACAGAATTGGCGGCCATTATCACCTTAATCGAGCCCGCGTCCTTGGAATCCTCCTTTTTCGCATCGATCGTCGCCCGCTGCACCATCCTCATTTCTGGATAGAAGCTCCAGGCCCAGGCGATCCAGAACACGATGGCGTGTGGCAACACAAATACGAGCGGGCGCATTTCCATCCTCCTTTTTCTATCTGGTCTTCAGAAGCGGATATGGATTCACTGCAGTTCCCTGCCACCATCGGGAGATGTCAACCGCACGCGCAATCGCAAAATGGAGGTGCGGCAGATTCGGCGGCGCATTTCCCGTCGTGCCGACGAATCCGATCGTTTGTCCACGCGTCAGGCGCGAGCCGTCGGCGAGTCCCGGAGCATATCCATCGAGATGTCCGTACATCATGATGAACCGCTCCGATGAGTCGGCAGCGTAAACCATCAGTCCTCCGGCCTTGCTTGTAAAGAGCTTGAGGACTCTTCCGTTGGTTGCCGCCAGCACTGGCGTGTTGCGCGGCGCGAGTATGTCGATGGCGTCGTGGACGCGGCCGTTGCCTCTCGCTTCGGTGAACGTGTCGCGCAGCTCGCCGGCGACGACTCCGAAAACCGGAATGATCAGCTCGCTTCGCAATACGTCGAGGGCGGCACCGGTGCCCGATCGAGGTGTGGGAACAGTGGCGGTCGCAGACAATTCTGCCTGGAGCGGAGCAGCCACAGTTCGAACGGTCGCCGATTCAATCTGCGCCGTGGAGCTCAGCGCCGGCGTTGTGGTTGCGCCCATACCGCTCATCGCCGCCGTATCGGAAAGCGCCGGCGCCTTTGCACGCTCGCAGCCGGTGACGGCTGCGAGTACGAACACGAGAATACGCGATGTGCGCAGTACTACCTGTCCCGGTAGCGGTTTCTGGTCTTGCTCTTCGCCTGTCCGGGGCGACCCCCGGGTCGAGCGCCACTTCCGGCGGACGACTGCTTGCGCGCACCACGATGCGGGCCGCCGCCTCCGTGTGAACCGCCGCCTTGTGTGCTGCTGCCCTGACCACGCCGCTCGGACTTCGCCTTCGAGCGGGCGCGATCGTCTGCCTTGCGCGCACGAATCGCCGCGATGCGATCTGCGAGCGGCACTTCGAATTTCCCGGCCGGCTGCATCGCGTAATCGAAATCCGGAAGAGTCACACGTGGCAGTCGTTTTCCAATCGCGCGCTCGATCGAGCGAATGTCGTTCTCTTCATCCGGCGCCACGAAAGTAAACGCGTCGCCCACTGCTTCCGCCCGGCCGGTGCGGCCGACACGGTGGATGTAATCATCCGCGACCTTGGGAACGTCGAAGTTGATGACGTGCCCCAGCGCTTCGATGTCGATTCCGCGCGCGGCGATGTCCGTCGCCACGAGCACGCGATACTTGCCGCTCCGGAAACCCTCGAGTGCGGCTGTGCGCTGCGGCTGCGAGCGGTTGCCGTGAATCCTGTCGGAGCGAATGCCCGCCTTGAGCAGCTGTTCGGCGAGACGGTTCGCGCGGTGCTTCGTGCGCGTGAACACGAGCGCCTGCGGCATGTCGCCGCGCTTCAGCAGCGCGAGAAGGAGATGCGTTTTGAGATCCTGCTTCACCGGATACATCGCCTGCGTGATGCCAACCGCCGGCGACGAACGCCTGCCCTGATCGATCCGGAATGGATTGCGCAGCATCTCGCGGGTCAGCGCCTCGATCGGCGGCGGCATCGTCGCGCTGAAGAACAGGGTCTGACGTTTCGCGGGCACCGCCTTGATGATCTTCTTGATGTCGGGGAGGAAGCCCATATCGAGCATCCGGTCCGCTTCGTCGAGGACGAGGAACTCGATGTTGCCGAGCTTCGCGTACTGCCTGGTCATGTGGTCGAGCAATCTTCCCGGCGTGGCGATAAGAACGTCAACACCAGCGCGCATCGCGTGCTCCTGCGGCGCCATCCCGACTCCACCGTAAATCGCGGCGGCCGTGATCGGAGTGTGAATCGCCATCCCGTTCAATGCGTCGAGGATTTGCGCCGCCAGCTCGCGTGTCGGCGTAACTACCAGCGCGCGAGTCACGCCGCGCGGACGGTCAATAAGCTTGTGAAGGATCGGAAGAAGGAACGCGGCTGTCTTGCCGCTTCCCGTCATAGCGCAGGCAAGCACGTCCTTGCCTTCCAGCGCTGCGGGGATTGCTTCCGCCTGGATTGGTGTGGGGCGGAGGTAGCCGAGCTCCTTAAGACCTTTCTGGAGACTCGTGTTGAGCTTCAATGATGAAAACGGCAGATTGACGCCTTGCAGTAGTAAGAACGGGAACGCTGAAGAATTAACTTAGTCGGTCATCGTACGAACTCCCTCATCGAACGGCGTTGTCTGCCTAATGCGAGGGCTGACGCTCAATGCCCCGTGCGCTCGATGGTCTTCCCGCTGAAATTCTCGGTGCTCAGGTCCTTCGTCGAGAGAGACCGCACGTACGCTGTGAGCATCCAGATCTGGTCGTTCGAGATTCTTCCGCCCCACGCCGGCATCCCGTCCGGGCGCCCCTCGTAGATGGATTCGAAGACCTCCGCCGGCGCACCGCCAAAGTGCCATCGTCCGTCGGCGAAGCTCGGGCCCATCGCTCCGGATCCATCGGCGCCGTGACAATCGATGCAGTTGTACGCCACGAACAGCTTCCCGCCTGTCGCCGTCGCCTGCTTGTCGTGCTCGAATGGATTCGCGAGCGTCATCACCTTTGCGCTCATCGGGAATCCCGGCGGAAGATTTTCGTTGTGCGACACGAAGCGCAAGCTGTCACCGCCGTCCACGTAGTGACTGATGGAGCTCTCCGCTGGCGCACTGCGCGCAGAATCGGATGCGATGTTGGAGGGCGGAGTGTATGTAGTGCACGCGGATGTAAGCGCGAGCACGACCGTTGAGAGCGTCGAAAGCGTCGAGAGGGTCAAGGGTGATTTCATTTTCCCTCCTCGCTAAAGTGAGAAGACGAATAGCATTCCACCCCAGCTCGTCCATCGCGCGAGATCGGGTAAGGTCGTGCCACGCTCCCGCACATCGTACGGAAGATTCGCCGCGACGTCGCCGGCGATGAGCAATCCCATGTCGCCGCCGATTCCGGCATAGATGGCGACGTACTGCTTGCCGTCGGGTCCGAGATACGTCACCGGGTTCCCGACCACTCCCGATCCGACCTTGAATTGCCAGAGAACCTTCCCGTTGCGCGCGTCAACTGCCTTGAACCAGCCGTCGAGCGTGCCGTAGAAGATCACATTACCCGCTGTCGCGAGCGCGCCGCCCCACACTGGAAACGGCTCCTTGATTCCCCACACTTTCTTGCCCACCGTCGCGTCCCACGCCATGAACTCGCCGCGGTATCCACCCGGACCGCCCTTCTCCGGCGCGTTCGCGCCGATGAATGGAGTGCCGGCGATGTACGTCACCTTATGCGACTCGAAATCCATACAGAGGTTGTTCGTCGGCACATAGAATAATCCGGTTTGCGGAGAAAACGCCGCCGGCTGCTGGTTCTTTCCCCCTTCGAGACTGGGGCAGATGTCGTTGACCTTCTTCCCCTCCGACGTTTTCTTCGCCTCGATCATTTTCGGCCGGCCCGTCGCGAGATCGATTCCCGTGGACCAGTTCATCGGCACATACGGCTCGGCCAAAATCACTTCACCAGTCGCGCGATCGATGGTGTATTCGAATCCGTTGCGGTCAAAATGGACGAGCGCCTTCCGCATCTTCCCCTTGATCGGAAGATCGACGAGGATGTTTTCGTTCACCGCGTCGTAATCCCAAAGATCGTGCGGCGTGACCTGCAGCACCCACACCAGCTCGCCGGTGTCGGCGTCGCGCGCGAGAATCGACGCCGTCCATTTGTTGTCGCCGAGACGCTGATCCTGGTTCCACGGACCGGGATTGCTGGTGCCGTGGTAAATGAGGTTCAGCTCCGGGTCGTATGAGAGCCATCCCCACACCGCGCCGCCACCCGTCTTCCACGTGTCGCCCGGCCACGAAGTCGCACCCCGATCGGTGCCACGATCGTGCGCATAAAACGTCTTGAACTTCGGGCCGACCTTCACGTCCCGGTCGGGGCCGATGTTGTACGCACGCCAAACTTGCTTGCCGGTCTCCGCGTCGATCGCAGCGATCCAGCCGCGCACTCCCATCTCGCCGCCGCTTGATCCGACGATGACCCGATTCTTCACCACGATCGGTGCCATCGTCATCGTCTCGCCCTTTTCGAGCTCTCCCATCTTTGTTCGCCACAGCTGGCGCCCGGTGGCGGCGTCAACTGCGACGGTGTGGCCATCGAGCAAATTGTAAAAAATCTTTCCGTTAGAGTACGCGGCGCCCCGGTTCACGACGTCGCAGCACGCGCGTCCCGCTGCCTGCTGCGCGTTCTCTGGACGGAACTTCCACTTCAGCGGCTCGCCCGGCTGCGTTAGATCGATCGCATACGACACGTTCGGATACGGAGTCACCACGTACATCGTGTTTCCAACGACGAGAGGTTGCCCTTCGTGTCCGCGAAGAACCCCGGTTGAAAAAGTCCACGCCGCGTGGAGACTGTGCGCGTTCTCCGGCGTGATCTGGTCGAGAGTGCTGTAGCGCGAGCTCGCGTAATCACCGGCGGGCATCTGCCATTCCCCTGCCGGCCCTTGGTGCGCAACGGCGATCCGCGCACCCGCGACAGTCGCGGTCGGCGACATCGCCACCGGCTGCGCCGCGCCTGAACTGTCAGTCCGGGCGGTGTCGGCAGCGCTGTCGCCGCTGCTCTTCGCGCAAGCGATCACGAGGAGCATCAACGCGAGAGAGAGCGTGCGTCGCATCGTCATCTCGGGATCAGGTAGTCCTGCGCCGCGATTATCTGCCATCGCCCGCCGAAGAGCTTCCACGTGTCCGTGAACCTGTACCGCTTGTCGAATGGCCCGTCCTTGCCGCGCCCCTTCATCGCCAGAATTCCCGTCACTATAGCGGTCGTTCCGTAGGAATGGACTCTCATCCCTTCGTTCCCCGCCCACGTTACCGTGTCCGACCCCGTGACTCCGGCGAGGACGTCGGTCTTGGTCATCACGTCCGCGTTCTCCGTGTACACGAAGTCGCGCGCGAGGTGACGACTGAACATTGCGGTATCCCGTCGCACTAGCCCGCACGCCCACCCATCCTCCAACTGCAGCAGCTGTCGTTCCACGGACTTGGATGACGGTGACTGCGCTCGTGCGGGGATGACGGCAAAAGCGAAAGCGATTGCTGCGGATACTGTGGTCGCTGCTCTGAATCTCATCGTTCCCCCTTAGCCGTTAGCCGGAAGCGGGTTCCCCACGGATCGGTGATAATATGATCCGCTGCCTCGCGGGTTGTTGCATAACCGGCACCGGCGACGCTGTTCGCCGCCGCACTGACGTCGTCCGCGGCCGGAAGAACGATCGTCCACTCCAGAAGCCGCGCATCTCCGTGGCTCGGCGTTGGCCCATCCGTCGCCCAGGTGTTCGTCCCAAGATGGTGATGGTATCCGCCAGCAGAGAGAAAGAGCGCCGAAGGAAGAGACGCCGTCAGATCCATCCCGAGCCCGCGATGATAGAAATTTGTGCCTTCGGCGAGATCTCCTACGTGCAAATGCATGTGGCCGATCACCGAGCCTGCGGGCATCCCCGTCCACTTGCTCCCCTTTGCCGAAGCGAGAAGGCTCTCAAGGTCCACGGGGTCGAGTCCCATCTCCAGCTTTCCGTTGGCGACCGGCCACTCGCTGCGCGGTCTGTCGGCGTACACCTCGATGCCGAGTCCGTCGGGATCGCGCAAATAGAACGCTTCGCTGACGAAATGATCCGCCTGACCTGCGTATGCATTGATGTGCGAGAGATGGGCGACGAAGCGGCCGAGGTCCGCGCGTGTTGGAAGCAGAATCGCGAAGTGATAGAGGCCGAGTCGCCGGTTGTACGGGTGCTCGCGCGCGCCGGCAACTTCATTCAGCTCTACCAGCGTTTTCTCTTCTCCGAGCGGGCCGAGCGTCGCGCGCCGTTCCGAGCGCTCGATGACGCGGAGCCCGAGAACGGTTTCGTAATAAGTCAGCGACCGCTCGAGGTCGGCGATCTCGAGACGCACCGGACCGAGCGCCAGAGCATCGGGCAGGCGATAGCCGGGCGGGTGTTTAAGAAAACTTCCCTTCGCGGTTGTCACGGCAGCGCTCTACTGCAAACTAGGGACTCAGCGGTGGTGATCAGCGCGTCGCGAGTGTGTTGTCTATCGCATACCGCCCCGGACCGGCGAAAGAAATGGCGACCTTGCTCACCACTTACCCTGCTCCCCCATCACATCGATTGCGCGGGCGATGCGGTCGGCGGCGTGTCTCCAGTTTGTTTGCACGGCGCGCTGCGCGGCGGCGGGATTGCCGGAGCGGATCGCGTCCACGATCGCTTCGTGTTCGCTCCCCGCAGTGGGCGCGGTGTCGAGAAGTAGCGCGACGTACATCCTGATGTAGCGCTCCGCCTGCGGCTTCACCGCCTCGTGAATGGACTTCAGCCTCGGTCCGGCGCCCGCTTCCACATACCGGCGATGAAACTTCTCGTCGAGATCGTAGAGGGCGCCCGCCGGATCCTTGCTCGCGGAAGCCCGCCTGAAGCTGGAGTTGAGAGTCGCGAGTTCTTTCGCCAACCGCTCCCGGCTCGGTACGTCGAGAGCGGCCGCGTCGCGGGCGGCTATCCCCTCCAGCTCACCGACGATTTGAAGCAGCTCACGCACGTCTTTCTTCGTGAGCGGGGAGACGGTCATTCGCGCTTGCTGCGTTGGCGAAGCCGTCACGTATCCCTCGCGCTCGAGGCGCTGCAGCGCGGCACGTACCGGAGTTCTGCTCACTCCGAGCCGCTTCGCTATTTCAACTTCGGGAATGCGTGCGCCCGGCGCGAGCTGCCCGCGCACGATGAGAGCGCGCAGCGAATCGTAGACCCGCGACGATCTCTCGGCCGGGGCTGGCTTCCGTTTCTTTGCCGGTGTGGCAGCTGTTCGTTTCGGCACTGTTAAGGCCAATATAGCGCCCGCCGACCTTCGGCTAGCGCACCAGCTTCTTGTACTGCATCCGGTGCGGCTGGTCGGCATCAACTCCCTTTCGCTTGCGCAGATCTTCCTTGTACGCTTGGTAGTTCCCTTCGAACCAGACCGCTTCGCTGTTCCCTTCAAACGCCAGGATGTGCGTCGCGACACGGTCGAGAAACCACCGGTCGTGAGTGATGACGACCGCGCAGCCGGCGAACCCGACCAGCGCCTCTTCCAGCGCTCGCAGCGTGTCAACGTCTAGATCGTTCGTCGGCTCGTCGAGCAGCAGCAGGTTGCCGCCGCTCTTGAGAAGCTTTGCGAGGTGAAGCCTGTTGCGCTCTCCGCCTGAGAGGTCCTTCACTTTCTTCTGTTGGTCGGGCCCCTTGAAGTTGAACTGCGCCAGGTACGCGCGCGTCTGCATTTCGCGCTTTCCAACCTGTATGACCTCGGCGCCTCCGCTCACTTCGTCATAGACCGTTTTCTTTCCGTCGAGCTCGCGGCCCTGATCGATGTAAGCGATCGTCACCGTGTCGCCAACAACGAGATCGCCGCCATCCGGCTTCTCTTCGCCGACGATCATCCGGAAGAGAGTCGTCTTTCCGGCGCCGTTGGCACCGATCACGCCGACGATTCCTCCGCGCGGGAGTGCGAACGACAACCCGTCGAGGAGAACCTTGTCGCCGTATGCTTTCTTCAGGTCCTTGGCGATGACGACGTCGTTGCCGAGCCGCGGCGGAGGCGGGATGATGATCTCGTTCTGCATCACCTTCTCGTCCGCTGCCGCCGTTGCCAGCTCTTCGTATTTCTGGATGCGCGCCTTGCTTTTCGACTGCCGGGCCCGCGGCGACATTCTCACCCACTCCAGCTCGCGCTCGAGCGAGCGCTGCCGGGCGGACGCCTGCTTTTCTTCCGTCGCCAGTCGCGTCCTTTTCTGTTCCAGCCACGACGTGTAGTTGCCCTCGTAAGGAATTCCCGCCCCGCGGTCGAGCTCGAGAATCCACCCGGCGACGTTGTCCAGGAAATATCGGTCGTGCGTGACCGCGACGACGGTTCCCGGAAATTCAGCCAGATATCTCTCCAGCCACGCCACCGACTCCGCGTCGAGGTGGTTCGTCGGCTCGTCGAGGAGCAGCATATCGGGCTCTTCGAGCAGCGTGCGGCATAGTGCAACGCGGCGGCGCTCGCCACCGGAAAGCTTTTTCACGTCGGCGTCCGCGGGGGGGAGACGCAACGCGTCCATCGCGATCTCGATTTTGCGGTCGAGGTCCCACGCGTTGGCGGCGTCGATCTTCTCCTGAACCTTCGACTGCTGCTCGAGCAGCTTCTCCATCGCGTCGTCCGACATCGGCTCGGCGAATTTGTTGGAGATCTCCTCGAACTTCTTCAGCAGGTCGCGCGTCGGCTTCACCGCCTCCTCGACATTCTCCTTCACGTTCTTGTTTTCGTCGAGCTGCGGCTCCTGCGACAGAAAGCCGATCCGCGTTCCCTCGTGCGGCCACGCCTCGCCTTGAAAATCCTGGTCCACTCCTGCCATGATGCGAAGCAGCGACGATTTACCCGCACCGTTTGCTCCGAGCACTCCAATCTTTGCGCCGGGATAAAAGGAGAGCCAGATACCGCGCAGAATCTCCCGCGATGGCGGGACGACTTTGCGAAGATCCTT
>JBKJHG010000240.1:0-20207 GCA_046599115.1 Gemmatimonadaceae bacterium
GTGGAGATGCGTGATCAGCTCTTCGGGCGCCAGCTCGGTCTCGATCGCAACCATCTGATTCAGAAACGGCCCTTGTTTTACGGGCCCGACGGCAGCGGTTTCTTCGACTGGTGTCGCCGCAATGAAACGTGTCCCGGGAAGCGCGGCGATCGCTTCACGCGCAGCTTCCAAATGCGTCTCGCGTTCGCCGACGTTCGATCCGAGAGCGATGTAGGCGATGTCGCGATCAGCCACGAGTGCGCTCGATTGCGATCTCTGCGTACGCGAGTGGGCCGGGTAGCGCGACGCGCATCTTCCGAACGGCGACGCGGGCGGAGCGCACGGACGGAAGAGCTAACGACGCCGCAGCGATTCGCTCTGCCACTTCCTCCAGGTACGGGATGTGACCCGCGTTCAGGATGCGCGCGACGAGATCGTACGCTTCGCGGTAATCCAAGATGTTCCCTCCTTCCACCCGTAGCAGCAGATCGACTTCCACCGGCTGCGATATCTCGAGCTCCTGAGGAAGGATTCCGACGCGCGCGTCGAACTTCATCGCGTGAAGGGTTATGATCGTTTCGTCCCCGCCCGCCTCAGGAGTCAAGCGCCGCCCGCAGCTGCTGCGTCAACCGGAGCACAGCGTCCGGAGACGTCGCTGCGGCGGAGACGAGCGCGCTTCCGACGACTACGCCGTCGGCCAAAGCACCGACCTCGCGCGCCTGGTCAGGAGTCGAGATGCCAAAACCGACGCAAATGGGAAGAGACGTCGCCGAGCGGAGACGCTCCACTGATTCCTTCAAGCCACTGGACACACTCGCGCTCGCTCCAGTCACACCGAGACGGCTGATGAGGTACACGAATCCGCTCCCGTGTTTGGCGATCTCGGCCATTCTCTCGAGCGGAGTTGTCGGCGCGACGAGCCTGATGAACGCCAGCGGTCCTTCCGACAGCCAGCTCTCGCGATCGGCATCGGACCCGACGGGCAGATCGGTGAGCAGGATGCCGCTGACTCCGGCGTCGGCCGCGCGCGTGAGCACGTTGGTGCCTGCGGCAAGCACGGGATTCAAATAGCTGAAGAGAACGAGCGGCACGCGAGTTTTCGCGCGTGATGCCAGATCGAGCGTCTTCTCGAACGTCATCCCCTGGGCGAGCGCGCGCTGCGAGCTCGATTGGATGACGGGCCCGTCGGCGATGGGATCGGAGAATGGAACGCCGAGCTCGATGATGTCCGCACCTCCGGCGTCGAGCGCGCGAAGGCAATCCATCGAGCGCTCGATGTCCGGAAATCCGGCGGTGAGATAACCGACGAGAGCGCGCTTCCCTTCCGTGCGCAGCTCTTCGAACCGGCGATCTATGCTATGGGGCGAGATAGTCGTTGATATTGAGCCCATACCGCTCGGGGTCGGCCGTCTTGATGATGGTGCGCGGGAATTCTCCGCCGGCGTCCGGAACCGCGAGGTCGACCGTCAGCGGAGGATTCATCATCATACCTGCCGCGTCGCTGACAACTTTCACGATTGGACGCGACAGAGCCTCGGTGTCCGGATTCGCCGCATACACGACGGCGAGCTCGAATGTGTCGAGCACGACGAGCGTCCCAACGGGGTATATGCCGAGCAGGTTGATGAATGCTTTCACGACGACGGGGTCCATTCCGCGCTTCGGATTGTCGCGCATCTCCTGGAGCACCGCTGGCGGCGGATACGGCACCGTCTGATACGATCTGCGCGACGTCGCCGCATCGTAGCCGTCGGCGACGGCGACGATCCTGCTCGTCATACTGATGTTCCGCGTTCTGATCGGCTTCGGATAACCGGTCAGGTCCTGCTTCATATGGTGCTCGAACGCGACCGTCATCGAGCGGTACGAGAGCTGTTCCTGCTGGCGGCGGAACTGGAATAGCGCGAGCACGCCAAGCCACGGATGCGACGCGACCCAGCGCCACTCCTCCTCGGAGAGGTCGCCAGTTTTCTGCAGCAGATCCACCGGCACCCGCGACTTTCCGATGTCGTGCATCAGTCCGGCGAGTCCGAGCTCGTACAGCTGCAGCTTCGTCATCCCGAGCCGGCGGCCGAGCGCGACTGCGAAGATGCAAACGTTGACGCTGTGCGTGAACGTGTACTCGTCGTAGTCGCGGATCGCAGTGAGGCCGATAAGCGACGTCTCTTCGTTGAGGATCTGATCAACGATTCCCTGCACCACGCGCTTGATCTTCCGCATACTCGGCGTCTTTCCCATCCGCACCGAGTTGATCACGTCCTTCGTCACCGCTACGGACTGCGAGTACGTGCGATTCGCCGCCGCCTTCGTCACTTCCGCAAACTGGCGGTCGCTCTCGCTCTCAATCGGCTGCTCGAGCTCGAAGACGGTGATTCCCGCCTCGGCGAGACCGGTCGTGATCCTGTCGAAGCGCTGGTCGGGCGACTCCTTAGCCGCCGAATCGAGGCGCGAGATGAACACCGTCCAATCGCGCGGAGCGGTTGCGCCATCGATCGTGATGGCGCCGATCCCCGCCGCTTTGCAGAGCGTCAGCAAATGACCGAAGCTGGCGTAGTTGCTGAGGTCGAGACGAAGGCGGGTTTCGTTGATGAAGATGAACTCGCCGGAGATGCGCAGCTCGAGCTCGCCCTCCTGCTGCCGGAGCTGATCAGTGACCTCGGCGAGATCTGCAAGCGTCTTCCGGACCGCGGTATGCTCGACGGGATACAGCTTCATTGCGCGCAGCGCGGCGTAGAACGCAACGATGAAGTTGCGTCCGCCGCGGCGTACACTCGCCGCGCCGGCATCGCTGCCGCCGCGATCCTCGGAGCGTGGTGGCGTCGTCACGACGACGATCCCCCTCTGATTGCCCGCGTCACCGCGTTGCGGACGATGATCTCCTTGTCGCCCGCCGCCTTGTTCAACGAATCGAGCGCGCGCTGCGAGCCGATCTTGCCGAGCGCCATCGCGGCGCAGGCACGCATCTCGATATCCTCCTTCTTGGACATAAATCCTTTTGCGTGCAGGAATCCGTCGAGGAGTGGAATTCCCTGATCTCCGCAAAGCGTTCCGTACGCCTCGAAGAACGCCATCTTCTCGGATAGATTCGCCTCGCGCATCTCCTTGCTCTTTACTACCGTCTCGATGCGCGGCAGCGCGGGCTTAGAGCCCCGAGCGCCTAGCGCGCGCACGGCGGCGATGCGAATGTCGCGGTCTTCGTCGGAGAGAGCGCGCTCGAGAACCTGCAAGGCTCCCGGCGATCCGATCTCGGTAAGCGCGTTCACGGCGGCGACCCGGATCTCCGGCGCGGCGACGGTGAGAAGGCGTCCAAGCGCGGGCACCGCGGCGGGAGTCTTGAGCGCGGCGGCGCGCCGAATCGCTTCGCTGACGACAATGTCGTCGTCCGATCCGATCAAGCGCACCAGCTCGCCGGTATGCGACGCCGCGAGCCGCGACGCGGCGTTCTCGAGCAGCGCGCGAAGCTCGGTGTTGTTGCTACGCCCGATCCACCCGAGTACCGTCTCGAGTGCTCGCGGCTTGAGCTGGAGAAAGAGCTCGTTGAGCTCCACTTGAGGCGGACGCAGAGCCGTGTCCTCCAGCGCCTGAAGCAGCTGCGTCAGCGCGGACGGATCGCTGAGAAGCTCGGCGAGATCGGTGAGACGCTGCCGCTGCGGCTGAAGAATCTCCGCCGCGCGGTCCGCCGTCACCGCCGCCTCGCGGAGCAGATATGCAGCGGTGCGGAACTGCGTCGTCGAGAGAAGGACGAGCAGGAAGTAGTCGAGGATCCCGCAGATTTCTTCGCGCACCGTCGGATCGCGCTCCTGCTCGAAGGTGTCGAACAACGACGCGAGAACGGGCGTACGGAGATCGACCGAGAAATCCCGCTTGATCTCGCTCTGCAGATACTCTATCTCGCGGTCGTCGAGGAAATAGAGTGTAGAGTCGAAATCCTCCATCTTCGCAATCGACGACCTGAGGGGCGTGTCCGACTCCGCCTGTGCAGGCGACATTATGCGCTCACGTTTCTCCGCGGGTTGCATTCCCTCCAGATCAGCGCCGCCGCCCTCGGTGCCCAGATCCACGTACTTGTATTGCAGCGCGCTGAATTCGGACTCCCACATCATTGTCAGCAGATCGTCGTCGTCCGCCGAAGCCTTGCGGATGCGCTGCAGAATGTCGAGCAGCGTCGCCAGATCGGCGTCCTCGAATCCTTTTTCGATGCGCAGCTCGCGGATTCCGTCCTTGAAGAAAGTCCACGGCAGGCTGTCGGTGGCGCGGTCGGCCTCCTCGAGCACCGCTCGCTTCTCCCAGAGAAACTGCGTCTCGGAGATCTGCAGATCGATCGCATCCGTTTGCGTCCACAGCCCCGCGAACGCTTCGCGCACCGTCTCCAGCGCGCGCGAGTGCATCGGGTTGTTCGGCAGATAAAGCTGGTACGCGCGAATCGCTTTGCCGAGCGCCTTCATCGTTTCCACGACGAAGCTCAGCGGAAAGGACGGCTCGTCCAGCTCCTCGATCGGTTCGGCCAGATCCGTCAACGTCCGGTGAGTCCGAGAGTGGCGAGCTGCGCGACGTCCTTGTCGCCGCGCCCGCTGACGCAGAGGAGGACGGCATCGTTCCGCGACCAGCGCTTCTTGTTCGCGTGGATCCACGCTACCGCGTGCGCGGTCTCGAGCGCCGGGATGATGCCCTCGAGCTTGCTCAGCAGCTGAAGTCCCGCGATCGCGTCATCGTCGCCGATTGAGACATACTCCGCGCGACCTGAATCCTTGAGGAAGGAGTGCTCGGGACCCACGCCGGGGTAATCGAGGCCCGCCGAGATCGAGTGGGCCGGATGCACCTGCCCGTCGGCATCCTGCAGCAGATAGCTGAGCGCGCCGTGAAGAACGCCCGGCTCGCCGCGCTGAAGCGACGCGGCGTGCTCACCGGAATCGAGTCCCTTGCCGGCAGCCTCGACTCCCACGAGCTCCACTCCGGAATCTTCGACAAAGGCGTGAAAAATTCCCATCGCGTTCGATCCACCTCCGACGCAAGCGACGACCGTCTTTGGAAGTCTGCCGATCCGCTCCACTATCTGCGACTTTGCTTCGCGCCCGATGATCGCCTGAAAATCCCTGACCATCCGCGGATACGGAGCCGGCCCCACGACGGAGCCAATTATATAGTAGCTGTCTTCGACGTTCGTCACCCAGTCCCGAATCGCCTCGCTCGTCGCGTCCTTCAGCGTCCGCGTGCCCGAGGTGACCGGAATCACCTTGGCGCCGAGGAGCTTCATCCGGTACACGTTCAGCTCCTGACGGCGAATGTCTTCCTCGCCCATATAGACGGTGCAGCTCAGGCCGAAGTGCGCGCAGATCGTCGCTGTCGCAACCCCGTGCTGTCCGGCCCCTGTCTCCGCAATGATGCGGAGCTTCCCCATCCTCCGCGCCAGCAAAGCCTGACCCACGGTGTTGTTGATCTTGTGCGCACCGGTGTGATTGAGATCTTCACGCTTCAGAAGAACCTGCGCCCCGACGTGCGCCGAAAAGCGCGGCGCTGCGCTCAGTGGCGACGGCCGCCCGACATAATCCTTGAGCAGTGCGTCGAGCTCGGCGCGGAAAGATGCATCGGACATCGCATCGTCGAACGCAAGCTCTAGCTCGTCGAGCGCGGGAATCAAAGTTTCGGGGACGTAGCGGCCGCCGAACGCACCGAAGCGTCCTCCGCTCGCAACCGTCACGCGAAACGCTCCAGTCCACGGACCGCGTCCGCAAAATCGCGCATTAGCTGATGATCCTTCACACCTGGAGAATGCTCGACACCGGACGAAACGTCCACCACGTCGGGAGCGAGATCGCGGAGAGCGGTGCCGACATTCTGCGGCGTGAGACCGCCGGCAAGAATGACTAGTCCACCGGTTCTCATTCTCGATATCTCGGGCGCGAGCTCGTGCCAGGGAAGAATCTGCCCCGTGCCGCCGAGCTTGTCGGGAGACTTCGCGTCGAGCACCACCCCGTCGGCGGCATCCATCAGCTCTTCTGCCGCCGAAGGCAACGAGGTACCCGAGACACGTAGCGCCGCCCAAACTTCTCCGCCGAAAGTGCTTCTCACTGCGTGCACGTCGTCGGCGGTGGGATCGGCGTGAAGCTGGACGACGTCGAGCTCGAGCGCGTCAGCGATGCGACCGATTTCACGCACTTCATTGGTGCCGAACACTCCCACCTTTGCTGCGCCGGCGACGGCATCAAAAAGCTGGCGGGCACTTTCGACAGTCACCTGACGCGGACCGGACGCAAAGATCGCCCCGACGTAGGACGCGCCAAGCTCGGCGGCAAGCGATGCATCGGCGGGAAGTGTCATCCCGCAGAATTTAATTCGGGCGAGCATCTCTAGAGCGTTTTATTGAGGTGAATCCGGCGAGAAGCTGCGCCGGGTTCGATGACGCCGAGAGCTCCGAGCCAATCAGTACCGCATCAGCTCCGGCGCGAGCGACTGTTTCTATGTCGGATGCGGTGCGATATCCACTCTCGGCGATGGCAATGCATCTTCGTGGAATGCGCGGGATCAGCGAGAGCGCCGCGCCATCGATCTCCAGCGTCTCGAGATTCCTGTTGTTCACGCCGATGATCGATCCCCCTATGGCGAGAGCACGGTCGAGCTCGGGTTGGTCCCTCACTTCGATCAGCGCGTGCAGCTTGTACTCGATGGCGGCGTGAAAGAGCTCTTCGAGCTTGGAAGGATCGAGCGCCCGCGCGATGAGGAGCACCGCGGAAGCTCCCGCGGCTCGCGCCTCGGTGATCTGGATCGCGTCCACAATGAAGTCTTTTCTCAGCAGCGGCAGCCGAGTGGCCAAGCGCGCGCCGCTGAGATCGGAGATGTCGCCGCCGAAACGCGATGGCTCGGTGAGGATTGATATCGCCGCAGCGCCGCCCTCTTCGTAAGCGCGAACCTGCTCACCGACATCGAGCCCCGGTTTGATGCCGCCCTTCGAAGGCGACGAGCGCTTCACCTCGGCGATCACAGCCACGGTCTTCTTTTCGAGTGCACTCAGGAAGCTCGGCGCCGATGGGGCGGAGGTCGCCGCGGCCTCGAGCTCCGCCCTGCGAGAGCGCAATTGGGCAACCCGGCCCTCGGCCGCCGCGACGAGCTCACCCAAAACTCCCTTTGGAGGAGTCCATTTAATCGAGCCTTGCACTTCGGTGGCTCTTCGGCTTATCTTGGAATTCGGCAAATGTTCGGTTCCGGTGCTGTCCACCGGTTCATTCTCCAACCGGCCGAGAGTTTATGTCGCTAACGAAACGCCAGCGTGAGATCCTGACCTATCTCGGGGAGTATTCCGAGGGGAACGGCTATGCCCCGAGCTTCGAGGAGATTGCCGAGAAGTTTAACTATAACTCTCTCGCCACCGTCCACGAGCACCTCACAAATCTGGAGCGCAAAGGGTACATCAAGCGCGCTTACAACGAGAGCCGCGGAATCGAAGTGCTACCGTCGGACATCTTGCCCCGAGCAACTTCCCTTCCGCTGCTTGGAATGGTCGCGGCCGGAATGCCGATCGAGGCGATCCAGACGCACGAGATGATCGGCGTGCCGGAGGATTTCGTCCGCCGGAACGGAAGCCATTACGTGCTGCGCGTGCGTGGAAACTCGATGATCGACGAGCAGATTCGGGACGGCGATTTCGTGATCGTGAACGAAAGGCACGCCGCGGACAACGGCGAGACCGTGATCGCGCTTGTGGACGGCAACTCGGCGACGGTAAAAAAGTTCTACCGGGAGCGGGATGGTCGGATCCGGCTCCAGCCGGCGAACGAAACTATGGCCCCTATCTACGTTCACGAGAACGATATCTCGATCCAGGGAGTCGTCGTCGGCGTACTGAGAAAGTGCTAGAAGAATAGCGGCTTAAGCTCTTTTATCAATTGGTCTTGCGATAGGCGCTCCGAAGGTTCTGGAGCGCCTTTTTCGCGCTCCCGTTCTCCAGCGCCTTCTTTGCCAGAGACACGGCTTCAGTGAAGTCCTTCGCCAGTCCGCCGACGTAGATTGCCCCCGCGGCATTGAGGATCACGGCCGCCTTCGCCGCCTCCCGGCCACGGTTGTCGAGGATCTCCTCGATGATGCGCGCGTTATCATCGGGTCCGCCCCCGGCAAGATCGGACTCTTTCCCCTTTCCGAAGCCGAGCTTCGCGGCATCGATCACCCACTCGGAAGTCTTCCCGCCCCGCACTTCCGTCACGTGCGTGAGGCCGAGCGGCGAGATCTCGTCGAGGCCCGGTTCTCCGTACACGACGAGCGCGTGTCTGGTGCCGAGCGAGAGGAGCGCGTCGGCCAGGATCGGCGCGCGGTCGCGGTCGGAGACGCCAACGACTTGCGCGCCGGCCTTCGCCGGGTTCGCCAGCGGTCCGACGATGTTCATCACAGTCGGAATTCCCAGCTCGCGTCTTACAGGTCCGACGTGCCGCATCGCCGGATGCATCAGCGGCGCGAACATAAAGACGAGTCCGGTCGTTTCGAGAGTCGCTGCCATCACCTCGATCGGGACTTCAATTTCCATCCCCAGCGCCTGAAGGACATCGGCGCTCCCGCAGCGGGTTGTGAACGAGCGGTTGCCGTGCTTCGCGATCCTGACGCCTGCCCCTGCGGCGACGAGCGCAGCGGCGGTGGAAATGTTGAACGTCGGAACCGTACCTCCTCCGGTGCCGCAAGTGTCAACGAGCGAATCCGGGTCGGTCGCGGGGAGGACGATCATCGCGCTGCGAAGCGCGCGGACGACGCCAGCAACCATCTCCGACGATTCGCCCACGGCCCTCATCGCGGCAAGGAGAGCGGCGACCTGCACTTCGCTCGCCTGCCCTCTCATTACAACATCGAACGCCTCCTCGGTGTTCGCGGAAGAAAGCTGCTGGTGGAATGCGAGCTTCTGGATCGCGCTCGTTAGCGCGTTGGACGCAGGAGAGTTCACGGCTACTGCGCTTCCGCCGTCGCGCTCGGGCTTACAACCGCGAGCAGCTCTTCCACGAGCCTCCCGGCGTCCTCCCGAGGAGCGTCCCGAAGCATCCGCTCGACGCGGTAGAGAAGATTCCGCTGCTGCGTTAACGTTTCGTTCTGCTCGTACAGCTGGCGATGCGCCTTCTCCAGACGCCCGACCGCCGACGCGACCTGCTCCTCCACAGCCGAAAGACGCTGCGCGGTGACGCGTGCATCGGCGCGGGATTTTTCCGCTTCCACCTCGAGCTGCGCTACCCTGGCATCAGCCTCGTTCCCCGTTCCGTCGAGGAGGGCGCGCGCTTGCGCGAGCCGGCGCTCGAGATCCGCCAATGCGCGGGAGTGCTCTTCGTGCAGGCGGCGGGTGAGATCTTCGAGCCGGGTGGTGGCCTCGATGCGTGCATCGCGCTCGCACAGCTTCTCGAGGGCGAGCACGAAAAGATCGACTGCCGGTGCCAGCCGCTCGGAGACACGCGGTCCGAAGACGCGTTTCGGCTCGTAAAGGGCGATCACCGCCGAGAGCTCGCCGTCGAGCGTGCATCCACGTACGAGAAACGCTCCCGCTTCCTGAGGCGCCGGGAACCCGAGCAGCTTCATATAGTCTTCGGACTGGGCACCGAGGTCGGTGAACTGCTTCGCGGCGAGCAGCGATTTGCGGACGTTTCCGGGGAGATGGTCGAGGGAAACGTTCAGCTCAGTCACCTTCGGCTCTCCATCAACGATCGCGGTACGGCGGCAAAGAACGCCCTGCTGCTGATCGTGGTCATAGACCGCGATGTGGGCCGCCCTGTCGGCCTCGGCGACTTCCTGCACGAGCGCCGTCAGCGCTTCGGGGAGGGAGCGCGCGGCGGAGAGAACTGCCGACAATCCGGCGAGAGTGCGTGATGCCATAAAACCAGTTTGGCCGAAGGATGCGGGGAGGCGTTCGCATCTTCATCACTTGCAGGGGGAAAGTCAATCATCGGCAACGGTTTACATTCCTTGACACCTCCCTCACGAAGGATAATTTCTCGCTATGCCGTCACGCAGCATTCAGCTTGTGTTGCATTACGACGGCGCGGGATTCTCGGGCTGGCAGCGTCAGCCGGTTGACCGCACGGTTCAGGGAGTGATGGAAGCGGCGCTGGGCAGAATCTGCGACGCGCCGACAAATGTCATTGGAGCGGGAAGAACCGACGCCGGCGTTCACGCGCGCGGTCAGGCGGCGGGTGTGACGGTGCCGGACAAATGGCGATCTGGCGAGCTTCGCCGCGCCATCAACGCGATTTTACCGGAAGACGTATGGGTGTCGGCGGCGTTCGAGATGCGTGAAGATTTTCATCCGCGCTACAGCGCGACCTCTCGCGCATACCGGTACTTCGTCGGCACTGATGAGCTCGCTTCGTCCCCCTTTCGTGCGCGCACCGAGCTCGTGTGGCGCCGCCGCCTCGACGAAACATTGCTTGCCGACGCGGCGCTCCGAATTGAAGGCGACCATTCCTTCCGCGGATTCGCAGTCAAGGGAACGGCTCCGGAAACCGACGATCATCATTGCATAGTGAAGCGTGCCTGCTGGGTGCCTCGCGACGGCGGCTTGATGTTCGAGATCGAGGCCAACCGCTTTCTCCACCATATGGTTCGCTTTCTCGCCGGCACGATGCTCGACGCCGGCTCGGGCAAGCGCGCTCCCGCTGACGTGACATCAATTCTCGAAAGCGAAGACAATTCCACAGTGTCACCACCCGCGCCCGCGCACGCGCTGTTCCTCGAGCGAGTCGACTACCCACCCGAACTCTATCTGAATCGCGAATGAACATTTATCTCGAGAGCGTTGATCTCGATGAGATCAGAAATGCGACGTCGGCGGGGATCGCGGACGGAATCGCATTCTCGCACGTCACCCTCTCCGCCGACGCTCCGGGGGCCGATGCGAACGAGCGGCTCGAGGAGATCGCGCGCGCCTTCGCCCTCCCCGTCTGCGTCGCGGTCAGCTCGGTGAGCTCGGCGGACATCTATCGCGAGGGGCGCGAGCTGGCAAAGCTCTCCGATCACATCGTCGTCGAAGTGCCGCTCATCGAGGACGCCCTGATTCCGATGCATCGCCTCAATGCCGAAGGTGTCACCGTCTGCGCTGCATTCGTGTTCAACGGCGCGCAGGCGCTCCTGGCTGCGAAGTCTGGCGCCTCGATGGTGCGCGTGACGCTCGACGATCTCGATTCCAACGGGCAGTCGGGAACCGCCGCGCTCGCGGAGATCAAGTCGATCCTCGAAGCTGCGGGCGAGGAGTGCGACGTGATGGTCGGCTCGCCGGCGAACGCGAGCCAATTTTCCGACGCGATCCTTTCTGGCGCCGACATAGTGTGCGTCAAGCCGCCGGTGCTTCGCTCGCTCATCACGCATCCGCTCAGCGATCGCGGAGTTGACAAATTTCTCAGCGAGCTGTCGCGGCGGCCGAGAGGAAGGACACAATCCTGATGCGCATCGGCCTTGCGTTGGCAGTCGCGGGCATCGTCGCCGCCTGCGAGGGAACTCCGTCCGCATCCTCGGCGCAGTCGCTCCCCTCATCGGAAGGAATCTCATCTTCGCGCCGGACGGCGATCACTGAAGCGGTTGCACGGGTCGCTCCATCCGTTGTGACCGTCCAGACGGAAGTGATCGAGCACGTTGCCGTCGATGTGTATGAGCAGTTCTTCGGTGGGCGATCTGGCCAGCGCTCCGCCGCCGGACTCGGCAGCGGGTTCATCGTCAAGTCTGACGGGACGATAGTAACCAATGCCCACGTCATCAGCGGGGCGACGAAGATCTCCGTCGCACTCCGCGACGGCACAACGTATCCCGCGAAGCTCCTCGGCTCCGATGAGGCCAACGATCTCGCAGTGATCAAAATCGACGCCAAGGGGCTTCCCGTCGCGCCGCTCGGCGGCTCTTCCAACCTCATCATCGGGGAATGGGCGATCGCGATCGGCAATCCGTACGGATTTCTCCTCGCCAATTCGGAGCCAAGCGTAACCGCAGGGGTCGTCAGCGGAACGGGCCGCAACCTGGCGGCGGCGAGCGAAGGTTCCGGCGTTTACGTTGATATGATTCAAACCGACGCCGCCATCAATCCCGGCAACTCGGGCGGGCCGCTGGTGAACGCGGCGGGCGAAGTCATCGGAGTGAACAGCTCCATCTTTTCGCCAAGCGGAGGATCCATCGGGCTCGGCTTCGCGATTCCAATCAATCGCGCCAAGCGAGTTACGGACGACCTACTCGCGCACGGCGTCGTGCGCCGCCCTTGGATCGGAATTCAGCCTCAGCTCACTAACGCGTCCGGGCGGGGACCGGCGACCGGTGTCGTCGTCGCGTCGGTAGTGCAGGGATCGCCCGCGGCCCAGGCCGGCATCCGCGATGGCGACATCGTCGTGAAGTCGCGCGAGCGCGTTCTTCACAATCCGTATGACTGGTTCGCCGAACTGCTCGAGCTGCGCGTCGGCGAGACGGTCAAACTGACTGTGCGCCGCAACGGGCGCGAGAGTCTCGTCGCAGTTCGGGTAGCCGATCTCCCCGACGTGAACGCGCCGCGCGTCACGGTGCTGCGTGAGCTGGAGCTGATCACTGTCACTCCGGCAATCAGAGGAGAGCGGCAGATACGCAGCGTGCAGGGCGCGCTCGTCGGACGCGTGAGCGATCGCGTAAAATCGCAGATCGGCCTCGAGCCGGGCGACGTCATCGTGCAGATCAACCGCACTCCCGTCACCGACGCGCAGTCGGTCGAGAAGATCCTCAACGCCTACGGCCGCAGCATCGTGCGCGTTTACTTCGAGCGGGGCGGGCAGATCTACTCCACCGAGTTCGGACTTCAATAGCAAGTGAACGATAGCTATAGCTCCCCGCTCGCTGAGCGTTACGCATCGGAGGCGATGCTCGCCCTGTGGTCGCCGCAAACGCGGTACGGCCTCTGGCGCAAGCTCTGGCTCGCGCTCGCAGAATCGGAGCGGGAGCTCGGCGTCGCGATACCGGAGAGCGCGATTGCACAGATGAAGGCGAAGATCGACGACATAGACTTCGCCGCGGTCGCCGGATATGAAAAGGAGCTCCGCCACGATGTGATGGCCCACGTGCACGCATTCGGCGATGTCGCGCCCGACGCCCGGGCGTTCATACACCTCGGCGCGACCAGCGCGTTCGTAACCGACAATGCCGATCTGCTGATGATGCGGAGCGGACTCTCGCTTCTGAGAGGACGCGTGATAGAAGTCCTTCGCGCGATGGCCAAGTTCACCGCGGAGTGGAAATCGGAGCCGACCCTCGGGTACACGCATTTGCAGCCCGCACAGCTCACGACAGTTGGAAAGCGGGCGACGCTCTGGATGCAGGATCTCGTCCTCGATCTCAAGGACGTTGACTACCGCATCGCGACGCTGCCATTCCGCGGCGTAAAGGGGACCACCGGCACGCAGGCGAGTTTTCTCGAGATATTCGGCGGCGACCACTCAAAGGTGAAGCGCCTCGACGCGATGGTCACCGAGAAAATGGGATTTGCCACATCCCTGCCCGTGACCGGACAGACGTACTCGCGCAAGCTCGACGCCGCTGTTCTCGGGGTCGTCGCGGGAATTGCCAGCTCGGCGGCGAAGTTCAGCGGCGACATTCGGATGCTGCAGTCGTTCGGCGAGATCGAGGAGCCCTTCGACAAGAGCCAGGTGGGATCTTCGGCGATGGCGTACAAGCGGAATCCGATGCGCAGCGAGCGAATCGCTTCCCTCGCGCGGTTCGTCATCTCACTCGAGCCCAACGCGAACCAGACGCACTCGGTCCAGTTTCTGGAGCGCACACTCGACGACAGCGCCAATCGCAGGCTGGTGATCCCCGAGTCATTTCTCGCTACGGACGCGATTCTTCTCCTGATGCTCAACGTCGCATCGGGATTGAGCGTCAATCGCGAAGTCATCCGCCGCCGCGTAGGAGACGAGCTGCCCTTTATGGCGACGGAGAAGCTCATAATGCGCGCCGTCGCAGCGGGCGGCGACAGACAGGATGTGCACGAAACGATTCGCCGCCATTCGATGGATACGGTCAAGGCGATGCGCGAGTCCGGAAAGCCAAACGATCTGCTCGACCGGCTGGCCTCCGACAAATCCCTCGGGGTATCGAGCGGCGATCTGAAGAAGGAGCTCGACGCCCCCCGCTTTACGGGGCGCTCCGCCGAGCAGGTTGACGAGTTCCTCGCGGAAGTCATGGCGCCGATTTTGGCCGAGGATCACACGCGCGTGACAGTCGAGGATCTGCGGGTCTGATGCTCGTCGGCACGACGTCGCTCCCCCTCGCGCGGCTCAGGCGCGGCAAGGTGCGCGACGTGTATGCGGTTGATGAGCATTCTGTGCTTCTCGTCGCGACGGACCGGGTAAGCGCGTTCGACGTCGTGATGCAGGAAACGATTCCCGACAAGGGCGCTGTGCTCACGCAGCTGACCGCGTGGTGGCTGACAAGCCTCGGCAGCGCCGTAAAGCACCATATGATCACCGCGGATACGGCTGAGATCATTTCACGCGTGCCATCACTTGCCGCGCACACCGGGGAGCTCGCAGGGAGATCGATGCTGTGCCGCAGAGCCGAGGTGTTTCCGGTGGAGTGCGTCATACGCGGGTACCTGAGCGGCTCGGCGTGGAAGGAATACTCCGCGCACGGGACGCTGGCGGGCGAGAATCTGCCCGAAGATCTTCGCGAGGCAGACCAGCTGGACCCGCCGTTATTCAGTCCCGCGACGAAGGCCGACGAAGGGCACGATCAGAACATCACTGTTCAGCAGATGGCCGATCTTATCGGGAACTCAGCGGCCGAGCTCGAGCGCCTGACGCGGCTAGTCTATGATTTTGGCAGCGCGATCGCGTCGGAACGGGGAATAATGATTGCCGATACGAAGCTCGAATTCGGACGCGCGGCCGCCGGTGATTCGAATGCCGGAGAGATTATATTGGTGGATGAGGTTCTCACTCCAGACAGCTCGCGCTTTTGGCCGGAACGGAGCTATTCGCCGGGCGGGCCGCAGCAAAGCTTCGACAAGCAGCCATTGCGTGATTATCTCGAGTCCGAGCGCCGCGCCGGAAGATGGGACGGCAACCATCCTCCTCCCCCTCTTCCGCAGAAAGTGATCGACGCAATGACAACGCGCTACCGCACCATATTCGAGATGCTTACCGGCTCTCCCCTTTCGCCGTTGACCGCAGCGTGACATTCGCCCGCGAAGGATTTCCGTTCATTGCGCTCGCCGGCCTAATCGCCGCCGCGGCGTTCGCGATCGCAGTCAACCGCCGGTCGTGGGGATTCTGGCTGGTCGCAGTTGTTCTTCTCCTGTTCGCGCTTTGGGTCGCGTATTTCTTTCGTGATCCCGAGCGCTCAGGTCAGCGCGGCGCTTCGCTGGTGATCTCCCCCGCCGACGGCAAGCTGATAATGATTACCGAAGTGGACGAGCCGTCGTTCCTGGGCGGAAAGGCGGTGCGCCTCTCCATCTTTATGAACGTCTTCAACGTACACGTGAATCGCTACCCGACCGACGGAGTCGTGAAATACCTCCATTACAATCCGGGGAAGTTCTTCAACGCGTCGTCGGACAAGTCGAGTCTCCTCAACGAGCAGATGTCAGTCGGCCTGGAGACCGCGCACGGGAAGATTCTCGTAAGGCAGATCGCCGGACTCATCGCGCGCCGCATCGTCACCTACAGCAAGATGGACGAAAGCGTTCACCAGGCGGAGCGGATGGGGATGATCCGGTTCGGCTCGCGAGTGGACGTGTTCCTGCCTCTGAACGCAAAAATCATTGCCAAGAAGGGAGACATCACCAACGCCGGCGTGACACTGCTCGCGGAGCTTCCATAATGCTGCCGCCGGATCACAATCAACCGCGGCGGACCATCGTCGTGCTCCCGAACGGTTTCACCCTCTTCAATCTTCTCTGCGGGATGTTCGCGATCGTAAGCGCGTCGCGCGGAGATTTCAACCTCGCCGCATTCGCCATCGTCACCGGCGGAGTGGCTGACGCCCTTGACGGGCGTGTCGCCAGAGCAACCGGCACCGGCTCGCGATTCGGCGAGGAGCTCGATTCCCTCGTTGACGCGATCTCGTTCGGCCTCGCGCCAGCGATGATCATGTACTTCGCCGTCTTCAACAAGAACCGCTGGGATTGGCTGTTCTGCTTCTTCTTTACCGCCTGCGCTGTCATCCGGCTGGCGCGGTTCAACGTCGAGCAGGCGGGGCGGGCGAAAAAGTATTTTCACGGACTTCCGAGTCCGGCCGCCGGTCTGACGCTGGCCACGTACTACTGGTTCAGCCAGACACCTCTCTACAACGAAACAGTACTTGGCGACATCAACTGGACCGTCGCGCTGACAGTGCTGATGGCGCTGCTGGCATTCCTGATGATCAGCAACGTCTCTTACCCCGCAGTTCCGACGATTGGATTTCGAAAGCTCAGCGACATACTTGGCACAATCGTCGTCGCTGCGACCGTTCTGGGAGTGTTCTTCCTCCGGAAGGAATTCTACTTCCCCGCTCTCGTGCTGTACGTGCTGTACGGCATTGCCAAGACCGTTCTGTTCGGTCTGATGGGGCGTCGCCCGAGGGGTGATGCGCCCGTCATCAGCGACGACGAGCCGCTCCTCGATGGTAGCGATGCGTTCGAAGAAGATCCACGGCCGCGAAGCTCGCGCCGCCGCCGCAAGCGCAAGCATCATCCGCCTGGTGCTCCCGGCGATCAGCGTCCGCAGGAGGGCGTTTAAGAGTTGAATCGTTTCCGCGTCGCCGTCCACATCACCCCCCGCAAGGGATTGCTCGACCCACAGGGCGAAGCGGTCGCGGGCGCGCTCCACTCGTTGGGATTCAATGGTGTTTCCGCCGCTCACGTCGGCCGCTACATCGTCCTCGAAATGGAGGCGGCCACCGCTGACATTGCGGCCGCCGACGCGAAGGCGATGTGCGACAAGCTCCTCGCCAATCCCGTCACTGAAGACTACGAGATAGAGCCGGCTTCCTCATTGTGAAGTTCGCGATCGTCACCTTTCCCGGCTCGAACTGCGATTACGACGCCTATCGCGCCGTCGTGGATCAACTCAAAAGCGAAGCATTTTACGTCTGGCACAAGGACTCGGATCTACAGGGAGCCGACGTCGTGATTCTCCCCGGCGGATTCAGCTACGGCGATTACCTGAGGGCGGGCGCGATCGCGCGCTTCAGCCCTGTGATGCGTGCAGTCATCGCCCACGCCCGCCGCGGCGCTCCCGTGCTTTGCATCTGCAACGGATTCCAGATCGCCTGTGAAGCGGGGCTCCTCCCCGGCGCGCTGATGCGCAATCAATCCCTCAAGTTCGTATCGGCGGCTATTCCGATCATCGTTGAAAATCACAGCACGATGTTCACGAATCTCTATCGCGAGGGCGACAAGCTCGTCATCCCGGTCGCTCACGGCGACGGCCGCTACGTCGCTTCGCCGGAGACGCTCGACCGTCTCGAAGGTGAAGGACAGGTTGTCTTCCGCTACGCGGAGAATCCGAATGGATCGGAGCGCGACATCGCCGGCGTCATCAACGAGTCCGGAAATGTGCTCGGCTTGATGCCGCATCCGGAACGGGCGATGGAATCAGCGCTTGGCTCGAACGACGGCGTGCGGCTCTTCGAATCTATGCTCGCCGGCGTGGCAGCCTGAAGATGACTCCGGTTGAGCCGCGCCCCGGCGACCCTGTCATCACTCCTGCGCTCGTCGCGGAGCACGGCATCACGCCGTCGGAGTACCAGACGATCGAAGCGATGCTCGGGCGCGCGCCGACGTTCACGGAGCTCGGGATTGTCAGCGCGCTCTGGAGCGAGCACTGCTCTTACAAGCATTCGCGTCCGCTGCTGAAGGATCTTCCCGCCAAGGCGCCTTATGTCCTGCAAGGTCCCGGTGAGAATGCCGGCGTCATCGCCCTCGGCGGCGGACACGCGCTCGCGTTCAAGATCGAGTCCCACAACCATCCATCGGCGGTCGAGCCTTATCAGGGCGCGGCGACCGGTGTCGGCGGAATCCTGCGCGACGTATTCACGATGGGGGCGCGGCCGGTGGCAATGCTGAACTCGCTTCGCTTCGGCAGTCTCGACGATCCGCACGTGCGGTATCTCTTCTCCGGCGTCGTGAAAGGCGTCGGCGATTACGGCAACTGCGTCGGAGTTCCGACGATCGCCGGCGAGATCGTCTTCGACGACGCGTATGCGGGGAATCCGCTCGTCAACGCGATGTGCGTCGGATGGCTGAAAGAGGAAGACCTCATCCGCGCCAAAGCGGAGGGCGTCGGCAATCCCATAATGGCGGTCGGGGCGCGCACTGGCCGCGACGGAATTCACGGGGCTTCATTCGCTTCGGAAGATCTAACGTCCGCGAGCGAAGCAAAGCGCCCCCGCATCCAGGTCGGCGACCCGTTCACCGAGAAGCTTCTCCTCGAGGCGAGCCTGGAGCTGATAAAGAGCGGGCATATCGTCGCCATCCAGGATATGGGCGCGGCTGGGCTCACGTCGTCTTCAGCGGAAATGGCGGAGCGCGGTGATGTCGGCGTAACCATCGACGTCACGAAGGTGCCGACGCGCGAAGCGGGAATGACTCCGTACGAGATTCTCCTCAGCGAATCGCAGGAGCGGATGCTCGTAGTCGCCAAGCGTGGTCACGAAAACCAGGTTACCGCGATCCTCGAGAAGTGGGACCTGACGTCGAGCGTAATCGGCGAGGTTATCGCTGAACCCGTTTACCGCGTCACCGAGGGAGATCGCGTCGTCGCCGAGTTCCCCGGATCGCGCCTCGTGACCGACTGCCCACGCTACACGCCGGTCGCGGAGGAGTCTCCGGAGATCATCAAGCTTCGCGCGATCGATCCACTGTCGATTCCGGAGCGGCCCGAAGAGAGCGATCCGGCTTGGACTCTTCTTCAGCTCCTCTCCTCTCCATCAATCGCCAGCAAGGCGTGGGCATATCGCCAGTACGACTCGACCGTGCGCACGAATACGGTCATCGGCCCGGGCGGCGACGCCGCGGTGTGGCGGCTGCGCGGTACGCGGAAAGCGGTGGCGATGAAGGTCGATGGCAACGGCCGCTACGTCTATCTCGATCCACGCGTCGGCGGACGTATCGCCGTCGCCGAGAGCGCGCGGAATGTCGCCTGCACCGGCGCGCAGCCGATGGCGATCACGAATTGTCTCAACTTCGGCAATCCCACCCGTCCCTCGGTGTATTTTCAGCTGCGCGAGGCGATCGCTGGGATGGGCGAGGCTTGCACAGCGCTAGGCACTCCCGTGACCGGTGGGAATGTCTCTCTATACAACGAGAGCGCGACAGGTGCCGTCTTCCCCACTCCCGTCATCGGGATGATAGGGCTCATCGAGGATCTCGATCACATTACCCGCTCGACTTTCGCCAACGACGGTGACGCGATCGTCCTACTCGGCAAATGCACCGCTGAGCTTGGCGCGAGCGAGTACCTCTCGCGCATTCACAAGAAAACGATCGGAGCGCCTCCAGCGTGTGATCTCCGAGCGGAGCGCGCGCTCATCGATGCCACTTTGGAAGCGATTCGAGCCGGCATCGTTTCTTCCGCGCACGATTGCAGCGATGGCGGGCTCGCCGTCGCGCTCGCTGAGTGCTGCGTTGCGATCAGGGACAAATCATTCGGCGCCAAGATCGACCTCACGGCCTTCGCGGGCATTCCACTTCGGGCGCTTCTCTTCGGTGAGGCGCAGGGACGCATCATTGTCTCCACACCTGCACCCGACCGCGTCGTCGAAATCGTGCGCGCGCACGGGATTGAAGCAACCGTCATCGGGTCGGTGAAGGCGATCGTTGAAACGCTCTCGATCTCAACCGGGAACGGCCTCCTCTCTGTTAGCTTGAACGATATGGCCGCCGCTTACCACGAAGCGATTCCGAAGCTGATGTCGCGCGGGCCGAGCGATTTGCCGATGCTCGAGCACACTGCTAACGGATCCGTCTGATGTGCGGAATCTTCGGGATCCACAACCATCCGAAGGCAGCCGAGGTCACCCACCTCGGATTGTACGCACTTCAGCATCGCGGGCAGGAATCGGCTGGAGTGGTCGCCGTTGACGGCGCGAATGCGAAAGCACTGAAGCGGATGGGGCTCGTCTCGGAGGGATTCAGCCCCGCGGAAATGGAGGGGATGACCGGCGACATAGCCGTCGGCCACACTCGCTACAGCACGGCCGGCTCTTCGACGATAGAGAACGCCCAGCCCGTTCTCGCGCGCTTTCGGGATGGTTACGTATCGCTCGCCCACAACGGCAACCTCACC
>JBKJHG010000224.1:0-9238 GCA_046599115.1 Gemmatimonadaceae bacterium
TTTCCCCAGCATTATCCGCCTCGGTGACGGAGACGAAGTCCAGGACGTGCCGCATCCGCTCTCCGCTTCCGGCCTCAACGAATATGATTTCGCCATTCGCGACTCGCTCGAGATCCGCCTCGGCGCGACGACGCTTCACGTTTACGAGGTCCGCGTCCGCCCAAAGAACGACAAGCTCCCGCGCGCCGTCGGGGCGCTCTACATCGATCGCGACGGGGGGGAAGTCGTGCGGATGGCGCTTGGCTTCACGCGCGCCGCCCTCAAGGACAAAACGCTCGACGATGTCTCGGTCGTGCTCGAGAACGGGCTCATCGAGGGACGATTCTGGCTTCCGCGCCGCCAGGAGATCGAGATTCGCCGCACCGCTTCGTGGATGGACTATCCCGCCCGCGGAATTATTCGGGGCCGCTGGGAGGTCTGCTGCTACGAGGTGAACAAGGGGATTCCCGGCTCGTACTTTTTTGGTCCGGAGATCGTGCTGGCTATGCCGAACGAGCGCGCCGCCTACAAATTTCAGGGTGGCATTCTGGATTCGCTCCCACCCGACGTCCGGTCGGTGAGCGACGAAGATGTGAGACGTGTTCAGGAGGAGGCTCGCGCCCTCGTCCGCGCCCAATCGCTGGCGCGTCCGCGCCGGCTGATGCTCTCTGCCACAAATGCATCCGACATCGCCCGCTACAATCGCGTCGAGGGTCTCGCACTTGGGACGGGCATCGATCGCCGAGTGGGGGCGGGGGCGGTAATTGCAGGCTCCGCCCGCTATGGATTCAGCGATAAGCAGTGGAAGGGGCGCGCCTCGGTCGGAACGCGGGGCGGAAACGGGGCGGCCGTTTCGTTGTTCGCGGAACGAAAATATGCCGACGTTTCGGACGAGCCGGAAACGTCAGGCGCACGGAACACTTTGGGCGCCGCTCTATGCGGCAGCGATTACACTGATCCGTACGATGTTCGCGGCGCGGGAATTACGTCGCGCTTTCCGCTCGGGAATCTCTGGCTCGGAATGGATGGTGTCTACGAGAGGCAAGCGCCCCTCTCAATTCACGCGTCGCCGGCGATGGGGAAATTCGAGCCGACGATTCCAGCGGAGCGACTGCGCGAGAAGCGCGTGACACTTTCAATCACCAGGCCGACTTCGCTTGCGGTTGGCGGATGGGAGGCGGCGTGGAAGCTGTCGCTCGCGGCTGCGTCTTACCGCGCCGACACTGGCGCGGTTAATCGATCGCTGTTCAGGCCTTCACTTTCGCTCGATCTCCAGAAGCCGTTCGGCGCCAACCGGATCGTGCTGCACACGCTCGCAGCCTCTACGATTAGCGGCGATCAGGCGCCCGCCCAGCATCTCGTTTACCTCGGCGGTCCAACAACAGCACCCGGTTACGACTTCCACCAATTCGTGGGAAAGGCGGGATTCAGCCAGCGACTCGAGGCGCGCACCCACGCGCCGTTTTTTGCCATTCCGCTGGGCAGGTATGGAAAGGTGCCGGGCGAGATCGGCATCGCTCCATTCGTGAATGCGATCTGGACGTCGCAGCCGGCTGCGTTCAAGCAGCCGAGTGCCGGCTGGTACCCGTCGGTGGGAGTGGGAGTGATTTCGATCTTCGACCTTCTGAGGATCGATGTCGCGCGCGGCCTGCGCCGCGGGCGGTGGACGTTCTCAATCGACGCCGGCCGCGATTTCTGGAGCATACTCTAGCGGAGAAGGGAGGCCGCCGGCGCTGTAATGGCGATACCCTCGATCTCTGAGGCTACATCGTTCGCCCGATGATCGCCGCCGCCTCAGTACCACTCGTAACCGATCGCTGGCTCGTCCCGATTCTCCGCGAGATCCTCCCGGAAGCCGATTACGCGGCGATGGAGTCTCGAGTGACCTCGAGTTATTGGGGCGCGGCGCTGCACGCCGGCGCGATCACTGAAGAGCAGCTCCTCGCCGCGATCGCGCGGCGCACTCATCTGCGTGTCGCACACGGCCTCGTCGTAACTTCGCAGGCGAAGGAGCGTGTCCCGGAGCGCCTTGCCCGCCGGTTTGGCGTCTTGCCACTCTCGCTCTCCGATTCCACTCTCGAGATCGCGACCGCGAATCCGTACGACCTCGATTGCGAGCGCACTCTCGCATTCGCCTCGGGACGCGCGGTGCGAATGTCACTCGCGTCGCCGTTGAGAATTGCCGAGCGCCTTGAGGAAGTTTACGCGCCCGTGGACCGGGTGAAGCGGATGCTCCCGAGTGCGACGCCGGGTGAGATCCAGCGGATCTCCGAGCACACGGCTGTGCGATCGCCAATAGAATCCGACGCCAATGTCGAGAGGCCTGTAATCCGGCTCGTCGATCATATCGTAGCCGAGGGTATCTCGGCGGGCGCGAGCGACATCCATCTGGAGGCGGAAGAGAGCGGGGTTTCGGTGAGATTCCGCATTGACGGCGTGCTCAAGGAGATGATGAAACTCCCCAAGGCCGTTGAAGGGCCGCTCGTATCGCGCATCAAGATTATGTCGGGAATGGACATCGCAGATCGATTACGGCCGCAGGGAGGACGGGCACGTGTAGCGATCAACGGCGGGCTGATCGACCTACGCGTGTCAACGCTGCCGGCCTCCAACGGCGAAAAGGTCGTGATCAGAATTCTCGATCCGAAGTCTGCGCTGAGATCAGTCGAGTCTCTCGGTCTCGATCCCGTTGACGGCCCGCGGATGCAGCAGCTTCTCGACGTTCGGGAAGGTTTGATACTCGTCACCGGTCCGACGGGCTCGGGAAAGACGACGACCCTTTACGCCGCGCTGCGTCTGCTTCTTCCGCGCGGACTCAACATCATCACCGTCGAGGATCCGGTCGAATACAGAATTCCGGGCATAGTTCAGGTACAGATTCACGAGAAGGCGGGGCTCACCTTCGCTTCGGCGCTGCGTTCAGTGCTGAGACAGGATCCCGACGTCGTTCTCATCGGAGAGATCCGCGACCGGGAGACCGCGGCGATCGCGCTCCAGGCGTCGCTCACCGGGCATCTCGTGTTCGCGACTCTGCACACGAACGACGCCTGCAGCTCCATCATTCGCCTCACCGACCTCGGCGTCGAGGCAGCCAAGCTTGCCGGCGCACTCAAGGGTGTGGTCGCACAGCGTTTGATCCGGAGACTCTGCCGGTCGTGCCGCTCGGTCGCCAATGCAGGAGTTCCGCGGCGGCTGCTCGATACGGTTCCGGAAAGCTCGCTCATCTATATCCCGACGGGATGCCCCGACTGCGGCTTGACCGGTTATCGGGGCAGGGTCGCCGTAACCGAGGTTCTTGTGACCACCCCCGAGATAGAGCGTGCCATTGCCGGGCTGCATTCCCCCGACAAGCTGATGAAAGTTGCCCGCGCCGCTGGAACGCGCTCACTTTGGGGATGCGCGGTGTCGCAGCTCCTTGCTGGCGCGACGAGCGCGGAAGAATTGATCAGAGTACTGGAGCCCGAAGGCGCCCGTGAGAAGGCGGGGCGTCCAACTCAGCCCCAAGGGGAAATTGAATTGAAGACCGATCCGCCCGATGGAACGCATGGGAGTCAGAGTAGCCGAACAAAGATCGTCGCCGGCGTCGTCGAGGTTTATCTGATCGACGCGTCGTCGGCGGAGTGGCGCGTGCTTGTTCTTCAGCGCGGCGAGAACACGATTCGTCCGCAGAGCAGGGAAACCGTGTTCGGAAAGATCGACGCTGATGAGTCACCGCCCGAGGCCGCGCTGCGTGAAGTCGCCGAGGAAACGGGGCTGACGGTTAAGCGCCTCTACAACGTCAACGTGCAGCCGTTCTTTCTGCACGCGAGCAACACAGTTCAGCTATCGATCGTGTTCGCGGCGTTCGTCAAGCCGGGTGAAGTGCGGCTATCCTCCGAGCACGCGAGTTACGAGTGGCTATCCATCGAGGATGCTCGGGCCCGTTTCACCTGGCCCCGCGCCGCCGATGCGCTCCGCGACATCAGGCATCTCCTCGCGGCCGGCGACGCCGGCCCGGTCGAGGATGTGCTGCGAGCGAGGTAGCGCCTAACGCTTCTTCACCGTCGTGAGGTTGTCGTCCACCACCGGCGCGTTCGGCTTGACTCTCACGCTCTTCGCCGGGATTCCAACATACACGTGGTACGGGCGCACGTCCTTCGTCGCCACCGCCATCGCGCCTACCATACCCTGCTCGGCGACGTGAACGCCGGCCAACACCGTCGCGTGGTAAGTGATCCGCACTCCTTCATCAAGCCTGGTCAGCGCGTCGGTGACATCCTTCTGGTCCACGATGCTGTGCGTGTGGCTGTAAATGTTGGCGTAGTCGCTGATTGAGACGCCGTTCCCAAGTTGTATCCCGCCGCGGTCATCGAGCAGCACGTGACGGTGGACCACTACGTTGTCGCCGACTTCCATATTGTAGCCGAATGAAAACTCGACGTTCTGAAACGCCTTGAAGTTCGCGCCGCACCTTTTGAAGATGTGCCCAGCCAGCATTCGCCGGAGATTCACTCCCAGGTCCACATTCTGTCCGCCGAGTACTGTGCGGTCGAACGAATACCAGAGCCAGAGGAGCGGCTTCACCCGCTGAAAGCGCTCATCATCGCATTCGGCATAGTACTCCGGCTCGAGCGTGACGTTGCGCGGATCGAGCGCCAGCAGCGCCAGGCGCGTTGCCTTCGGGATCTTCTTGTCCTCGCACACGGTCTCCCAGGATGATGCGTACTCCGGGAATGTCAGCTCGCACAGAATCTCGCGGCAAATCAGCGCGCGATCGGCGGACGGATCTTCGAGCTTCGCTGTGAGGTCCTGAAGCCACTCGTTTGCGAGGCCCTCGCAGGAGCGCGCCGGAATTTTTCTCAGTGGAAGAATTGCCATCTGTGTTTTTGGTTGGGCTTGGTGAATTACTGTCGTCCCGATCGCGCCGCTCTCGCGCGAACGAGCGCTCTCTCCCGCTCGATCGCCTGCAGCGTTTGCTCCCAGGAATTGTCGGACCGCGTTTGAAAGGTCACCGTCAGCGGCTGGTCTAGGTCTATCGCTTCGTCGAAAAGAAAAATCGCGCTCTGCGTTTCGCGCTGCTTCAGCCGTTCTTCACCAAATCCGCTGCTGAGTGGAATCACGTCCAGCGCCCTGAAATCGCGCCCGCCGCTCGTAATGATGAGCTCCGTCGGACTGAAATGCACGTCGGGCTCGACTCCATAGAACGACACGTACCATAGGTCGGGGCGCTGTCCGCCGCTGCGTCTCGTTACCGCCGAAATCCCGCCCTTGTTGCTCTCCTGCAGCTCGCGGAGCGCGCGATACGAATCGGGAGTGAGCAGCCGAATGACGCTCTCGTCGAGCGGAATCGCGCGAACCGCCAGTCCCTGCAGCTCGATCCTGATCGCGATGTCGTCCTGTTTGAGCGTCCCGAATCCGGGCGGGACGTTCGCTTTTCCCGATGTGTCGTCGGCGATCGGGCCAACATCGCGCGGAATGCTGCCGGTCTGCGCCGGAGCTGTCGCGCACGCCACTCCGGTTGAGAGCAACGCGAGCACAATCACGGCGTGCTTCATCCTATTCGCCGGCGGGAAGCGGGGGCGACGTGACGAGCGACATCAGCGCTTCAGCGAGCTCGGTTCTTCCCGCGCCTGTGCGCGAGCTGAAGGGAATCACCTGATCCTCGGACAGTCCCAGTTGCTTTGCGAGCAGGGACACCTGCGCATCGATTGCCGCGCTGTTCAGCTTGTCGGCTTTCGTCACAGCTACGATCGTCGGGATTTCAACCTCCGCGAGAAAATCGAGCATCTCACGATCATCATCGCTCGGCTCGCGCCGGATGTCCAGAAGGAGGACGATTCCGCGCAACTGCGGGGTCAGCTTCAGATAGGATTCGATCAACGGTCGCCAGTCCGCTTTTCGCTCCTTCGAAATCTTCGCGTACCCGTACCCGGGAAAATCCACCATCACGAAGCTGTCGTTGACACGAAAAAAATTGATCTCCCGTGTGCGGCCGGGTGTTTTGCTCACCCGCGCCATCTTCTTCCGTCCGACGAGCGTATTGAGCAGCGATGATTTTCCAACGTTGGACCGGCCCGCAAACGCGACCTCGGGAAGTTCCGACTCCGGTCGCCACCCGCCCCGCTGCGCTGTCCCGCCCATGAACTCGAGACTCCGGATCACCAATGGGTCGGGTCCGGTTCTCTCTCGCATCAGTGAGTCGTCGGTGCGTCGTAAAGCGGTTCGCCCGCCGAGACGGGCGTCTGCGGCCGGAGCGCGATCGCCAGAACTTCGTCCATCGTCTTCACCGGATGGAAACGGATTCCCTTCTGCACCTCGTCGGGCAGCTCGTCGATCTCGCGTGCGTTCTGCCACGGGATGATGACGTCGTAAACCTTGTTCCGGTGCGCGGCGACCGCCTTTTCCTTCAAGCCGCCGATCGGCAGCACCCGTCCGCGCAGCGTGATCTCTCCCGTCATCGCGATGTCCCCGCGCACCGGCGCGCCAGTGAGCGCGCTGATGACGGCGGTTGCGATGGCGATTCCAGCCGACGGCCCGTCCTTCGGAGTCGCCCCCGCCGGCATATGGATGTGGATGTCGCGATTGCGATGGAACTCCGCCTCGATCCCGAGCTGCTTCGCTCTCGAGCGCGCATAGCTGAGCGCCGCCTTCGCCGACTCTTTCATCACGTCGCCCAGCGTCCCCGTCAGCTGCACCCGGCCGTGTCCCTTCACGACGCTCACTTCGATTTCAAGAACCTCGCCCCCTACCGACGTGTACGCGAGCCCCGACGCGACGCCGACCTTGTCTTCGAGTGACGTGTCGTCGGGATCGAAGGGCGCGTTTCCGAGCAGCTCCTTTAAGTCGGAAACTTTCACCACGCGGCGCTCAATCGGCTCGACCGGCGTCTCGGCCGTAACCGGAACCTCCGCGCGCTTCCGTGCCATCTTCCGCGCCACACGGGCGATTTTCCGCTCCAGCTCGCGCACGCCCGCCTCGCGTGTGTAGCCGCGCATAATCGCCGGAATCACATCCGGCTCCAGCGTCACTTCGCTCTTCCCGAGCCCGTTCGCCTCTATCTGCCGCGGCAGCAGATACTGCCGGGCGATGGCGAGCTTCTCGTGATCGAGATACCCGCTGATGCGGAGAATCTCCATCCGGTCGCGCAGCGGCTCCGGTATTCCCGCCAGCGAATTCGCCGTCGTGATGAACAACACCTGCGAGAGGTCGTAATCCACTTCCAGGTAGTTGTCGTTGAACGTCGTGTTCTGCTCCGGATCGAGAACCTCCAGCAGCGCCGCCGCCGGGTCTCCGCGGAAATCCTGTCCCAGTTTGTCCACTTCATCGAGTAGGATTACCGGATTGATCACTTCCGCGCGGCGCATCGCCTGAATGATCCGCCCCGGCATCGAGCCGATGTAGGTGCGCCTGTGTCCGCGGATCTCCGCCTCGTCGCGCACGCCGCCGAGCGCCATCCGCACGAACCGCCTTCCCAGCGCACGGGCGATGGAGCGGCCGAGCGATGTCTTGCCGACCCCTGGAGGTCCGACGAGACATAGGATCTGTCCGTCGAGTCGTCCCACCAGCGACATCACGGCGATGAAATCAAGGATGCGGTCCTTCACTTCCTCGAGCCCATAGTGATCCGCGTCGAGAATCGTCCGCGCGAACGCGACGTCGAGCACTTCGTCGGTGCGCTCCGTCCACGGGATCGCGATGATCCAGTCCAGGAAGTTGCGCGCGACGGTGAACTCGGGCGACATCGGCGGCATCCGCCGCAGCTTTCGGAGCTCCCGCATCGCCCGCGTCTCGACCGCCTCCGGCAGCGCCTTCTTCTTGATCGCCGCCTCCAGCTCGAGGAAATCGTCGCTGTCCTCTTCGCCGAGCTCGCGGTGAATGACGCGCAGCTGCTCCTGGAGATAAAACTCGCGCTGATTCTGGAACATCGCGCCGCGGACGTCGTCGTCTATCTTGCGCTCCAGACGCAGCAGCTCGATCTCGCCGTTCAGCAGCTCCGCGAGCATCTCCAAAAGACCCTTCAGCGTGTCCGACTCGAGGAGCTTCTGGCGCAGCTCGAAACGGATTGCGACGTGCGCCGCGACACCATACGCCTGCCGCTCTTCCGATTCCGTCCCCTGAATTATTGCGACAATCTCGGCGGGAATTCGGCGATGCAGACTTACGTATTCCTCAAACGCCGCCATCACTCGGCGGCTGAGTGCGGTCGTTTCGGGGTCGGGCTTCGCGTCGGGGAAGGGAAGCGGCGCCGTCGCCGCGCGGAGAAAATCCCCACCCGGCACGTAACGGGTGATGCGCGCGCGGGCGATTCCCTCGACAAGCACCTTCGTCGTTCCCGTCGGCATCCGCGTGACCTGCAAAATTCGCGCGACAACACCAGTGCGATGGAGATCGCCCGCCGCCGGCTCCTGCTTCTCTCCGTCCTTCTGGGCGACGAGAAGAATGATCTTGTCTTCCGCGACGGCGGCTTCGATCGCCGCTAGCGATGCCGCCCGCCCCACCAGCAGAGGGATAACGACATAGGGGAAAATGACGACATCCCGAAGCGGCAGCACCGGGATGCGATCAGATGTCGGAATGCTTTCGTTGTCCCGCTCGAATACTTGTGACACGATTCTCAGGAAGAGCGGTTACGCTTCCTTCTTTCTCCGCATCGAGGAGATCTCGAGCAGCGGCTGCGTACCGTTGGTGATGCACGACTCCGTCACGCGCACTTCGACCACGTCGTCGCGGCTGGGAAGGTCGAACATCACTTCCATCAGCGTCTCTTCCAGAATCGCGCGCAGTCCGCGCGCGCCCGTGCCGCGCTTGAGCGCCTTCGTCGCGATCGCCGTCAGCGCGCCGTCGTCGAAGGTGATCTTCACATCCTCGAGCCCAAACAGCTTCACGTACTGCTTCGTGAGCGCGTTCTTCGGCTCCTTGAGGATTCGCACCAGCGACGGCTCGTCCAGTCCCTCCAGAGCGACGGTCACCGGAAGGCGGCCGACAAGCTCCGGAATGAGACCGTAACGGAGCAGATCGTCCGGCTCCACTTCCGAGAACATCTTGTGCGCCTCGACGGGGTTCTTCTTACCGGCGTTGTTGAACCCGATCTGGCGGCGACCCGTCCGCGCCTCGATGATCTTCTCGAGGCCGTCGAATGCTCCGCCGCAGATGAAGAGGATGTCCTTCGTGTTGAGCTGGATGTACTCCTGCTGCGGATGCTTGCGCCCACCTTGCGGCGGAACCGAGGCGACCGTGCCTTCGATGATCTTCAGCAGTGCCTGCTGCACGCCTTCGCCCG
>JBKJHG010000080.1:0-27258 GCA_046599115.1 Gemmatimonadaceae bacterium
CGCAAGTAATCGCGCCGGCGATTCGGCTTGCCGAAGACGGCTTCGTGGTTGACAGCGCACTCAGCGCATCCATTGACGCGAGCGACAGTCTCATACGGCCATTCGCCGGCCGCGAGATCTTTTTCGCCGGCGGACACGCTCCGCCTGTCGGCGCGATGTTCAAGCAGCCGAATCTGGCGCGAACCCTCAAGCTGATTTCTTCCGGCGGGGCAAAAGCGTTTTACGACGGAGCAATCTCCGATGAGATCGTCGCCGAAGAGAAGCTAGACGGCGGGAACATCACACGAGAAGATCTCCGTCGGTACAAACCGGAGTGGCGCACCCCGCTCAAGACGACGTACCGCGGCTACGGGCTGCTTATGATGCCACCCGTTTCCTCCGGCGGCGTCACCATCGGGGAGACGTTCAACATTCTCGAAGCGGCGGGCACGGTGGCGCCATTCGGATCAGCGCAGTCCGCTCACACGTTGGCGTCCGCGTATCAGCGCGCGTTCATCGACCGCAACGACAGGCTCGGCGATCCAGCGTTCGTGAAGAATCCGGTTGATCTGCTTCTCGACAAGCGGTACGCGAGGAAGCTCGCGGCGACGATCGGCATCGGCCGCGCGACACCAACCGCGTCAATCCACGCGCCGGCGGGTGAGGAGAACGAGACGACGCACTACTCGGTCGTTGATGCAGAAGGCAATGCTGTCTCGACCACGACCACACTCAACGAGCTCTATGGCTCAGGGATCTACGTGCGCGGCGCGGGATTTTTTCTCAATGACGAGATGGATGATTTCACGACGAAGCCGGGCTCTCCAAATCTGTACAAGCTGATTCAGGGGGAAGCGAACGCAATCGCGCCCGGGAAGCGGATGCTGAGCGCGATGTCGCCGACGATCGTATTCGACCCCGCCGACAATGTTCTCCTGGTGCTCGGGGGGCGAGGCGGGCCGAGGATCATCACCAGTGTGTCGCAGGTGATGCGCAACGTCATCGACTATCGGATGACGCTCTCCGACGCGCTGAGCGCGCCGAGGATCCATCATCAGGCATTGCCGGACTCCATCAGGTACGACCGCGGTGGACTTACGCCGGCGGTTTTAGACAGCCTTGTGCAGATGGGGTACGGACTCCAGCCGGTTTCGTACATCGGTGGCAAGGTGAACGCGATAATGAGAATCCGCGGGGGGCTGGAAGGGCTTTGGGATCCGAGAGGCGTCGGAGGAGTGGCTGGGTACTGATAACTGCGGACCTCCAAAAGCAAGCTAGGAGCTACCAGCTTAAGTAAAGCTGACAGCTCCTAGCTTGCCGTTCTATTTCCGCAGTTGCTGTTAGGTGTGGATCTGCGTCGCGCTATTGAGCGTCACCGTGATCCGCCCACCTGACGGAACGCATCCCTCGTAATTCGCCGTCGCTGCCGCAGCGCCTGCTCCGGCCGCTGCACCAGCCGCCGCACCGATCACGGTTCCTCTCGTGTTCTTGCCGAGCACCTGACCGAGAATACCGCCGACGGCCGCGCCGACGGCAACCTTCTGGATGTCCTTCGCCCTCGGCTCGTTGCGAACCTTGTCAACCTTGGCGTAGCTCGTCGTCGCACTGACGGGGTAGGTGCGGCCGCCGAACGTGAATGACAGGACGCGAAGTCCCATCGTTACGTTGTCGTTGGCGTTCTCGCTCCGCTTGAGGGCGGTCACTTCTACCGTCGCCGTCGCGCCGGCCGGAATCATCGCGCCATTCGATCCGGAAACTGCTTCCGTAACGGTCGCGTCGAACCTGTCACCGACGTGATTGGTGTTGGTGCAGACGCGCGAGCCCGACGCGAGGTTGACCGTCGAGCCGGATGAAATCGTACCGAGCGCGGCTTCAGAGCCGGCGCCGGTTCGCGTGACGGTGTTGCCGCTCGCGGTCGTTCCCCTGGTCGGGGCCGGCGAAGTGCGAACGGGCGCCGGAGCGCGGGTGACCGGACGCGTCGTCGTTGTGGTCGTGCGCGTCGTCGTCCGCGGCGTAGGCGCGGTTGCCACGGGCGCAGGAGTCGTAGTCACCGGAACGTCCTTCAGCGTCGGCTGCGCGGTGGTATCCGCGCTTGCCAGCTGGATGTCACGATTCAGAGATGTGTCCTGCGCCAGCGTGTCACTCTTCTTGTCCGCCGAGCATCCGGCGATGAGCGCCGTTGAAAGCGTCAGCAGGGCTGCTACACGAGTCATATATTGGGTCATGAATTCTCCATTGAACCGGGTGCCTCTGGCGAGGCGCAAACCCGGTTTTCAACTGGTATAGCGGGGCAATCCACGTGCCAGTTCTCGGTCATTTACGGCGCGTAACCCCCTATTATCGCCCTCACCGCGCGGCCTTCGCGAGCGGCCTGATTCTGGTGCTCACATCGACGGCAATCGGGAGCATAATCCCGTGGCTGCTCGAGAAAGCGATCGATGCAATCCGCACCGGCGCGCCTATCTCCGCGGTATGGAAGCTGAGCGGATATCTCGTCGCCTCGGCGATCGTTGGCGGCGCGCTGAGATATCTGATGCGGGAAATAATCAACGGGATGAGCCGGCGCATCGAGTACGATCTCCGCAACGATCTCTTCGCGCGACTGACGCGTCTCGACGCGGGATTCTACGCCTCGATGCGAACGGGCGACATTATGGCGCGGCTCAGCAACGACCTTGGCGCGGTGAGAATGGCCGCCGGTCCGGCGGTGATGTATCTCGCCAACACGATCTTCGGCGGATTATTCGCCCTGATGTTCATGGTCCGCATCAGTCCGCGACTGACGCTGTTCGCTCTCGTTCCGCTGGTGATGCTGCCGGCGATTACGATGAGAATGGGAAAGGCGATTCACGACCGGTTCGAGTCCGTGCAGCAGCATTTCTCGACGCTGACGACGCGGGCGCAGGAAAATCTGACCGGCGCGCGAATCGTGCGGGCCTATCGTCAGGAGACCGCGGAGATCGAGCGGTTCGGCGCGCTGAACGAAGAATACCTGACCCACAACATGGCGCTGGCGCGGCTGTGGGGAACGATGAATCCTCTGTTCGAGCTGTTCGGCGGACTCGGCGCTGCAGTGGTTCTCGCCATCGGCGGACTGTTAGCGGTTCGTGGCGCGATCACCGTTGGAGAGTTCGTCGCATTCGGCCTCTACCTGACGATGCTCACCTGGCCGCTAATCGCACTCGGCTGGGTGGTTAACCTCTTTCAGCGCGGCGACGCGTCGATGGGCCGCCTCTACGACGTGCTCGACGCGCGCTCTTCGGTGAATGTAGTCGAGCCGCTGATGCATTTGCCGAAGGCACACGGCGGGCGTGAGATCGAATTCAGAAAAGTCGGCTTCCACTATCCGGCGAAGGACGGCGCCGAGCCACGCTGGGTGCTCCGCGACGTCAGCTTCGTTGTACGGCCGGGCGCAACGCTCGGAATCGTCGGCGCGACGGGGAGCGGAAAGAGCGCACTGATGGATCTGCTGCCGCGGCTGCACGATCCGCAGGAAGGCGAGATTCTGATAGACGGCATCCCGATCACGCACATTCCGCTCGACGAGCTACGCGCTGAAATGGGCGTCGTTCCGCAGGAAAGTCTTCTCTTCAGCGACACCATCCACGCGAATCTCTCATACGGAACGATCGATCCCGGAATGGGTCGCGCTGCGGCCGAAACAGCTCAGCTCACAAGGACGATCGCCGATTTCCCGGGCGGATTCGAAACGCTGCTCGGCGAGCGCGGGATCAATCTTTCGGGCGGGCAGAAGCAGCGCGCCGCCCTGGCGCGCGCCCTCGCCCGGGAACCAGGCATCGTCATCCTCGACGATGCGCTGTCGGCGGTGGACACGGGGACCGAGGCGGACATCCTTCGCGCACTCGGCACGTCGCTAGTCGGGCGCACAACGCTTATCACCTCCCATCGCATCAGCGCGATCAGGCAAGCGAGCTGGATCGTGGTTCTCGACGAGGGAAGGATCGTCGAGCTTGGGCGCCACGAAGAGTTGATGGCGGCGGGGGGACGCTACCGAACGCTGCTTCAACGCCAGCAGCTTTTGGAGTCGGTCGAGGAAGACTCGTTGGCAGAGGGTGCGCTGGCCGCTACAATATGAGCATGTCGGAGACTCTCTCGCCCACCGCCCTCGCTGCGCGCCTCCAATCCCTGGAGACGCAGGCCGAGACTTACCTGCGCGCGATCAACGAGCTCCGCACACGCGACGCCCTGAAGACGCAGTTTCTCTCCAACATTTCGCACGATCTCCGCACGCCGCTCGCCGCGATCATCACGCACGCCGAGATACTGCGAGAGGGAATGCTCGGCGATCTCAACAAGCGCCAGATGCAGAGCGTCGGGGGGATCGTCAGCGGCGGCCAGCAGCTCCTCGACATGATCGACGAGATTCTCACCTATGTCCGCGCCGCCAACGATCAGATCGCGCTCGTGATCGGCGACTTCGAGATCGCGGACGTCATCGACCAGGTGATGCAGCTGAGCGAGCCGCTTGCGGCGAAGAAAAAGATCCGCATCGAGCGCACCGGCGGCGACGAGATCGAGCCGATAGACGGAGACCGGGACAAGATCAAGCACGTGCTGGCGAACCTGATCGGAAATGCGATCAAGTTCACTCCCGAAGGCGGCCGCGTATGGACCGCCGCATCCCACTCGGGTAAGGAGATAATTGTCGAAGTGGGAGACACCGGCAGCGGCATCGCGCGCGAGAATCACGATCTCATTTTCCGCGAATTTGCACAAGTGGATTCGACGCCATCCAGACCGCATCACGGAACCGGGCTGGGTCTCGCGATCGCCCGCCGGTTTATCGAGCTGCATTCAGGGCGCATTTGGGTTGAAAGCGAGCTCGGTCAAGGCAGCCGTTTCTTCTTCACCATTCCTGTGCGGCAGAAGTCGAAGTAGGTGTCCTCGCACATTCTGGTCGTCGAAGACAGCGAGCTGGTCACCAGCGCGTTTCGCATCTTACTCGAGGACGCGGGGTACCGCGTCACCGTCGCCAAGACGATGAAGGAGGCGGTCGACGCGGCTGCGAACTCGCCGGTGGATCTGATGCTGCTCGATCTCACGCTGCCGGACGGAAACGGGCTCGACGCACTCGCGCTGATGAGAGTGAACGGCTCGACGCCACGCATCGCTCTTGCGATGACCGGTGACGATCAGCCTGCCACCCGCGAGCGATGCACGAAGGCGGGCTGCGCCGATGTGTTGATCAAACCCGTTTCGATCAAGGAGCTCAGACGGACGATCGCCGGGCTATTGAGCTGACGGAGCGCCGCGCGCAGCCACGCGCCGGACCACTGCTGCGGTTGTATTACCGGCTCAAGTACCGGCCGTTCGCCCGCGAGAAACGACCATACGACGGGCGGCGCGGACTGATCGCCCTGCAGATCGACGCCCTTTCGCACGCCGACCTCCTTCGCGCGATTGCGCGCGGACGATGCCCGACGATTGCAAGAATGTTGGACGAGGGGTGTACGCTGCGGCCGTGGTTCTGCGGACTCCCCGCGGCGACTCCGTACTGCCAGGCGGGAATTTTTCACGGCGAGAACGACGGTATTCCCGCGTTCCGCTTTTATGACCGCGCCGACCGGCGTGTCGTAACGTGCAATGCTCCCGACGGGGTGCAGTACATCCGCGACCGGATTCATTCTCCGGGTGCCCTCGCCGGCGGATCCAGCTACGTGAACCTCCTCGACGGCGACGCGCAGACGGTGGCGTTCACTGTCGCGACACGAGAGAAGATGTCGGTGTACAAACGCCTTGGCGGAACCCGGATGGCGCTGCTGATGGCTCTCCATCCGATCAGGATGGCGCGAATGGTTTTTCAGGGCGCGTGGGAGTGGCTGCTTGAGGAGTGGGAGCGCATGCGCGGCGAGCTGGCCGGAAAGGCCACGCACTCCGAAGGAATCTTTCCGTACATCCGGATTCTCAGCAACGTCGTCGTGCGCGAGCTGCAGACGATGGCGATTCTGCTCGACATCTATCTCGGCGTGCCGGTGATCTACAGCACGTTCATGCAGTACGACGAGCTGGCGCACCACTTTGGGCCGTCGAGCAAGCAGGCGCTGTGGGATCTCAAGCGCACCGATGCGCGCATCTCCGAGATCGCGCGAATGGCGAGGCTCGCAGCGGGAAGGCAGTACGACATCGTCATTCTCTCCGATCACGGAATGACGTCGGCGATCAGCTACCGCGTACAGTTCGGTGAATCGCTCGGAGCCACAGTGCAGAGGCTCCTCACCGACGCGTCGTCGAGCGCAGCAGGCCGGGCGCTCGTGTCGCACGCAAGCTTCGCCGAGGACAGTGAGTACGCCGACGTCGGCCCCGAAGTAGTCGAAGCGTTGGCGCAGCTCACACCGCCGGACTCGCCGCTCCGGCGCGCGGTCCGCCGCGGACGCGACTGGCTGCGGAGCAGGTATGGTTTGCGGGAGATCATCTTCCCCGAGAAATATCGCGTGGACCGCATCAACGACGTCGTCGTGACGTACAGCTCGTGCCTCGCGCTCGTCTATTTCGCCGAGTCGGAGCGGCGCCTCTCGCTTGAAGAGATCAACAGCGACGAGCGGTGGCAATCGCTGTACGAGTCACTGATCGCGCACGAAGGGATCGGGCTCGTCGCCACTCTCGACGCGCGCGGCGTGCACTGCGCGTCAAAGTCGGGGAGGGCGGTGGTCACGGCGGGAGTGCTGACGATCGAGTCAGGCAGCAATCCGCTCGAGCATTACGGCCACGATACCACGACTCTCTCGGCAATCGAAGCGCTCGTCCGGCAGAACAATGCCGGCGATTGCGTGCTCTTCGGCGCCTACGCCGGCGGCGACATCATCTCATTCGACGATCAGGTCGGCGCGCACGGCTCGGCGGGGGGAGACCAGACACTTCCTTTTATCATCGGCCCTCAGCATCTCGAGCTCGACAACGCGCTGCTGGAAAATGCGCGTGACATTCACCGCGCTGTGATGCTGCGCTACGCCGCGCCAGCAGCCGGTTAGACCGCGGCGGACTCGACGATCGTTCGAAATGACGCGCCGGAGATCTTCTCCGGCTCGAACGGCTCTCCCGATCGCTTGATGACACCCTTCACAACCGCGTCGATCGTCACCAGCGGAGCATCAGCCTCCGCTTGAACGTCAACTTCCCACTTCCCGCGGTCCATTCCCTTGAGGGTGTGACGGTAGCGCGCGGTAAATACAGTATGGCGATGCACGACGATCTCGCGATCTTCTTCTTCGATCGGCAGGTATTCCTCGCCCGTGCTCTCGACGAGAGCTTCGGGTGGATCGTGCGGTTCGGTATGCGCAAGATGCTCCGGGCCGAGCGGAGTCGCCGCGACCACGGCGACGCCCGTCTCCACTCCGCCCTGCCGCAACGGCGGGAAGAGCCGCACTTCATCAACGGAGTGAAGTCCGATTCGCTCGGCGATGTCCTTCAGAAAACGCTCAGTAGTCTCGATCAATTTCCGGAATCCGTGTGAAGTTGCATCCGAGTGGAATGTGCAGCGCTGGGAGGGTCTGCGCTATAACAGCGAGACGGGATCACGATCGAAGGTGATTCTCAGCTGGCCGGTCGCCGGAGCCTCGAACCGCTCGACAAAATATCGCGCCACGCGTGTGAGGTCGGCGGGGGAATCGGCCTTCATCACCAAATGCCAGCGCCACCGGTTCTTGATTCGCTCAATGGCGCAAGGTGCGGCGCCGACCAGCACGATCCTGCCTGGCGCCCGGCGGACGATCAGCCGCTCCAGCCAATCCTTCGCCGCGAGAGCGAGATCGGCGGTTTCCCGCTCCACCACCCCGCTGAAGATCACATTCGCGAGACGCAGGTGCGGCGGGTAGGGCGGGCTCTCCCGCGATTCGATCTCCTCCCGCGCGAACGATTCGTAATCGTGTGTTACGGCGTGAACGACGGCGTGATGTTTCGGCACTCTCGTCTGGATGATGACGGAGCCGCCTTTCGGTCCCCGTCCCGCTCTCCCCGCGACCTGCGCGATGAGCTGAAATGCGCGCTCCGACGCACGGAAATCCGGGAGATTGATTCCGACGTCCGCATCCACGACCCCGACGAGCGTCACATTTGGGAAATCGAGGCCCTTGGCAATCATCTGCGTGCCGAGGAGAATGTCTACCTCGCCCGCCCCGACACGGTCGAGGATGCGCGTGTGCGACCATTTGCCGCTCGTTGTGTCCACATCCATCCGCGCAATGCGCGCGTCGGGAAAACGCTCGCCGAGCACGCGCTCGAGCTGCTGGGTTCCGACACCGCGCTGCTTGATCGTTTCGCCGCCGCACTCGCGGCAGAGATCGGGCGGATCCTCGCGGTGCAGGCAGTAGTGGCAGATGAGCCGCTCCGGCGCCCGATGGTGCGTCAGCGTGATGCTGCAGTGCGGGCAGGTTGCGACGGCGCCGCACGCGGTGCACTGGAGAAATGACGAGTAGCCGCGTCGGTTGAGGAGCAGAATGCTCTGCTCCCCTCGTGCGAGGCGCGACATAAGCGCAGCGTCGAGCGGCTCACGGATGATGCTGTCGTATTCGGCGATGCCGGTGAGCGCGTCGCCCGGCCTCTCGCCGCGGCGAAGGTCCACTACCGTAACCTCCGGCATCGCATTGCCGGCGACTCTCTCGGGGAGCTGAAGCAGCTTGAACTTCCCGCTCTGCGCGTTGCTCCAGCTTTCGAGGGAAGGCGTCGCGCTGCCAAGGATGGTCACCGCTCCTTCGATCGCACCCCTCACAACCGCGACCTCGCGGGCGTGATATCGCGGAGTTTCGCCCTGCTTGTAACTGGACTCGTGCTCTTCGTCCACGACGATCGCGCCGAGATTTTCCAACGGGGCAAAGATCGCGGACCGGGCGCCGACGGCAATCTTCTTGTCGCCGCGCTTGAGTGCGAGCCACGCGTCGTAACGCTCGCCGTCGCTCAGCGCAGAATGAAGGACGGCGATACTGTCGCCGAACACGGCGCGGAAGCGATCCACGGTCTGTGGCGTGAGCGCAATTTCGGGGACGAGCACAATCGCCGTTCTATTCTCCTCCAACACGACGCGCTTCAGCAGCTCGATGTACACGAGTGTCTTGCCGCTCCCGGTGACACCGTGAAGAAGAAACACGTCGCCCGGCTTTCCATCGTGGATCGCGCTGATCGCCCTGCTCTGCGCATCGCTCGGCGTGACCCCGGACGGAGCGTGCAACGCGCGTGTAAGAAAGGGATCGCGCTCTATCTCCTCTTCACCGATGACGACGAGCCCGCGTTTGGCGAGCGATGCGAGTACCGACGGCGAAAACTCGAGCTGTGACTGAAGGTGCTCAACGGTGCTTTCGCCGCCGAGTGACTCCAGCATCTCGTAGGTCGCACGCTGCTGCTTCGCGCGACCGAAGAGCCTGTCACGCTCGATCAGCGAAGGGTCCTCGACAGGCGGCGCGAGCTTCACCACTCGGCGCGTCTTTCGCGCCGGACGCGGATTTTCGGCCCCGGTGAGTAGAACGGGGAGCGCCGTCCGCAGCACGACCCCCAGCGGAACGACGTAATACTCCGAGATCCAGCGGCAGAGCTCGAGCAGGCGTGCGCCGACGGCGGGCTCGGCATCGGGCGCGTCGAGAATTCTCTTCGGCGCGCGGCGGAGATTCTTCTCTACTGCCGGCCCGATGCAGATCCCGATCTGTCGCTTGTTGCGGAACGGGACGACAACGCGCGCGCCGGCTACGACACGATCGGAAAGTGAGTCGTCAAATGCGTAAGTAAAGGTCTGAAACAGCGGGAGCGGCAAAGCGACTTCGACCAGTCCGCCGCCGGTTTCATCCACGATTTGCGCCGCCGGCCCGGCGGAGCGCGCCGAGGCCGGGCAAGTCAGTCAGCGTGATTTGTCCGTTGGCGATCGCAGCCCCGACAAACGGGTCGTCGGCTAGAAGCGCCGAGCCGTCGAAGTCCGCGGTGTCGAGAAGCGGCGCCAGCTGCGCGATCGCGCTGATGCCGAGCGAGCTCTCGATCATGCAGCCGGCCATCACGCTCATCCCGTGCGCTCGTCCCACGTGCGTCATCCGCAGCGCCTCTCGAAGACTGCCACACTTGGCGAGCTTGATGTTGATTCCGTCTACCGCGCCGGCAAGCCGCGGAATGTCCGCGGCAACGAGGCACGACTCATCGGCAAAAACCGGAATTGACGAGCGCTCACGGACAAAACGCAGTCCGTCGATGTTCTCGCGTGCCACCGGCTGCTCGAGCATCTTGACGTTCATCTCGACCAGGAAATCCAGCATCCCCACAGCTTGCTCGGGTGTCCACGCCGCGTTCGCGTCCACCCGCAGCTCCTTGTCCGGAGCGGCCTGGCGCACAATGCGCACTATGTCCTTGTCGCGATCCGTCCCGAGCTTGATCTTGAGAATCGGATACTGCGCCGCCTCCTTCACCCGCTCCGCCAGTACTTCATTCTCGGCGATCGCTATCGTGAAGCTAGAGAGCGGACAATTATCCGCGCTGAGTCCCCACAACCGGTGAACGGGAACACCGAGCCGCTTGCCGACGAGATCGTGCAGAGCGGCACTGATTGCGGACTTCGCGCTGTTGTTTCCGGGCAGCGAGTCATCTATTCGGCGCTCGCAATCCTCGAGAGACATCGGATCGGCCGCGGCGAGCGCATCGGCAAACTTCGGTAGCGCCGCGAGGACGCTCTCCTCCGACTCGCCGTAGTACTTGTTGGGGGCTGCTTCGCCGCAGCCTTCGACGCCATCGCCGTCGGTGATGATGACAAGGACGTTGTGATGCTGGCGGTATCCGCCGCGCGCAATGACGAACGGGTGGACGGGATGCAGATCCAGAATTTCGTGGCGGAGCTTCAGATCACACTCCCGCAGGTGCAGCGGCGGTGCGCGCTGTCCGGGCGCGGCGAAGATCGGCGGCGGACGCGGATGTCGCCAGGAAGCCGATCAGCGCATCGGCGAGATCGTTGCCGCGCTGGTACCGGGCCACCGCTCTCTTCTCGAGGCACTTCATCACGATCGCCGAAAGCGCGGCCGGGATTCTTGAGTCAACTTCCTCCGGGGCAACCGCCATCTCTGTGACGTGCTTGTAGCTGATCGAGTAGATGTCCGCGCCGTCGAAGGGCGGGAATCCAAGCAGTGCCTCGTACATCACAACCCCGAGCGCGTAAAGATCGCTTCTGCCGTCGAGCAGCTTCCCGCGCGCCTGCTCGGGCGACATATAATGCGGCGTGCCCATAACGTTGCCGCTCCCCGTCACCCTGCTGCGGAAGTGTGCGGTGGCGATTCCGAAATCGGTGATTATCGCGTTGTCGTCCTCGTCGAAGAGGATGTTATCGGGCTTGATATCGCGGTGCACCAGCCCGCGCCGGTGCGCGTAGTCGAGGCCCGTGGCGACCTGCGCTGCGATCGCCGCCATCACTTCGGCGGGGACGGAGCGATGGCCACCGATCCGATCGTTGAGAGTGCCGCGGGCGAGGAATGGCATCACGATGTAGATCGTTTCGTCCACCATTCCAAAATCGAGAATCGGACAGATGTGCGGGTGAAACAGCTTCGCCGCGGACTCCGCTTCGCGCCGGAACCTCTCGCGCATCTCGGCGTCACGCGCGAGATGCGAATGAAGAACCTTGATCGCCACCGGCGAATCGATGCTCGACTGCACCGCGTAGTACACGTTGGCCATTCCGCCATCCCCCACGCGGTGCATCACGCGGTAGCGCGCGCCCAGCACGCCGCGCAGCTGGGTGACAGCGGGGTCGGGCTGCGATTCCGCTCTTGTCGAAATCGCCGGGAGCGGAGATCCGCAGCGGACACATCGGCCGGCGGCACCGCGATTCCAGCTGCCGCAATCGGGACAGAACATCGTCAGCCCCCGAACTGCATCCTTACGAAATCATAAGGAGGCCAGGGACCGGTGAGACGCAGATTGAGCGCCGGCTGTCGCTTGCTCTCCTGCGACACCGTGTTCTGAAATGCTTCCCACTTGTCGGAGCTGACGAGAAACGACGCGCGCGCGATCACTCCTTCCTTTTCCTCGTCCTCGGTGAGCGGGAGCACGACCGTCGCCGCGGCCTGACCGCGAAACAATCTCAGCGCCTCCGCGCCGAGCGCTTTAAAGCTTTTCGTCGCGTCATCTTCCTTAACTTTTCCGCCCGCTTCGATGCTGACTCGCCCGGCGACGTGACCTTCGACGACGTTCATCGCGTCGGTGAGAGCGAAGTAGTGAAGCTCGAGCCAATGGGCGAGAGTGCCGTGAGACTTGAACACCGTTCCCGGGGGCGCCGGCAGAACCGGCCCGGCGCGGAATGCCTCTTCGATTACAGCCGCGTAACGCTCAAGGTCGGCGTCTTCGAGCTTCGACGAGGAATACGGCGCCGATTCGACGATCGCGCCCAGCCCACGGTGGTGGACCAACGTCGTGCCGTCGGCGATCGACTCCACGCTGCCATTGTCCAAATCCGCCACACCATACAGCCGCAATCCGTTGGACGAGCTCATACTGCAAGATAGCCGTTATCAGGCGAGAGCGGCCAGATGACGAACGGCTCCCTCGGCCAGCCTGTCGGGGACATATCCGCCCTCCAGAGCGCTGACGAGACGCCCTCCACACCAGGAATCGGCCCGGGATACGAGCGATTTAGTGAGGCGCTCGACGTCGTCCATCTCCAACGTGAATCCACCTAGTGGATCGCCGGCCAGCGAGTCGAAGCCGGATGACACCAGGATAATTTCGGGGACGAATCCGGTCGTCGCCGCGTCAATAGCTGATTCCAGCGCCGAGAGATACCGCTCGGCCGCCAATGCGGGAGGCATTGGGACATTCCACACATTCTTGTGTGGGCCGCGATCTTCCGCCGCCCCTGTCCCCGGATACCACGGCCAGCGATGCATAGAGACGAAGTGGATGTCGGGCTCGTTCTCGACCAGCGCCTGCGTGCCGTTTCCGTGATGCACGTCCCAATCCACGATCAGCACGCGCGCGAGACCGTGCTTCTGCCTTGCGTAGTGTGCCGCGCAGGCGATGCTTCCGAAAATGCAGAAGCCCATCGAGCGATCGCCGAGGGCGTGGTGGCCCGGAGGACGAACGGCGGAGAAGCTCCGCGGATGCGTGCCGGCAACGGCGAGGTCCACGCCATCAAGAACGCACCCGGCCGCCGCGGTCGCCGCTACCCAGCTTCCCTCGCTCGCGACAGTGTCGGTATCGAGACGCCCGCCTCCCGCCGCGGCGATCGTCTCGATGGATTTCACGTAATCCCGGTCGTGAGCGAGCGCGAGCTCGGAGGCCGTAGCGTGACGTCCCTCGAGGTGCTCGACGTGGTCGAACAGGTCAGGCTCATTGCGCAGCGCGCGGGTGATGGCACGCAGGCGACCGACGTGTTCCGGGTGACCCCAGCCGGTGTCGTGCCGGCCGCAATCGCTGTGGGAGATGAAGGCGGGGCGCGCAACGCGCTCCTCACCGCTCTGCTGCGCCGTTACGACACCGGCCGACGGCGGCGGTCGGCGATGAGAAGGATCGAGCCGTTCTTCACACCCGCGTCGGCGAGCGACACGTTTTCGTCCAGAATCTCGAATCCGTGCAGCTTGACGACGAACTCGTCGGCGGAATGCGAATCCGGGAAAAGTGCATCGAGCGCTCGCGTCTTCACCGTTCTCACCGGCTCGGACGGATTCGCGTCAATGCGAACGGCGTCCCACGCCTCTAGAACCTGGGCGCGGAGGCGCAGCATACCGTCCGACTTCTCGCCGACGACGATCGGCTCGCGCGGCGTCCGCAGCGCGGTGACGAATGTCTCGCTCACGCCGTCACCGGCGGCAGCGTGGAGAGAAATCGCGCGACTTGCTGGTCAAAGAGATAGCTGGAGCCGGAGACGCGTGTCGCTCCGCCCGCCTCAATAGCGCTGACGACGACCTCTTCGCCGCCCTGGCCGCGAAGAGTCAGATAATTCGGCCCCTCCTGCTCCGGATACGCGGCGTAGGACCTGTTCTCGACCGAGAAAAACCGCTTCGCCGCAGCGAGAATCTCCGCCGGGCTCATCGAGGTCGTCGTCTCCTGAAGTGATCTGTCGCGTTGCGCCATTGTCGTCGTGTTCGGGTGTCGGTAAGTCAATTTAGAGAGCGGGAACCGTGCCTACAAGCGGACCGGCTCGCTCAACGCGTGACGGTTACGAGTGTTTCGTAGATGAGCCGCGTTCCAAAATGGAGCGATTCGACAGGAATGCGCTCGTCGTGGCCGTGAATCCGCTCTTCATCCGCCTGCGGCATCGGAAATGGCAGAATTCCGTACGCATTGACGCCGAGCAGCCTTAGGCGCGCGCTGTCGGTAACGCCGTTGCTCAGATACGGCACCACAGTGATCCCGGGGTCGAGTGCCAGCGCCGCATTGGAAAGCGCCGCGAACATCTCCGATTCCGAGTCCGACGCAGGCGCTTCAGCGCCGCTGCTCGTGATCGCGATATCTATGGACGGATCGCTCACAGTTTCGCGAATCCGCGCCACGACATCCTCGATCCGCTGACCGGGAATGGTCCTCACGTTGAGCACGGCGCTCGCCGACGCCGGGATGACGTTGAACTGTTTCCCGGCGCTTACTACCGTGGCGGAAATTCCGGCGCGGATCCCGGCGTTGAAGACCGGCGTCTTTGAGACGATCGCCGCTCCCCGCTGCGCAACTGCGTCGTCACCCGAGGCAACGTCGCGCATCGCTTCGCCAGCCTCTTTGTCAGGCCAGATATCCGCCAGTCCGGCGAAGAAGCTCCGCGTGATTGCCGTCAGGTGGAGCGGCTCAAGGTGCGCGCCGATGCGCGCCATCGCCCGCGAAAGCGCGAAAATCGCGTTGTCCGGAAGGGGCACTGCGGAGTGGCCCGCGCTGCCGTGGGCCGTCACCGTCACCACGTGTGAGATCTTCTCGGCGCTTTGAATCGCCAGATATCGTCGCCCACCCTCAATGATCCGGGTGCGGCCGCCTTCGTTGAGCGCGAACTCGACATCGAGAAGTTCGGGATGATTTTTCACCAGCCAGCCCATCCCCCACTCGCCTCCCGCCTCCTCATCCGCGGTGGCGACGAAAATCACGTCGCGCGAAAGCTCTGTGTTCTCCTCTTTTATCTTTCGCGAGAGCAGAATCATCGCCATCGCATTCGCCGCGAGCATCCCCTTGTCGTCAATAGCGCCGCGCCCATAGATGTAGCCGTCGCGCACGACACCTTCGAACGGATCGCACGACCAGCTCTCGCGCTCCACACCGACAACATCGGTGTGGGCGAGCAGCATCACCGGACGTTTTTCCCCCGAGCCCGTGATGCGCGCGTACACCTGCAGTCTTCCGGGGGCAGCTTCGAGAGAGCGGGCTTCGATTCCCTCTTTCGTGAACAACTCGACGAGAAACTCCGCCGCCGGCTGTTCGTTGCCGGGGGGATTTCTCGTGTCGAACCGAATCAGCTTCCGGAGAAGCTCGACCGTTTCATCGCCCGCCCCCCAATTACGCGACAAGGAGGGCCTCGATCTTCTTCACGATTGGATCGAATGAAAGAGTAGCGCCGATTCGTGTCGCCAGCTCGTCCGCCGTGTCGCGCTGGCCGATGGAGAATAGCTCGCCGATCATCCACGGGCCCGCCGCCGGATTGCGGAACCAGTCATCGTTGAACTTTTCGGTCAGCGTCGCGTTGATCGCCGACTGCAGCTGCCACGCGCGGAGGTAGCGCACCGAATAGAAGCGCGGATCGAAATCGATGAACGCGTCTTCGGGACGGTATGTAAATCCTGTTGCGTCGGTCAGACGCGATACGTACAAGTCGGGGAGCGACGACCATGGCGCATCCCCCGAATACACAGCTATCTCATAAAGCAGCTTTGCGGAATAGCGCCGTAGAAAGTGAAGCTCCTCGAATCCGCTCATTCTCAGATATTCGCCCAGGCGGTTCTTGCCCAGCGCCGAATATCGCGACAGCCATCCGGCGTCCTGCATCCGGTGATCGAACAGCATCGCGTATGCTTCAGTTACGGAATTGTCGCCCAGCCAACGGAACTCGAATGGAAGCGACGCATCGGTGTTGGCGAAGTGCAACGCGTGCCCGAGCTCGTGCAGGAACGTGGTGTAATCGCTCTGACCACCGTGAGGCCGCAATACGAGATACACCTCGTCGGGAACGCGAACCGGCGCGCAAAAAGCACGCGAGCGCTTCCCCTCCCGCTCGCCGAGGTCGAACGTGACTCTCCCATTCGCGGTCGGATCCATTCCCATCTCCGACACCTGCCGCCTGATCGCCGGCTCCATCTGCGATGCGGGGAACGCTTCGTCGAACTCCGAGGCGCGAAAGAGCGCCAGCGCATCGGCGCGCGTTGCCTCGCCGCGCTTTAGTCCTGTCTTCGCTCGCAGGTAAAAACGGAGCGTCTCGTCCCACATCGCCTCGGTATCGCGAAGAAACGCCGTGCACTGTGCACCGAGCGCCGCCAGAGAGATTCCCGTCACCGCTTCGAAAGACGCGTTGTATGTCGGCGCGAGAGCCATCGATTCGACGACTTCTTTCTCCCGCTGGAGGTATTCGAGCCGGATCGGCGCGTGCTCCTTCCCCGCCAGCTTCGCCCGCGCCTCGTCGATCACGAGACGCTCGGCACGATCCTTCGCATTGGCGATCTCGATCGGCGCCGCTTGATACTGCATCTCCCCGCCCTCGGGAATACTGAGCATCGCCGTGCTTTCCCAGGCCACCTCCCGCTCCTCGAGCGGCGCGAGAGACCGCGCAACCTGGCCCTCGAGCTCCCATTCCAGGAGGACTCGTGCAGACCGATGCTCCTCGGTGCCGGGCGTCGTTCCGGCGTATGCCTCGGCGGTGAAACGAAACGCGTCTTCACTGATGACGTCTGCGTACCGCGCGTAGATCGGCTGGAGCTCGACGGTGGATTTCAGTCCCGAATGGGCGAGGTAGGATTCGCGCGAGACCTCTTCCATCATCGCCTGGCCTTCGCGGCGCAGGCGGTCAATGCTTATACGCGGTGCCACGTTTCGCTCAGAGCTTCGATCGTAGCTCGGGGCTCGTCGCGCGCAAGCAGCTCGGCGATCGCGGTTTTCAGCTGTGCGACGGGTACGCGTACCTGTGATAAGTCGTCGCGCGTTCTGATCGTCACGCCGCCGGGACCGCCGGCGGCAACGCTGTCCAGATCCACGGTGATGCAGAACGGAGTGCCGACTTCATCCTGACGGCGGTATCTCCGTCCGATCGCGCCGCCGTCGTCGTAGTCGACGCGGAAATCCTTTCGCAGATCCGACGCGATCTTCTGCGCCATCTCCGGCATCCCTTCTTTCTTCATCAGCGGGAAGACAGCAACCTTGATCGGCGCCAGCGACGGATGGAGCGCGAGAACGGTGCGTCCTTCCGATTCTCCCTCGACCTTCTCTTCGTGATACGCATTGACGAGCGCGGCGAGCGTGGTGCGATCCGCCCCGACAGATGTCTCGATTACGTAGGGGAGATATCGCTTGTTCGCCGGCTGGTCAAAGTACTCCAGCTTCTTGCCGGAGAACTGCTGATGCTGCGTGAGATCGAAGTCGCCGCGATTGTGTACCCCCTCGATTTCCTGGAAGCCGAGTGTACCGCCGAAGTCGAATTGGACGTCGAAAGCGCCGAGCGCGTAGTGCGCCAGCTCCTCCTTCGTGTGCTCGTGAAACTCGAGCCGGTCTGCGGCGAGTCCGAGCGCGCGATGCCATTCCATTCGCTGCGTCTTCCAGTACTCGAACCAGGTCGGAGCGGTTTCCGGCTCGACGAAGAACTGCATCTCCATCTGCTCGAACTCTCGCGTGCGGAAGATGAAATTGCCCGGCGTGATCTCGTTGCGGAACGCCTTGCCGATTTGCGCGATGCCGAACGGCACTTTCTGCCGCGTCGACTGCTGAACGTTCAGGAAGTTTACGTAGATCCCCTGCGCGGTTTCCGGACGGAGATAGACGACGGCAGCGCTGTCCTCGAGCGGCCCCATAAACGTCTTGAACATCAAGTTGAATTGGCGGGCTTCGCCGAGTGTTCCCTTCATCCCGCACGCGGGACACTGCGCATCGGGAGTGCCCGGCGTTCCCTTGATCTTCGGATCGTCGGCCCGGAAGCGCTTCTTGCAGTTCTTGCAATCCACGAGCGGGTCAACGAATCCGCCGACGTGGCCGCTCGCTTCCCAGACGCGCGGGTTCATCAGGATCGCGGCATCGAGTCCCTCGATGTCGTCGCGCGAACGCACCATCGCGTTCCACCAGCGCTCCTTGATGTTGCGCTTTAGCTCGACGCCGAGCGGGCCGTAGTCCCAGACGGAGCCGGTGCCGCCGTAGATCTCGGAGGATTGGAAGATGAAGCCGCGCCGCTTCGAGAGCGAGACAAGCTTCTCCATTACGTCGGGATGTGCCATTAGAGAAATATGCCCTGACGAGGGAGTGGTGAGAACTGCGGACTTAGGACTGCAAGCTGGGAGCTTCTAGCTGAATAAAGCCGCTAGCTACTAGCTCAAGCGAGGAAGACGACGGAGGCAGCTAGCAGCCAGCAGCTTGAGTTGCTTTCAGCTACGAGCTTGCAGTCCTAAGTCCGCAGTTCTCAGTCTGCAGTCCTCCGTCCGCAGTCACAAACCGATGATCTGATCCCGCCGGGTTCCGACGGATACGTACGAAATCCTCGTCTCGACGAGCTCCTCTATCCGGTCGAGGTACGCTCTCGCCGAATGCGGAAGATCCTCGATCGCCCTCGCATCCTGCGTCGGGCTCATCCATCCGTCGAACCATTCGTACTTCGGCCGCGCTCTATCGAGGATGTCGATGTCGCCGGGGAATTCGGTGAACAGCTCGCCGTCCGCCTCGTACCCCGTGCACAACCCGATTCTCTCCAGAGTGTCGAGCACGTCGAGCTTCGTCACCGCGAGGTCGGTGAGACCATTGACCCGAGACGCGTAGCGCGCGACGACGCCGTCGAACCAGCCGCACCTCCGCGGCCTGCCGGTCACCGCGCCGAATTCGTTGCCGAGCTTGCGCAGCTCCGATCCGAGCGGCTCTTCGATTTCCGTCGGGAGCGGACCATTTCCGACGCGCGTCGTGTACGCCTTCACCACACCGAGCACCGAATCGATGTCCGTCGGCGCGATGCCGACCCCCGTCGCGGCGCCGCCTGATGTGGTGCTGCTCGACGTCACGAACGGATACGTGCCGTGGTCGATGTCGAGTAGAGAGCCCTGCGCGCCTTCGAGCAGCACTGCTTCCTTGGCGCGAATGGCGTGGTGGATGCGCAGTCCGACGTCGCCTGCGATTGAGAGCAGTCGCGGGCCGAACTCCTCCAGCTTCCGCATCGTGTCGTCCGCGTTCGCGCGGGCGTCGCGTCCAAACGCGACGAGCTGGATGTTGGCGTGCGCCACTCCGCGCTCGACGAGCTCGCGCAGCCGCGCCGGGTTGCGGAGATCCAGCACTCTCACTCCACGCCGCGCCGCCTTGTCTTCGTACGCGGGGCCGATTCCGCGGCCGGTCGTGCCGATCGCCTTGCTCGCTTCACTCTCGCCATCAATCAGCTTGTGATAGGGCATCACCAGATGGGCGCGGTCGCTGACGAGCACTCTCCCCTCGGTGGCGATCCCGTCGCCGGCGAGCTTGTCCATCTCCCCGAACAGCGTCTCCGGGTCGAGCACCACTCCGTTTCCGATCGCGCACTTCACCTTCGGGTGAAGAATCCCGCTCGGAATCTGGCGCAGCACGAACGACTTCTCTCCGATGTGCACCGTGTGGCCCGCGTTCGCGCCGCCCTGGTATCTCACCACCCAGTCCGCGCGCTCCGCGATCACGTCAACCAGCTTCCCCTTTCCCTCGTCGCCCCACTGCGCGCCGACGACGACCAGCGTCCTAACATCCGAGTCAAACATCTAGATCTTTGGTGAGAATCACTGGTGGTTTGATTGCGCTGGGGGCTGCGGAGAAAAAGAAAACGCCCCGACTGGCGGGGCGTTGTTTCAATCTACGGACGAAGGCTCAACTGTCAACGTCCACAGCCGCCGCAGGCGTCTGCGTAGTCGGAGTGTCAAACTTCGGGACGCTGTGCAGCGGAAGAATCACCGTGAAGGTCGAGCCCTCTCCGTAAACGCTTTCCGCCCCGGCCTTGCCACCGAGCGCGTCCACCAGCTTCCGGGTAATGGAGAGCCCGAGGCCGGTGCCTCCGAATTCCCTCGTCCGCGACTGATCCACCTGGCGGAAATCCTCCCAGATGGCGTCGAGATCGGTTTCCTTGATTCCGATCCCGGTATCCGTGACAACGAGCCTGACGCGGTCGCCAAGGTCGGTCGCGGTGAGCGATATCCCACCCTTGTGCGTGAACTTCACCGCGTTCGACAGAAGGTTGAGCAGAATCTGCTTCACCTTCGTCCGGTCGGTGTGCATCTCCAGGTCTTGCTTCGGCTTCTCCACCGAAAAGCTCACCGCCTCCTTCTTCTTGATCAGCGGCCCGATCTGCTGCGTGATCTCCGTCAGCACTTCCTTGAGGGAAATGTTCTCGAGGTGCAGCGGCATCCGGCCCGCCTCGATCTTGGCCAGATCGAGAATGTCGTTGACGAGGGCGAGAAGGTGCTGCGCCGAAGCCTGGATGCGCTTGAGCCCGTCCTCCTGCCGCGGAGTGAGCTCTCCGTAAATCCGGTCCAGCATCAGTGCCGTGTAGCCGATGAGCGCGTTGATCGGAGTGCGCAGCTCGTGGGACATCGAGGCGAGGAACTCGGACTTGAGCCGGTTCGCCTTTTCCAGCTCGCGCGACTGCCACTGCAGGCGGGTGTTCTGCTCGGCGAGATCCGCCGTCGCCTCGCGAATTCTCTCCTCGAGCTCGCTTGAGAATTTCTTCAGCTCCTCGTACAACCGGTCGTTCTCCACCTGCTCGGTGAGATCGTGCAGCACTGAGACTATCGCCAGCGGCTCCCCGCGCCGGTTCATGATCTTGCCCGAGACAACCTCGACCGGAAGCTCGATGTTGCTGTCGGGAACGAGTAGGCTCATCTGCTCGCGGCGCGCGCGGGCGGGACTGATCGTGAAATCGGAGATGAACGTCGTAAACTTCGTGTCGTTGGCGCGAATCGCGTCGGCGCGGATCACGCTGTCGCCCTCGTCGGCGGCCTCGAACAGCTGCTCCGCCTGCTTGTTCATCAGGATGATGTTGGAGCGGTCGTCGGTGACGAGAATCGGATCGGCGACGTTCTCTAGAATGAGATTCAAGCGGTCGCGCTCGCGCTTGGCGTCGATCTCGGCGAGCCGCACACGCTGCACCTGTCGCTCGAGCTCGCCGGCAGCGCGGCGCAACTCGGTGACGTCGCGCAGAACGGAAACCGTCGAGCCCGCGTGCGCGCCCTCGGCGGCGGTGAGCTCGTGAGTGAGAACCTCAAACAGAAGGTCGGTGCCCTCGTCGGGGTCCACCATATTCAGCTCGCGGCTCCCGCTCGTCTCCGGCAATCCGCCCCCGATCGCCGCCTTAGAGAGGTGCGACGTGAAGAGAAGATTGTTGATCTCGACGGCGCGTCGGCGGCCTTCCGAATCCGAATCGGCGACCGAAAGAAGATGCTCCGCTCTCCTGTTCTGGACGACGATGTTGCCGCCGGCGTTGATGATCACGATCGGGTCCGGCAGCGAGTTGACGATTGCCGTGAGCAGATCGCGCTGCTGATCGAGCCTGTCAGTAGAAACGCGAAACTCTTCCACCGCCGCCATTCGCGCGAGGGCGGGACCGGCCAGCGCCGCCGCGCGATAAAGCTCCGTGACGCGCTCAGCGCTGAGCGACGCTTCGATGACGATGACTCCAGCCGGAGCGACTCCTACGCGGCTCCGGCGCTCCTTGAGCGAGTCGACGTGGACGACGCAGCCCGGAAGATGAACCAGATTGAGCCGTCCGTCGGCAAGAATCTTGGGCGCGTGTCGGAACTGTGGTTGCGGAAACGGTATCGCCACCCACTCATCGAACGGGATCCCGGCGATTGGGGCGCCATCACGACAGGTGAGCGGATGGAGGGAGAGAGCCGAGACGACGACCGGGTGGTCGTTGTCGTGGATGGAAAGCTGTGTGGTTGGAAGCTCATCCGAAGCGAAGCCGACCGCCGCGGAGACGGCGAACGATTCCGGCGGGACGGTCAGCGAAAGCGCGAATGCTCGCCTCGCTCCGACGGCACCCGCAAATTGAGCGACAAGGAAAGTAGCAGCAGCCTGGAAATCGGGCGCTTCGGAAATGACGGTGAGGAATTCATCCAGCTTCTCGCCCGTCAGTTCCGTCCCGCCGTTTACGACCTCATCAGGCTTCGAGCTGCTCAAGGCGCCGCTTCAGCTCGACGTTTTCGGAGCGCATGCGGTCGAACTCCGCAGTGTTGGTTCCGCCAGCGGCCACCTCGCGCGGCCTCGAGCTCGGAGCTGTCAGGCCGACCGCCTCGGAGTATCTCAGATAGGTATCGATCGATGCCACGACGATGCGCGGTTCTACCGTCACCAGATCGATTCCAACCAGCGACCGCGCACTCACGCATCGATGACGATACCCTTGTCCAGTACTCGATCGAGTACGTCGATCAGCGAGCTTCCGCTTGGAGAGCGTTCTACCGCCATCTCTTATTCTCCTTTCTTTTGTTGAAGTGGTGGCGCTTCAAGCGTCGTCAACCGCGGATCGTGACGCCACCAATTCATCCCGATCTGCTCCGCCTTGTCGATCGAGCAGATGAGCAAGCGCACCTGAATGGTGAGCATCTCGACGTTGGCGAGATTGATCTTGATGTCACCGACGATCACCAACCCCTTGTCGAGGACGCGGTCGAGAATGTCAACCAGCCCGCAAGTTCGCGAAGGGGAGACTAGGTCTTCCAATCAATACTCTCCGTTGGTGCCTGATTCCCTCTCACCGCAATCTGCCGAGTGGACCCAGGTCAATCTGCAAATCTTCGTCCTTGAGGCCGAAGACACCCTTCATTTCCTGCATTCGGTCGTGCAGACGGAGCAACGCTACCCCGAGCCGCTCGACCTCTTCCCCCGTCAGATGACCACCCTCCATCCGGCGGATTGCCTGATGCTCTAAGACCTTACGCAATACCTCAATCAACGCCAAGACGAGTCGGGCCAGTCCGTTTTCGACGTTTTCCGGATCGGCGTTCACTCTTGGCGGGAGCGATTTCGCGATCGCCTCGAGCGGCGTCTCGGCTGTCTCGGCGGTGACCGGCAGCGCCGCGGTGACCTCTCTCCGGATCGGCGACCGCTCATCGCTCTCTGCCGCCCTGCGCAACACGTCTCGCCGCAGAGAGGTGAGGCTCTCGAACCCGCCGCCGCGCGGCATCGCACTTTCCACCGCGGTGAGGAGCAAGCCGAGGTAGAGCTTGATGAGATCGATGTCCGCGACGGCGAGCATCACCTCGCCCTTCAGCACTACTCCCTTGTCGAGGACGTGGCTGAGGAGATCGTAGAGATCGAGGTGCTCGTCGAACAACTCGCTCTCAGCCGACAGCTTCGCTCCCGGTCTGCGGTCCGACAAAATGGTAAGGCGGCCACGGCCCTGTGAACGCGAAGGTGAACCCCGACGGCTGGTAACGGTTCACGAATTCGGTGAGCGTCTTCTGGAATTCCGTCATCGACGCCGCCTCGACGAGGTACGACGCGCTCAAAATCGCCTGCCCCTGCTCCGACGCCGTGATTCCGGGGGAGATTTCGTCGCGAACAGATCCCTTCGCCGAGACGGCGAGCGCGGCGTGAACGTCGGCGGCGACCTGCCGCATCACGCGCCGCGCCGTCTCCTTCCTCTCCTTGTCGATCTTTCTCTCGAGCAGGTACCTCTGGCCCGGCGAAGCGGTTTTTGCCTGCGCCTCGAGGACGCGGAACTCCTCGCTGAGATCGGAAACTTTGGACTGCAGCTCGTCTGATCTCACGTACGCGCGGACGAGGACGCGATCGTGCGCCCCCGCGCGGGACCGTACCCAATCCACATTTCCGGCGAGCGATTCGATTTGTTCGGGGGCGTATTCCGTCGCGCTGACACTGGTGAAAAGTGCGGCGTGAGCTCCGCCCTCGATGAGCTCGACAGGCCTATCGTCGATCCCCGCCGGCGCGCGCGAAGCGTCCGTCCCCGACGGCACGACACCGTACAGATAGCAGATTTCGCTCACGGCTCACCCTGGTCGTCCGCGCTCTCTTCGATGGCGGCGCCGGCGACGCGCACCGGTCCCCCCGCGCTTGCCATTCCGAACTTCTCGCGCCATTCGCGCACTTCGCGAAGGCGGACCATTATCTCCGCTTCCTGCCGCAGATACTCCTCGTCGTCAATCTCGCCGAGCTCGACCTTCATCTGCAGCTCCATAAATTCGTTCTTCACGGAGGAATCGTCGGTGAGCTCCTCGCGCACGGCGCGCTCAACCTTGTCGAGCGTCCACCTCGTTCCGTTGATCGGCCCGAGGAATGGCGCGAGGAGAATGTTGGTTAGAATCCCCATCGCTAGCGCGGTCCGCTCAGGTCGCCTTCTCGAGCTTGAGCTTGATGTTGACGAAGTTGTACGGCGGCCACGGACCGGTGTACTTGAAGGTCAGCAGATCCTCGTGCTTGCGGCTGACTTCCTTCACCTTTTCGTCGAACGATTTCTCGTCTTTCCGATCGACGAGGAAAGCGGCATTGAGAATCATCCGGTCGCCGATGACCTTGTTGCTGCGGCTGGCGACGGAGCATTCCTTCAGCGCCTCGTGCACGTCGGCGACATAGCGGTTGCCCGCCTCCTCCATCGCCGCCTCCACGAGACGGCCGAGCTGCATCCGCGCGAAGTACGTAGATGACGCGGCGTTGCGCGTGATCTCGTCCTTGAGCCGCCTGATTTCTTCGTTCGCGGCCTCGAGGCTGGCGACGACCTTGTCGCGGTCCCACAGAATCTTGAGTCCGAACTCGATCTTGTCCCGCATCTTGTCCAGCACTTCCGTGAACGCCTGATACGTCGAGTTGAGGAGCGCGGAGACGTCTTTTTCGGAGCGGAACACGGTTCCGAACGACATCGGGATGAGAGTGAACTCGCGCATTACGGTCTCGTTGACGAACTCGTGCGCGAGCACGTTCTCCCTCGTCGGGTCGTAGATGACGATCGGCGTGTCGCTCACGACCGCCGCCAAATCGTTGTGGTGCACCGTGAAGACGCGCGCTCCGCCGCCGATTCCGATCTCGCCGAATTCACGGGACCGGTCGAGCCGGATGATGCAGTACACGTACTTTCCGACGGCAGCGGATTCGGATTCAATTTCGGTTTCGGATTCGGTTTCGGTTTCGGTTTCGTCAGTGTTGGGCTGTGTCATCGATCGCTCAGTAATTGACTCTAGTGCATCGCCGCGAAAAAGATCCATATCGCCACCGCAAAGCCGAGACCCACTTTTATCACCGTGCCGAACACGCGTCCGATCAGCGCGCCGGTCGCAACCTTGGTTGCCGCTCCACGCTCACCACCGTTCCGAACCTCGCCGACGAGGGCCCCGAAAAACGACCCGACCAGCGCTCCGATCACCGGGCCGACGATCGGCACAGGTACGCCGATGAAGGCGCCGATCATCCCCCCGATTATGGCACCCCACGCCGCCTTCCGCGAGCCGCCGTACTTCCTCGCATATCTCCCGGCGAGGCTGAAATCCAGCACCTCGGCCACCACTCCCAGGACGACGATCCCTATGACCGTAAACCAGCTCATCGGCCGTTCGGGGACAATCAAATTATAGGTGATCGCGCTCGCAATCATTATCCACAGGCCGGGCATCCCCAGCACAATGAGAACCATCGAGCCGATCAGCAGCAGAACCAGCAGCAGAAACGCCATCAGGAAAGTTCCTCGACCATTTGAGCCAGAATTCGGGCGGCAGTAGCCGCCCCCGTCGCCGCCAGCCGGTCCGGATTGTCCCCCCGCGAATGAACGCGCGCAAGGGTTCGTAAGGTTCCCCGGGAGATAGTCACCGACGGCAGACCCGCTGCCTCAAACGCTACGCTGTCGGTGACGATCCCCGGAATCATCTTACCCATACGCAAAGAGAGGCCCAATTTCTTCGCCGCTTTCTCGGCGGCAAGGCCGAGGGCGTGCGGACGATTACCGTACATACACCGCCAGGCGCCGGAGTCGTCCACGGTGTCGCAGTTGATGAGGACCGCCCCCGCGTGATTATCGGTAGCCCACGCCCGCGCTCCGGCGAGATCGAGCTCTTCGCCGCTGGTGATCAGCACCCCGTATGGAACGTTCGCGGGGATTAGTCGCGCAGCCAGCAGAACCGCGGCGACGCCGGTGGCATTGTCGAGGGCGCCTTGGCTCGCGTTTCCTACAAAACAAAGCAGCGAAGGGATGCCGGCAACGAAACCCGCCACCGCGATCCAGCCCCAATGCGCCGAGTGGATCGCGCCCCACTTCAAAAGAAATATTGTCGCCAGCTCCATTAACGCGACGGCGATAAGCGCGACGTGACTCGCGACGCGTACAAGCATCGGGACCGACTGCGATTTCGAATCAAGATGTGCGATGAGCCACACCCGCGGCCGTGTGCCACGAGTAGCCTCGAGATTCACCGAGCGGCTCCGAAGCGCTCGCATTCGCTGCGTCGCGTTGTCGCGGGCAGAGTGGAGGATGCGATGACCGAGCGGAAAAGCGAACATCAGCACGGCTCCGCCGAGCAGCGCAGTTCGGGTCGCTGCCAAAGCGGTGATGAGAATCGCGAAAAGGGTCGCAGCGGCGATAAAAGGAATCCCCCACCGGCCCGGCCACTCGGAGAACTCGAATTCCCGCTCTGTCGGAGTCAGCCCCGCAGCGCGAAGCTCGTTCGCGCAAATGTTTCGCGCGCTCGTTTCCTCCGCACTCCCCGCGAATCTCGGCATCGCGGCGATTACATCAATGAGCCGCTTGGCCTCGCCCGCGAGCTCGTCGTCGCGCATCGCCAGCCCGCCTAAGCGAGCCCCATCCGCTGCTTGACGTCCTTCATTGTCGCCCGTGCAATCGCGCCCGCCTGTTCCGCGCCATTCGCGAGCGCATCGGCAACGATTGCGGGCTTGGCATTGATCTCCTTCGCCCGCGCGCGAATCGGAATCAATTCCGTCTCCATAGACTGAGCGAGCACCTTCTTGCAGTCGATGCACCCCCAGCCCGCCGTACGGCAATTTACGGCTACAGTCTCCACGGTTTCGGCTGGACTGAACGCCTTGTGCAAATGGTAGATGTTGCAGATCTCCGGCGTGCCGGGATCCTCGCGGCGCTTTCGCGCCGGATCAGTCATCGCGGGGCGGAGCTTTGCCCAGACCTGTTCCGGCTCCTCGAGAAGATCGATCGTATTCCCGAGCGACTTCGACATCTTC
>JBKJHG010000083.1:0-4623 GCA_046599115.1 Gemmatimonadaceae bacterium
GACGATGTAAGCGCGCTCGCACTTCCCGGGACGGAAGGCGCCGCATTTCCATTTTTCTCGCCGGATGGAAAGTGGTTAGCCTACTTCGCCGGTGGCGACCTGGTGCGTGTACCCGTCGAAGGTGGATCCCCGCTTCTCGTTGCGAAGAACGTTTCGCCGGTGAAGACGGAGTGGGCAACGGGGAACAGAATCATCATCCCGACACAATCGGTAACGCACCAGCGCGCGGGACTGTCAATTGTTCCGGCGACGGGGGGAGCACCGGCGGTCTTCATCACGTCGGACACAGTGAATCGTGAGAATATGGGCAGGCCGCTCGAGCTCCCTGACGGTAAACATTTTCTGTTCACCAGCTTCGGTCCGGGCGGCGGTGAGGACGACAGTCTCGCCATCGGCACATTCGGGTCGAAGGATTACAAGCGACTGGGGGTGCTCTCGGCGGCGCCGCTTGGATTCGCCGATGGCAACGCAATCTTCCAGCAAGGGGACCCGACGCTGGTGGACGGCTCTATCCTCGCAATGCCAATCGATGTTTCGCGCGGGACGAAGGCCGGCGACCCGATTACTGTTCAGGGCGGAGTGAGCGGGGAGGCTGCGCTGTCGAAGAACGGGACTCTCGCATACGTGAGCGGAGCGTCGGGCCAGCAGTTGATGTGGCTCGATGGCGCGGGAAAGATCGACACCGTCCTGTCAGACGTGCACGCATATGAGACGCCGAGACTGTCACCTGACGGGAAGCGCATCGGAGTGTGGCTGCCGGGCGGTACAGACGGCGAGGTTTGGATTTACAACACTACTGACAAGACGATGTCGCGGCTCACCCACGACAATGCGTCGTGGTTTGAATGGACTCCGGAGAGTAACGAGATACTCTACACACTTACCGGCACGGGGGCCGCGGGAATTTATCTCCAACGGGCGGACGGGAGCGCCGAGGCCCGGCGCATCGAAGTGAAATTTCCCGTGCACACAGTTGCGATTACGGCGGTCCCGTCACCGGACGGAAAGACGATGCTCATCACCGCGAGCACCGCGGGCGCGCGCACTAACATCTACTCGGCCCCGATTGCGCCGAACGCAGTGGCGACTCCGTGGCTGGCGACGCCATTCGCGGAGGGGGCGCCGCGCTTTTCACCCGACGGCAAACTGGTCGCGTACGTGTCGGACGAATCCGGCACGCGCGAAGTGTACGTGAGACCGTATCCCGGACCGGGAGGCCGAACGCAGATCTCGAACGGAGGAGGAATGGAGCCGCTTTGGTCGCGTAGCGGTCGCCAGATCTTTTATCGCAACGGCGCCCGGCTGATGGCGGCGGAGATTTCAGGCCCTGGGATTCCGTCGGTGACGTCGCGGCGTCAGATATTGACGGTGTCGGTGCCTGAGCTGGCGCAGGGGGCGAACTACGATGTGTCGCTGGATGGGAAGCGCGTGCTGATGGGGATTCCGAACGGCGCGGCGGCGAATCTCGTGGTGGTGGTGAACTGGTTCACCGAGGTGAGGAGGAAGATCGCGGAGGCGCGGAAGTAACTGCAACAGAACACGACGAGGAAAGCTGACCGCGGCTCGCTGATCGCGGTAAGCTTTGCTCGTGTAGTGTTCCATTCGCTGTTTCCATCACAAACAGGCGCAGGTATTCAGTGAACTTCCTCGATAAGCTGCAAGCGGCCCTCTCCGACCGCTACACAATCGAAAAAGAAATAGGCGCCGGCGGAATGGCGACCGTGTATCTCGCGCGCGATCTGAGACACGATCGCGAGGTCGCGCTCAAGCTTCTCAAACCGGAGCTCGGCGCAGTGCTCGGCCCGGAGCGATTCCTCTCCGAGATTCGCGTCACCGCAAAGCTTCAGCATCCGAATCTTTTGCCGCTTTTTGACTCCGGCGAGAGCGACGGCCAGCTCTGGTACGTGATGCCGTACGTCGAAGGCGAAAGTCTCCGCGCGCGGATGGACCGTGAGCGGCAGCTCTCGGTGAAGGAAGCGGTGCGCATCGCGACGCTCGTGGCAGGCGCGCTCGACTACGCGCACCGCCACGGTGTCATTCACCGCGATTTGAAACCGGAGAACATCCTCCTCCACGACGACCAGCCGCTCGTCGCAGATTTCGGAATTGCGCTCGCGGTTTCGAACGCCGGGGGCGAGCGCGTCACTCAGACTGGCCTCTCGCTCGGCACTCCGCAGTATATGAGTCCCGAACAGGCAACGGGTGAGCGAGGAGTGGATGCGCGCACCGACATCTACTCACTCGGCGCCGTGCTGTACGAGATGCTGACGGGTGAAGCGCCGCATACCGGCGCGACGGTCCAGGCGATCATCGCGCGCTTGATGACGGACACACCCCGCAGCATCCGGTCGAGCAGGCCGAGCGTTCCCGATTATGTGGACTGGGCGGTGCAGAAAGCGTTGGAGAAAGTTCCGGCCGACAGATTCGACACGGCGAAGGAATTCGCCGAGACGCTGCAGGGCAACAAGCCGATAACATCGAGCAGGACAGCGGCGATCGCCATCGATCGCCAAGCGGATCAGGGTGCGAAGAGACTCAAGGATAGCCGGCTTTCGTGGATCGCTATCGGAATCGCAGCTGCACTGGCGATCACGGCGGGCGCGCTGGCCTGGCATTTCAAGTCCGCATTGTCGGCGGTGAATGACGAGACCGTGACATTCACGGTTGATCCGGTGCCCGGCGAGACGATCGGCGGATGGGTAACCGTATCGCCCGACGGGCGGCGACTTATTTACAATGCGGCGGACGCCAGCGGTTCCCGCCTTTACTCGCGCGCAATGGACGACGTGGAATCACACGCAGTGACGGGGACGACCGGCGCCGAGTTTCCGTTTTTCTCGCCCGACGGAAAGTGGCTGGCGTTCTTCGCAGGCGGTAATCTGGTGCGCGTTCCCTCCGAGGGCGGAACACCGGTTATCGTCGCGCGAAACCTGTTGCCCGCCGAATCGTGGTGGACGCGGGAGCACGGAATAATTATTCCCACCCAGGCAGTGACCCGACAGCGAGCGGGCCTATCGGAAATTCCCGCCACAGGCGGACTGCCCAAAGTGCTGCTCGTGTCGGATACGCTCCATCGCGAGAATATGCGCGATCCGTTGGACGTTCCCGGCGACGATCATTTTTTCGTCTCGGCGCTTGGTCCTGGCGGCATAGAGGACGACAATCTGGCCATCGCTTCGTTCAAGGACAGGGATTATAAGGTCCTCGATCTGCTCGTTTACAGGGTGATCGGGTATATGGATGGAAACGCGATAGTGGCCCAGTTCGATGGGAGCGCGGCCTCGATTTCAGCGGTTCCGATTGATTTAGGTAAGCGAAAGATCAGCGGAGATCCCATCGCGCTTCGGGCCGGCCTCAGTGGAACAACGACTGCGCTTTCATCGAACGGCACGCTCGCCTACATAAGTGGCGCATCGGGCGGTCAGCTTATGTGGGTGGACGAAGCCGGAAAGGCGGACACGCTCGTCGCCGATATCCGTGGCTACGCGATGCCGAAGATTTCCCCCAACGGGAAGCAGGTTGCGCTGTGGCTCCCCGGTGGCACACTCGGCGACGTCTGGATCTATGATGTGGGCGACAAGACGCTGTCCAAACTCACGACCGGCTCCGCTACCAGTCCGGAGTGGACACCGGACGGCAGGAGGATCGTCTTCGTTCGCCCGACTACCGCGGCTGCCGGCATCTACATCCAGCCGACGGATGGAAGCGGCGCGGCGCAGCGTCTCGAGGTGAAGCTGCCGACGAAGGTATTTCCGCTGTGGGCGGGGATGTCACCCGACGGGAGCACGATCTTATTTACTGCGGGAACCGGGAGCCAGCGCCGCAACATCTATTACTTCAAATTGGGCAGCAACGAGGGCGCGAAGCCGTGGGTGGCGACGGATTTCGACGAAGGCTCGCCGCGCTTTTCACCGGACGGAAAATGGGTCGCGTACGTATCGGATGAATCGAGCTCGCAAGAGGTTTACGTCCGGCCGTTTCCGGGGCCCGGCGGAAGAGTGCAAATCTCCTCGGGCGGCGGCGGCGAGCCGTCGTGGTCGCGCGATGGGCGCCGGATATTCTACAGAAGTGGAATCCGGTTGATGGCGGCCGATCTTGCGGGCGGAGCGACGCCGGCGGTAACCGGGCGCCACCAGGTGATGACGATCACTACTCCAATGCTGAACAACACTTCGAACTACGACCTGTCTCCCGATGGGCGGAGGATTCTGCTTTCCAAGTCGGCGGGGGGCGAGGCGAAGCTGGTGGTTGTGACGAACTGGTTTACGGAAGTGAGAAGGAAGTTGGCGGAGGCGAAGGGGAGGTAACCGCGCAGCGCACGCGTGTTATCCGCGGGTAAGCATTCATGGTACGTTCTTCGCACTGTAATTCCGGACAATCACACGATCCGGAGAGTTTCGATGCGAAGGCAAGCCGCGGTAATTCCCATACTACTTTTCGCCGCGTGCGCGAAATCGGACAACTCACAGCCTGCTGCTGCGGCGCCGACCGCGACTGCAACCACTACGACCGCAGTCGCGCCTTCGACCGAAACTGCTGTCGCTCCCGAAGTAAATCCGCCCGGCGACATCCCCGACACACAGCAGTTCGTCAATTTCACTTCCCCCACTCGCATCTACGCTT
>JBKJHG010000152.1:0-9945 GCA_046599115.1 Gemmatimonadaceae bacterium
CGCGGGTTCCGCTGCGCCAGCTATAAGGACACCTGCTTGCGCCGGCGCATTGCCGTACGGATGCGCGCCAAGGGGCTTTTTACTTACAACGAATACTCGGCGATGCTCGACGCCGACCCGCGTGAATATCCCAAGCTCCTCCGCGCGCTCACCATCAACGTCACGAAGTTTTTTCGCAATTGGGACACGTACAACGCGCTCGCGCAGAAAATTCTCCCCGATATGTGGTCGGGAAGCAGCGGCCCTCTGTCGGTGTGGAGCGCCGGATGCTCGTCGGGCGAGGAAGCTTACTCGGCCGCGGTGCTCTTCCATCAACACGCCGAATCGGTGGGCGATCTCGACAACCTGTCGCGCGTTTCGATTCTCGGCACCGACATTGACGACGACTGCCTCGGTACGGCGGAGCGCGCATTGTACGGAGACGCATCCTTCACCGAAACGCCGCCCGCGTTCAGGGAGCGATATTTTCCTCTCGTCGCCGGCCTGCGCAGCGTCATCCCGCCGGTGAAACAGCTCGCGTCGTTCGCAATCGGAGATCTCCTTCAGGACGAGCCGCCGTCGAAAAACTTCGATCTCATACTCTGTCGCAACGTGATCATCTATTTCGACCGCGCGGCGCAGGATAAGCTATTCACGGAGTTCCATTCGAGCCTGCGCGAGGGCGGGATTCTCGTTCTCGGCAGGGTGGAGACGCTGCTCGGCCCGGTGCGCGATCTTTTTAGCCCGATCAGCTCTAGAGAGCGCATATTCAGGAAGGCATGACGAACACATCGAGCGGGTCAGGGGCCGCGAAGAAACGCGTCGTCGTCGTTGACGACAGCGCGTTCATGCGCAAGCTGATCACGGAGATGGTCCAGTCGAGCGATGAGTTCACCGTCGTCGGCACCGCCGTGAACGGCGAGGACGGTCTGCGGGAGATACGGGAAAAGGACCCTGACATCGTCACGCTCGACATCGAGATGCCGGTGATGGACGGCCTCGCCGCGCTCGCGGAGATAATGAAAGTGAGTCCGCGGCCGGTCGTGATGCTGAGTGCCGCCGGCTCGCAGAAGGGGACTGATATGACGATCCGCGCGCTCGAGCTCGGCGCGGTGGAGTTCGTGCGCAAGCCGTCGGGGCCGATCAGCATTGACCTGGTGACGGTGCGGGAGCAGCTCATCGGCGCACTCCGCGCGGCAGCAAATACAAACCTTCACGGTGTGAATACCCCGGCGCGGAAGACCCCGCCGAAGCGCGCCGCCGCGCCACCCTCCACCGAGGCCGGCTCGTGTTGCAGTGTCGCTGTGACGATCGCCTCTTCCACCGGAGGGCCGCGCGCACTCGCCGAGATCATCCCGCAGATTCCGTCCGACCTCGGCATAGCGGTGTTTATCGTTCAGCATATGCCGAAGGATTTCACGCGCTCTCTGGCGCAGCGGCTGGATCTCACCAGCCCTATGCCCGTCGCCGAGGCGGTGGACAACGAGATCGTCTCCGCGAATCGCGTTTATATGGCGCCCGGCGGAGTGCATATGGTCGTCGCCGATTCACCCGCGGGTCCCGTCGTCAGGCTGGATACGGGAGCGCCGGTCTGGGGCGTGCGGCCGGCGGCGGATCCGTTGTTCAAGTCGGCGGCCAGGATTTTCGGCCGCAACACAATCGGTGTGATCCTCACCGGAATGGGGCGCGACGGCGCTGAAGGATTAAAGGCGCTGCGCGCGGCGGGCGGAACAGCAGTGGTGCAGGACGAATCGACCTCCCTAATTTATGGGATGCCGCAAGCCGCACTCGCCGCCGGCGGGGCCGACTTCATCCTCCCTGTGACCGAAATCGCCAGCAAGCTCGTTGATATCGTAAAAGCCAGGAACGCGGTCCGCTGATGCGCGTGCTTCTTTATTCAATCGCCGACGAACAGTTCGCGTCGCCGCTGGCGACGATCGAGGAGTCACTCGATTGTCCCGTCGTGCGCCCGATGCCCGGTGCGAACGAGCACGCGGTTGGCGTTGTCGATGTCAGAGGACGGCGCATCGCCGCGTATTCGCCTTCCGTTGCGCTCAACGTTTCGCTCGTCGAACCGCACCGGGCCGCTCTTGTCATCGCTGGTCCTCCGGCGCCGATCGCGCTGCTCATCACCGATGTGGACGACGTCGTCGAGATAGATCCCAGCGAGCTCCGCATCGCGCCCGGGTCGGATGAAGCGGACGGAATTCTCCTCGGCGTGTTTCAGCACGCGGGGCGACTGGTTTCAGTGGTGGATCCGCTCGCAATCCGCGACGCGTGTCTGGCCGCAGGAGCGACGCGCTGATGGCCGCGCCATCGCCGCTTCAGCTCGTGACCTTCCGCGTTGGCGACGACACTTTCGCCGCCGATGTGTTCGCGGTCGAACGCGTAATCGAGTACCAGCAGCCGAACGCCGTCCCCAACGTGCCGGACTGGATCGAGGGGATCATCGAATACCGGTCGCGTGTTGTCCCGACGATCAACTTGCGGCGCCGGTTCGAGCTTCCCGAGGCGAAGAGCGCCGGCGCGCGGCGTATTGTCGTTTTCAGCGTCGAGAAGGAATGGATGGCAGCGGTGGTGGATTCCGTACAGGAAGTACGGACGGTGGACGCGGCGCAGATATCGGCCCCGCCGCCCATCTTCCGGGGACTGCCGTGCGAATACATTCGCGGCATTCTCCGTGAGGGCGAAAAGCTCACCATTTGCCTCGAGATCGCGCGGCTGCTTTCCACGACCGAGCGGGTGATGCTTCAGGACCTCGCCGAGGCGGCGCGTCAGGGGTAGCTGCAGTAGATTAGTAAACTGTAATGCGCTATGGCGTGCCGCAGGATTGACACCCTTTTCCAGCGCGCCTACACTACCAGCCTAATGTCGAAATCCGATCGAAACAACGCTCAAACGCAGGCCACGGAGCCGCGGTCGCGGCCGATGCTTTACTGGGGCCTCGCCGGAGCCGCGCTAGCCCTCGGTTTTGCCGATCTCGCGAGGGGCGGGCAGACGATCGCGCCCATCCTGCTGGTGCTCGGATATTGCGTTTTGATCCCGCTGGCCATCCTGCGATGACGGATCGGCGCGAAATCTGCATTTCGGGCGAGTAGCTCAGTTGGTTAGAGCGCCTGCCTTACACGCAGGATGTCGGGGGTTCGAGTCCCTCCTCGCTCATTAACGTGATTCGCTGGCAGTGAAACCATCGGGAAATTCCGGTGTACGTATGTTTACCGTTTTGGAGGTTATACCATTGAAGGCAAGTTTCCGTCGTCATCCACTCATCCTTGGCGCCCTCGGCCTGCTGCTCTCGACCGGGCTTCCGGTGGCTGCGGCTGCGCAGTCGCGCAACGATGACGCCCAGCGCGTTCTCGTGGTCGTCTTCCAGAGCGCCGACAGGGCCCTCGGGGCCAAGGCCGCCAGCGCCGTTCGCGACAAGCTCGGTAAGGAATACAACCCGAAGGACACCTGGGTTATTCCGACGCTCGACATCAACAACACGCTTGCCGCATCCGGATATCCGACCGACGAAGCGCTCGGCCCGTCTGACGCGCGCCAGCTCGCCGTCCAGGTTCGCGCCGATCAGTACGTTGACGGTGCGGTGACGCAGACGCCCACCGGCTATAAGATCGACGCCCGACTCGTGATCTCGCGCGATCAGTCGCTGGCGCAGGTGCTCCCGTCGGCCGAAGCGCCGAGTCTCGATCGCGCCGCATCGGCAGTCGTTGCGTCGGTCAAGAACGCTCGCAAGCAGATGGCCGGCGAACTCGCCTGCTATCGCGCTTTCCGTGAAGCCAAGTATGACGTCGCTGTCGCCGCCGCCCGCAAGGCGCTGGCAGAGAGCCCGAACGCGACGCTCTCCACGATCTGCCTCGGCAATGCGTACGGCGCGCTAAAGCAGCAGGACTCGGTGCAGGTCATCGGAGAGCGCATCATCGCGTCCGATCCGAGAAACATTCCGGCGCTCACGTGGTTGGCCGAGATCTATCGCACCAAGAACGACCCGCGCCGCCTCGACATTTTGAAGGCGCTGCTGGCGGCCGATCCGACGAACATCGCGCTTCAGCAGCAGGTCGTGAACGAGCTGGCGCAGAGCGGTCAGGCCGCGAGCGCGATTCCGTTCATCACCAACCTCATCCAGGCCAATCCCGGTGATCCGCAGATTCTGCATACCGGCTGGCTCGTGCTGCTCGCGGCGAAGGATTACGACCGCGCGCTGCAGGTTGGCCAGGAGCTGATCAGAGTTGACACGGCTGCAGCAGACACGTCCTACTACATCAAGACGGCGGGTGTGTACTCGGCGCTGAATCGGCCAGCCGACGCGGCTGCTACGCTTCAGGCGGGCGCCGCGCGCTTTCCGCGCAACTCCACGCTCTCTCTTGCCGGCATTCAGGGGCTGATCAAGTCCGGCCGGTTAGCTGAGGCGGCCGCGGCGGCTCGCAAGGTTCTCGCGACCGATCCCAAGAACAGCAACGCCAACGTGCTCCTCATTCAGGCGCTCACCAGCCCTGACGAGATTTCCGCGGCGATTAACGCTGCGATCGCCGCTGGCGCCGACGTGGGTATTCTTTCCCAGCTGGCGCTGCAGCAGGCGAGCACGTCGATCAACGCCGCGCAGCAGTCGAAGGCTCGCGCCGATTATCAGCGCTCGCTGATGTTCGCTCAGCTGTCGGACAGGCTGGCGACGAGTGTTGACGCGAAGTACATCGCCGGACTCTCGGCGTACTTCATCGGCGAGGGCGCAATCACCGAAGCCGTGAAGTCGAAGAACTGTTCGCTCGCGAGAATGGCGCAGGACAACTTCGCCATCGTTCAGGCGACGCTTCCGTCGGCTGGCCGCGCGCATCCGAACGAAGCCGGGCAGATCCTTCAGGCCGTCGGCCAGTACAGTCCGTCGGTTTCCCAGGCGGTGAAGCAGTATTGCAAGTAAAGAAGGACTCGATGACCGGGGCCGGTGGGATTCGTCCTACCACGCTCCGGTCCTTGTAGAGGAAGTACTCGAGGCGCTCAAGGGTGCCGAAGAAGTTCTGGATTGCACGCTCGGCGGAGGAGGACACAGCGAAGCACTGCTGGCCGCGGGCGCGAAGGTGACGGGGATCGACCGTGACGAGACGGCGATCGAGACGGCAAATGAGCGGCTGGCGCCATATGTGGCGACCGGCCGCTTCGTCGCATTGAGGGGGAGCTTCGCCGATGCCGCAGCGATGCCGGCGCTGGAGGGGAAGCGGTTCGGTGGAATCCTCGCCGACCTTGGCGTCTCCTCGCACCAGCTCGACGACGAAACGCGCGGTTTTTCCTTCCGCCCCGGCGCGCCGCTCGATATGAGAATGGACACCGCGTTTGGCGACACCGCCGCGGAAGTGCTCAACACTCTGGAAGAAGACGATCTTGCCCGTATCTTTCGCGAGTATGGAGATGAGCCCCGCGCATACCGCCTCGCGCGCGAGACGGTGAGGAGAAGAGCCAACCGTCCGTTCGCGATATCCGACGATTTCGTCGGCGCCATTCGCGGCGCATTCGGGTCGCGCAGCGGGCCCGGCGATTTCGCGCGTCTATTTCAATCGCTGCGGATACGCGTCAACGATGAGCTGCGGTCGCTCGAGAGCGCACTGCCGGTTTTGCGCGACAAGCTTGCTCCCGGAGGGGTACTCGCCGTCATCGCCTACCACTCCGGCGAAGACAGAATCGTGAAGCACGCGATTCGTGAATGGAGCCGCGACTGCGTTTGCCCGCCGAAGCAGCCGCACTGCACCTGCCGCGGAGAAGCGCTGGGTGAAGTGCTGACGCGCCGGGCGGTCACGGCCGGCGCCGATGAAGTCGGACGAAATCCGCGCGCCCGCAGCGCGAGGCTACGGGTTTGGCGAAGCGCGGCGTAGGCATTCGCGGCCGCAGCATCTTCGGGATGCTGCTCGGCGCGTTCATCATCGTCACGCTGACCGTGGTGTGGAGGCGGAGCATCGGCATCGCCGAATCGCGCCAAATCCAGCAGCTCGACCGCAAAAAGTCGGATCTCGAGGGTGAGCGCGCCCGTCTCGAGAGTGATCTGCGCGATCTCACGTCGCGGCAGCGGCTCGGCCCGCTCGTGGAGCAGCGCCTTGGAATGCACGTGCCTATTGGACAGCAGGTGGTGATTCTCCCCAGACAGCAGAAGCGTGCCGCGCCCTAACCGCGTTACCGTCATCCACGGCGTGCTGGTGTTATTCGCCGTCGCGCTCATCGCACAGTTGGCGAAAGTGCAGATAGTGCACGGGCGTGAGTGGGCTGAGAAGGGAAGACGGCAGCATTTCTTTTCCTCGTCACTACCCGCCGCCCGTGGTGAAATTCTCGATGCCAGCGGCGAGACGCTCGTGGAGAGCCGCGAGCTGACTCGTATCGCGATCGCCCCGCCTGAGGTCAGAGACACCGCCGCGCTCCTCAAGGCAATGCGCGCAAGCCTGATCGCCGAGCCCGTGATTAAGTCCGTGACTGACTCGCGTCATAAGTGGATCGACGTCCCGGGCCTCTTTAATCAGCCTGACATCGCGCCGCTGCTGACGATGAAGGGGGTGCACATCACGCCGGTGATGCAGCGCGTGTATTCCACGTCGCCCGGCATCCGCCGCATCGTCGGTCGGCTCGATCCGGCGGGCAGAGCGCTAGATGGAATCGAGTCCGCGCTCGACAGTGTGCTGCGTGGGGATAGTGCCCGCACCTCGGTCGCCCGCGACAAGCGCGGCAACGCTCTCGGTTCGCCGATCGACGCCGGAGGAGCCTCACGCGCCGGCGCGAGCGTCGTGCTCACGATCAATCACGCGCTGCAGGACATCTGCGAGCGCGCGCTATCGGAGGCGATAGACAGTCTTCACGCCAGCGGCGGCGACATCGTGGTGATGAACCCGCACACCGGCGACGTTCTCGCTCTCGCCAGCGAGCGCACGAATCCGAGCGCGGTGGCGAATACTTCGATTACCGAGCCATTCGAGCCCGGCTCGACGCTCAAACCTTTCGTCGCCGCCGCGCTGTTGATGAAAAAGCGCGCCCGCGCCGACGAAAAGATCAATACTTACGGCGGCAAGCTCGAGCTCGAGGGGCGCACGATCACCGACACGCACCCGGCCGCGTCGCTGTCGCTCTTCGACGTCGTAAAATTCTCCAGCAACATCGGCATCGTGATGTTTGGCCAGCGGATGACGCCGAGGGAGAAATACGAGAACTTCCGCGACTTCGGCTTCGGCGCGCCAACGGGAGTGACGCTGCCGGCGGAATCGCCGGGAACCCTGCGCGAGCCGAAGGGCTGGTCGAAACAGACGCCGGCGTCGGTGCTGATGGGTTATGAGATCGCTGTGACTCCGCTCCAACTCGTCACCGCCTACTCCGCGATTGCGAACGGCGGCGACCTGCTCGAGCCGCACATCGTGAAGGAGATCCGCGCCGCAAATGGCGACGTTCTTTACAAGGCGGCCAAGCGTGTGATACGTCACGTCATCTCCGCCGATGTCGCGCACACGGTTCAGCAGATGCTCCTCGGTGTGGTGCAGGGCGGCACGGCGACGAAGGCGGACCTGCAGACGTTCGCCGTGGCAGGAAAGAGCGGCACCGCGCGACGAGTCACTCTGGGGCAGGGTTATGGCGCGGGGAACTACACTGCTTCCTTCGTTGGACTCTTTCCCGGAGACGACCCGCAGTACGTCGTGCTTGTGAAGCTGGACAGTCCGCAGGGGGCGCACTATGGCGGAGGCGACATCGCCGCCCCTGTGACGAACATCGTCCTTCGCGCCGCTCTCGCCGCCCGTGATGCAGCGCTCAATCGTCAGTCGCTTGCCGCTGCGGAGAAGCGTGACACGACGAAGAGAGCGGTCATCGCGGCGGCGGACATTCATCCCGAAACAGTAGCCGTCGTCTCTCCGTCGGATTCGGACGCGGGGAGCATTTCATACGTCGTTCATCTGCCGTCGCAGAGCCACACCGCGCCGGTAACGGTGACGCCGAGGGTGATACCGAACGTTGGCGCGATGACACTGCGCGGCGCGGTGCACGCTCTCCACGCGGCGGGCTTCAGAGTGCAGCTGGTCAACGCGACCTCGCTCAGCACTCTTCCTGCGGCGGGCGCCGTCGCGCTCGCCGGCACCACTGTTCAGCTCGGACGTCCGATTCAGTGAAGATTTCATCCGCCGCGATCGTCAGCGCACTCAGCGACGCGGGGCTGCTCCGTGAAGTGAGCGGACATTTGCCATCCGAGTTTTCGGCGATCAGCAGTGACACGCGCGGTGTCGTGCCCGGCGCGCTGTTCACGGCAGTGAAAGGAGCGGTGCGCGATGGCCACGAATTTCTCGACCAGGCGTTCGAGCACGGCGCGACGGCGGCGATGATCGGCGAGCCCGATGAAGTCCACTTCCCGGCGATAGTAGTAAACAACACCAGAAAGGCGGCAGCGGTCGCCGCAGCAGCCGCGTACGACTGGCCGGCGCGACGGCTTCGCTTTATCGGAATCACGGGCACGAATGGAAAGACGACGACGGCGTCGATTCTTCGTCATCTTCTTCATAGTGCCGCGAATCCTGCCGCTTCGATCGGAACGCTGGGAGTCCTCGTCGGCGATGGCGAGCCCCTCCCGGGCGGCGACGGACTTACCACACCTGGCCCCGTCGAGCTGCAGAGAGTGCTGCGCCAGCTCGTTGACCTGGGTGTGAAGACGGTGGCGATGGAAGTCTCATCGCACAGCCTCGACCAGCATCGCGTCGAGGGAGTTACCTTCGACGCGGCCGTGTACACCAATCTCACGCGTGATCATCTCGACTACCATCAGACGATGGAAGCGTATTTCGCTGCCAAGGCCAAGCTCATCGCGCTTCTCAACGAGTCAGGCGTTGCGATCGTAAACGCCGATGCTGCCGAATGGAGCACGCTCCCTGCCGCGCCAAAGAAGTTGACCTACGGCATCAAATCAAATGCTGACGTGCGCGCAGATCAGGTGCGGATACAGGCGGATGGCAGCAAGTGGGGTCTTGCCGCAAACGGAGTGAGAGCGCGCGTATCATTGCCCCTCAATGGGACGGTGAATGTTTACAACGCCCTCGCTGCAGCGTCGTCGGCGATCGCACTCGGCGTCACCGTGGAGGAATGCGCCGCGAAGCTATCGACGCTTCCGCAGGTTCCGGGACGGCTCGAGCGCATCTCCGAAAAACCCGCTGTACTCCGCGATTACGCGCACACCCCCGATGCTCTCGAGCGCACGCTCGCTTCCGCGCGACTAATGACGAAGGGGCGGCTGATAGTCGTCTTCGGATGCGGCGGGGAGCGCGACAAGGGAAAACGTTCCCTGATGGGCGCGGCAGCTGAGAAGCTGGCCGACGTCGCCATAGTGACCAGCGATAATCCGAGACGGGAGGATCCCGAAGCGATCGTGAACGAGATTGAAGCCGGAATGAAGATGAACAATCACGAGCGCGTCACCGACAGGCGGGCCGCGATTGCGCGCGCCCTCGAGATTGCCAAGCCGGAGGATCTCATTATTCTCGCCGGCAAGGGTCACGAGACATATCAGATACGCGGCACAGAGACTTTCCCATTCGACGAGCGTGAAATTGTGAAGGAAATCAGAGAGGCAAAAGTTGGCTGAGAAATTTTGGACACTCGATCGGATCGCTGGCGCGCTCGCGCCGCTGGCGACAGTAAATCTTCCGCGCGGCACGAGTCACGTCCATCGCATCACCACCGACACGCGCTCGATCCAAAAAGGCGATGCGTTCCTCGCGTTAAAAGGTGAGCACTTCGACGGCCACGACTTTCTCGCCCAGGCGGTAGAGTCGGGCGCGACGGCCCTCATTGTCTCGGTTCCGCCGAAGGTCGGCTCACTTGGTGTTCCCGTGTTCGAGGTGCGCGACACGCTCGTCGCCCTCGGCGCACTCGGACAGGCGTGGCGCCGCGCGTGGGGAAAACAAATTGTCGGAGTTGCAGGGAGCAACGGTAAAACGAGCACGAAGGACCTCATTCGTGCTGCAC
>JBKJHG010000108.1:0-4833 GCA_046599115.1 Gemmatimonadaceae bacterium
TCGCGCCAGCTCGGTACGCTGATGTTCTTTCAGCTTGTGCCCAACGCCAAGGTTGCGCGCAGATTCCCTGACGCCGAGCATGTGCGACCAGTGCGCCAGCTCACCATCGTGAATGCCCGAGATGCCGAATACAAACCCGAGCAGCATACCATCAGCGTCGTAAGCGCCGGCGGCAATTCCGCCAACGTACGCGACAATGTGCAGAAGCGAAGCGGGGACGATGTCGTTCTCGCCAAAACCCCACACATCGCGCTGAAGGTTGACGCAGTCATCGCAATCCTCGAGCGACTCGAGCGCGCGGATATGCACAGTCGCAGACGCATCGCGCGGAACGGCGCTGTCGCCTGCACGCTCCGACGTCCCGGACGCCTGCGGCAATGCGTCCCGGCTGGGCAACGCTGTCACTTTGAGCGATTCACTATATGCTCCCCGAAGGTGCTGGGGCGCTCCTCCTGCGGGCGCGCCACAGATAGAAGGCGGGTGTTCCAATCAGCACCGCTGCAAGACCAACCGCGCCGCGAACCGGCTGGGCGACAAGCGTGCTCAGCACCAGCGCAGCCGCCGACGTAACGAAGAGCACAGGTGTTACGGGATATCCCGGTGTGCGAAAGGGACGGATCGCATCGGGTTGCCGACGACGATAGACAAACACGGCCATTGCGCCAAGCCCGTAGAAAATCCATCCGGCAAATACGACATAAGTCAGGAGCTGCTCAAACGTTCCGCTTAATGCGAGTACCGCTGACCACACGGCGAGCGCAACGATGGCGAACGCCGGTGTACCGAATCGCGGGTGTATGCTCGCGAGCCGCTGAAAGAAAACGCCGTCCCTCGCCATCGAGAAGTACATGCGTGGTGTAGTCAGCATTAGCCCGTTCGCCGCGCTGAAAATGGATATCAGCACAAGCGCACTAAGCAGGTTGCCGGACGTTGGTCCCAACACCGCGCGAATCGCGTCGGCTGCAATGTGGTCGGTGTGCGATGCCGCAACCGGGCCGAGCGCGGCCAGGTATCCGACGTTCGCCAGCAAGTAGAGGACAATCAAGGCGAAAGTCGCCGCGACAATCGCCCGCGGAAAAACGCGTTGTGGATCGCGAGTCTCGCCGGCGGAAAAGGTGACGTACTGCCAGCCTTCATAGGCCCACAAAACACCGATCATCGCGACGCCAATGCCTGGCAGGAGCGAGAATGTCGAAACTGGCTGCAGCACTACGGTCGCAGTTTGCGCACCGTGACCAAGAGCGATCATTACCACGCTTAGTACAAGCAATCCCAGCACCTTTGCGCCGGTCGTCAAGTTCTGCATCGTCGCGCTGCGACGCGTCCCCGCAACGTTCACCACCGCTATGATGACAATCACGAGCAGCGAAACTGCTTTCGCGCCCATCGGGCTGAGCGGTGTGATCTGACCGAGGTAGCTCGAAAAAGCGACGGCGAGCGCGGCGACCGAGCCGCTCGAGATGACGAAGAAGCTCGCCCAACCATATAGAAAGGCAGGCAGCGGACCGAATGCGTCGCGGATGTAGGTGTAGAGACCGCCGGCGTCCGGATTCATCGCGCCGAGCTCGGCGTAGGTGAATGCCCCAAGCAGTGATAACACGCCGGCGATAAACCACACGGAGAGTGCGAGTCCTACGCTACCCTGGGTTTCGCGGAGCACAACGCCGGGCACGAGGAAGATCCCCGAGCCGATCACCGCTCCAAGCGTGATCATCACGAGATCGGTAAAGCCAAGGGTGCGGCGAAGATCGCCTGATGCAGCGGTCATCGGCGTGCTTCCAGCAGCGCCGCCGATGCGACTCGCGCCGACTCGGCCAACACTTCGGCACCGACTGAGATCGCCTCTTCCGCTACGTCGAACTCCGGCGAGTGCGCGGGAATGAACGGTTCGCCTTCACGCCTTGCACCAATTCTGAGAAAGCACCCGCGAATGGTTTCCAGATACGAAGCAAAGTCTTCCGCCGCCATGTTAGTAATGCCGAGCGGAACGACCGCGTCGTGTCCCAGCACAGTGACAGCCGCCTCGGCAGCCCAGCTCGCTGCGTCGGTACTGTTGATGACCGGCGACACGCCGTCATCGATATCAATGCGGGCGTGAAGGCCATACGCAGCCGCGGTATGCTGCGCTATCGTGCGAAGACTATTCTGCAATGTCTGTCGCGTCTCGACGTCCGCAGCGCGCAAAGTGCCTCGCAGCACTGCACGATCGGGAATGATATTCGGCGCAGTACCGGCAGCAATTGCACCAATCGTCAACACCGCGGGCGACGCAGGATTCACGCGGCGTGACACCACGGTCTGCAGAGCCATTATGAGTGCAGCGGACCCGACAATCGGATCAGCAGCTTCGTGCGGCCGCGCGGCGTGCGCACCGCGGCCAATCAACTCGATCTCGAATGTGTCGGCGGATGCTGCAAGCGGACCCGCTTGCGCGACGACCTGACCGACGGTGAATCGACGGTCGACGTGCGCTCCGAATATCGCATGTACGCCGGCCAGCGCTCCCGCATCCAGCAGGGCCCGCGCTCCCTTCCCTGTTTCCTCCGCCGGTTGCAGTACGATCAGCACGTCACCTTCTGCCGGTTCTGCCTGTAGCAGCGCCGCGGCGCCGACGGCCCAGGCAGCATGGACGTCGTGCCCGCAGGCATGCATGACGCCTTTGTTGACGGATGCGTACGGAAGCCCTGTCGACTCTTGAATTGGAAGCGCATCGATGTCGCCGCGAATAGCGACGACAGGCGCGTCGGGATTGCGCCCGACAACGCGCGCCACGATTCCAGTTCCCGCCACGCGCATGATATCGGTGATACCGAGCGTGGTGAGGAAATCCCTGAGGACCGTTGCTGATCTCGTTTCCGCGAACGACAGCTCGGGATGCTGGTGCAGATCACGACGGAGCGCGATAAGGCGGGTTCCGAGCTCGACCGACACGCGCAATCCAGCGCGGGGAGACGACGGTCTCGACTGAAAGGCGGGCGTTTTGTTCATCCGCCAGCGGCCTTCACCGTGGCGGAAGTCAGAACCTCGCTGCGTCGCGTGATCGCTTCGATACGATCGACGTCAACGCCGACGCCGATGCCGCTCTTTGTTAGTGGCACTCCGACCGTGCCTTCGGCGTCCATCGTCCATTCTGGAGTGACGACATCCTGTGCCCAGTATCGTGCGCTGGGACTCAAGTCTCCGGGCAGCGAGAAATTGGGCAGCGAGGCAAGCGCCACGTTGTATGCGCGTCCGATTCCGCTCTCGAGCATGCCGCCACACCAAACCGGTACCCCCGCCTCTTGGCAGACGTCGTGAATTGCGACAGAGGCCGAGAACCCGCCAACGCGTCCGGGTTTGATGTTGATGATCCGGCCGCTCTTCAATGCAATCATGTCGCGCGCACGGTCGATCGTCGTGATCGACTCGTCGAGACAGAGCGGCGTCGTCATCTGCCGCTGGAGCTCCGCAAGCTGGATGAGATCGTCTGCGCCGAGCGGCTGTTCGAGCATTATCATCGAGAATTCGTCGAGACGGCGAAGTTGGGCAGCGTCCGCGATTGTGTACGCAGCATTGGCATCGGCCATGATTTCTATTTCGGATCCGAGGGCTTCGCGCACGGCGCGGACGAATTCGACGTCCTGTCCTGGCTGAATCTTCAGCTTGATCTTCCGGTAACCCGCCGCGACTGCGGCAAGAGCGCGCTCCACCAGCAGAGGCGGCGCCGACTGGATTCCCAGCGAAATGCCGGTGGGCACGCGCTCTCTGGTGCCGCCTAATAAGACTGAGAGGGACAGCTCTCGAATAGTTGCCTCGAGGCCCCAGCAGCCCATTTCGAGTGCTGCTTTAGCCATGTTGTGGCCGCGGATGTTCTTGGCGAGGACTGCGTGAACTTCGGTAGCGCTATCGAATTGGCGGCCAAGGAGGCGGGGAGCGAGCCATTCGCGAATGGCGAGCCACGCGGTGTCGACCGTTTCGGGCGTATAGTTGGGCAGGTCCTGCGCGACGCACTCCGACCACGTTGAGGCGCCGCTTTTGTCAACCAGCTCGAGCAGAAGGATGCGGCGGTCGAGCTCGATCCCTGAGGAAATGCGGAACGGTTCCTTGAGGGCCAACCGGATTTCGCGAAGAGTGAGACGGTCGAGACAGAACATTGCCCGGGGATTGAGGAATCACGACGCGCAGCATGCTTGCGGCGCCGGCTCAACCGGCGTGCGAACCAGTGTAATACGAATCCGGCCGAAAGGATAGACCAATTCGGTATACCAGATTTCCGCCGCCAGTCTACCCGCACGGGCCGTTGTGCACTTACATTTGTCGCATGTGTCCTGCCAAATCGTCGGCGCAAGCAAGGAAAAAATCGAGTTCCCCGCCATCGTCGGGCTCCCGCGCACCGTCGGCGGCGGCCGACCCCCTCGACAACGTCACGCGGGTCTACCGCGAGCTGCGGGCGCTCATAGTTTCGGGCCAGCTGCCCGCCGGCTCCCGGATCGCCGAACGCGCAGTGGTCAAGCGAATGGGCCTCAGCCGCACGCCCGTTCGGAGCGCCCTGCACAGGCTGCAGCAGGAGGGTTTCGTCGACTCCGTTGGACGAGCCGGCGACCAACGGCTAATCGTCACCCCGCTCACCCAGGACGACGGCCGCGAGGTTTTCCTCATCATCGGCCATCTCGAGGGACTAGCAGCCCGTGAAGCGGCGTCGCTCAAGCGGGATCAGCGTACCGATCTTGCACGCAGGCTTCGGGATATAAACCGCGTGCTTGCGAGGGAGGCTCGTAACCGGGGCCCAGCAACACGACTTTTCGATCTGGACGACGAATTTCACCGCACATTCGTCGAAGGCGTGGTTGGGCC
>JBKJHG010000136.1:0-5280 GCA_046599115.1 Gemmatimonadaceae bacterium
CGAATGTCCCTCGGCGACGCATCACTTGTCTACTCAAGTAGCCGCAGATCGAACGCAAATGGCCTCTCGCTCCTGATTCGCACTCGTCTGAACATCGGATGACGGGGATTGATCAGAACGTTTCGCTCTTCCGGCACCACGGCCGACGGAACGGCAAGCCAGAGGAAACTTCCATCAGCCAGCCACTCGTCTCCAAGCCCGGCTTGCCAATCCGGAGCGGGGGTAGCCCTCCAGTTCGGGTCCGTAAACCGCGCGGGGTCCGCTACCGCGCCAGGATCGCCCCCGTCAGGAAGATCAACCTCGAGTGCGATGAGATCGGACGGGACGTCCCGCGGGTCCACGTGAACAAGATATTCCAGCGCGGCGAGGGAGAGCGTCTCTGAAGAATAGATCACAGCTCGCCCTTCGCTGTTCCACCGCCCCCCGAACAACCGCGCTCCCTCGCCGTCGAGGGCGCGCCGACGCGCGGTTGCTATCCGCCATACAATCACTGGGCGCGGCGATCAGCTATATACGCCATACTCGATGCGACCCAGCACTTGCTCGACCATCCGCGCCCCAAGGTCTGTCGCAAGTAAAGACAGCGGCTGATGTCCGTGTAATGCCTTGTTCGAACTTCTGAGCCACGATTTTGCTTTTTCGGGAGTGCCGAGGACTTCGATGGCGCGCACTATCACTCTGATGATTCGCACCAGGCGATCGGATTCCGCCGGTGTCAGAGGTTCGTTTTCGTCCTGGCGCCGAGCAAAAGTCCGACGGGGAATGACAAACGTGTACAGCTCCTCCGGCTCCAGGAACCCATATTCGACGACGCGCTCGGCAACGCCGGCGGGAAGGCCTTCCCGGGTGGCGGAAACGAGATCCAAATAGCTGACTACCCTGCCCTTTAGTACTTTTGAGCCGCCGAGAGCAGCCACCAATGTGTCTGCAGTCATTCAGCCTCCTTGCCAACTGGCATAACAAATATGGCCAAATGTCCCGATAACCGCAAGCCGCGCCGATGCTGACTCTTATCGGAATCCTCATCGTCGTCGTCGGGTTTGTGCTGCGGGTCAATCCGCTCCTCGTCGTCACTGTCGCCGGCCTCGCCACCGGCCTCGCGTCCGGGCTCGGTCCGCTCGCCGTCGTCGCCGAGTTCGGGAAGGCGTTCATCACCTCGCGCTACGTTGCCATCGTCTGGCTAGTCCTCCCCGTCATCGGTCTCCTCGAGAGATCGGGACTCAAGGAGCGCGCGCGACAGATCGTCGCCAACCTCCGCTTCGCCACGACGGGACGCATCCTCCTCGCCTACCTCGCCATCCGCCAGATCACCGCCGCGCTCGGCCTCATCTCACTCGGCGGTCACGCGCAGATGGTCCGCCCGCTCATTGCGCCGATGGCCGAGGGCGCCGCGGAGTCGCGGATGGGCGATCTGCCGCTGAAGACGAGGAAGCGCATTCGCGCCAATGCCGCCGCGACTGACAACGTCGGCGTCTTCTTCGGCGAGGACATTTTTATTGCGATCGGATCCATCCTTCTCATCAAGGCATTCCTCGACCAGAACGGAATCCACGTCGAGCCGGCACAACTCGCGCTGTGGGCGATTCCGACGGCGATCGCCGCGTTTCTCATTCACGGAACTCGGGTGCTGCTGCTGGACAGAAAGATCGCGCGGGAAGTCGCAGCGTCCAAGGAAACGACGCCGTGATCACGCTCGAGCACATCTACTGGCTCACCGGGCTTATGATGGCCGGCGTCGCGATCGTCAACGCGCGCGACGCGAGCAATCCCCGGCGTATCAACAACACCGCCTTCTGGGGATTGTACTCGGTCACCTTCCTCCTTGGCTCGCACATCCCGGACGTCGTGAGCGGGTTCCTCGTTCTCGGAATGGTTGCCTTCGCATCGGTGCGCGGGCTCGGCGTCAGCAAGTCAGAAAGCGTGACGCAAGCGGAACGCGACGCGGGCGCGGCGAGATGGGGGAACAAGCTCTTCTTGATCGCGCTGCTCATCCCCGCAGTAACGATCGCAGGGACGTTCATCTTCAAGACTCCTGTGCTCGCGCCGCACGTGGATCAGAAGCAGGTGACGGTTATCTCGCTCGCTGTCGCGTGCATCATCGCGCTCGCGGCCGGATACGCGATTCTCCGTGCGCCAGCTTCTGCACCGATCACGGAAGCGCGGCGCCTACTCGACTCGATCGGATGGGCGGCGGTGCTCCCGCAAATGCTCGCCGCACTCGGCGCGGTGTTCGCCGCCGCCGGCGTCGGCACCGTGGTGAGCACTCTCGCGCAGCGGTGGATCCCCCTCAGCGCGCCTGCCGCAGTCGTCGCGACATATACAATAGGTATGGCGGTGTTCACGATGATTATGGGGAATGCATTCGCGGCGTTCCCGGTAATGACGGCGGGAATCGGGCTGCCACTCATCGTTGGGAAATTTCACGGCGACCCGGTGGTGATGGCGGCGGTAGGGATGTTGTCCGGGTTCTGCGGGACGCTGATGACGCCGATGGCGGCGAACTTCAATATCGTCCCGACGGCGCTACTGGATCTTGATGAGTACGCGGTGATTCGGGTGCAGATTCCGACGGCGATTGCGCTGCTGTTCGTGAATACGCTGATTATGAATTTTTTCGTGTTTCGATGAATCCACTTCTCAACATCTTTGGCAAAATACTATTCGGACTCACCAACCGGATCACACTTCGCGCACGGAGCGCATCGCTACTGCGTCGCGCACAAGGCATTTCGCCCGAGCTAAAGATCAGAATCGAGGGCGCGAGCGAGCTGATGAAGAATGAACTGCGGCGCCCGTCACCACTGGACGGGGAGATTGAACAATGCGGTCTGTCGGCGGAATATTCGGATCTTCGGCTCGGAACTGGATTGGCGCTGATCGGCGCTCTGGTCGAGCCGATAGGAGTGAACATCATCCGCCCCTGGGTCAACTTCACTCTCGTTTCATCGGATGTACCCGACGACGCGCGAAAGAACATTCTTTCATTTCTCGCTTACTGGGCCAGGGAGAGAAAAAAAGGGAGGGATTACGCCATAATCGCTGGCGACTTCATTGGTCAGAGGTTGGCCGAGTCGCCACTGGCGTCAGCGGGTCTACGGGCGAAAGCCAACCAAGTTTCCATCCGATCGGCCGTCGGATCTCAGATCGTCGGCGCGGCTCAAGTTTGCCTTGGCACGAACGCGCGCGGCTGACGAGCAAGAGGGTCAGATAGCTTCGATGAAACTGCGGATCGGCACAAGCTCAACGCACAGACCCTAGAGCAGCTTCCGAAATTCCTCGGGGGGACAGCCCGGCGTCGCTCACGATCCCTCCCATAGTAAATGCATTAATGGGATTGTGTCGCGGGATGGTGAGGATCCTCGAACCATCCGACATCACGATGTGTCGGCCCTGACGGACGGTCGTGAATCCGACTTTCTTTAACGCACGAACCGCCAGAAGGTGATTGACTCCGGGGATTTTCCCCACTGCGAAACCCTAGATCGCGATTTCGAGCTCCCGGGTTTCACTCTCTCCGATCAGCTTGTCGCGGGCTGAGAGATACTCGCGGATCGCTTCGCGCGCGTTCCCCAGCGCTTCCTTCTCATTGGCGCCCTGCGACCAGCAGCCCGGCAAGCCGGGCACCGATACGCTGACACCTTCCTCATCGCGATGCAGCACAACTTTATATACCATCGCATCCTCCCGACTTCTCATTATATCCCCTACGCTGTCGCGCGGAAATTCCAAGAAGCACGGAAGCTCGCGAAAGCGCACCGATGGCGGATGATCGTTTTCCCGCGGTACTGTTTCTAAACGCGCTCATCTTGAATTTCTTCGCATTCAAATAGCGCGAGGAGCGCTCGTCTACCTCTTCTCGTAGACCGTATGCATCTCGGCGTGCTTGCGCATCGCCGCCATCTCGGCCGGTGTAAGCGGAACTACCGGCTGGCCCTCGAGCACGGATGTGTCGCGCAGATATTCCTCGAATCCCTGGTGCGCAAAGAATGCCGCCACCGAGAGGGGAACCTTGCCGGTGTTGCGAACGGTGATGCGCGTATTCTTCGGAATGAAGATTGTGCCGCCCGGGCCAAAGTCGGTGTGAGCCGACCCGACTTCCACCGAGCCGCTTCCCGCGTGAACGAAAAGAATTTCGTCTGAGAGAAGATGCCGGTGCGGAGGAATCGATCCGCCAGGCGGAATGTCCTCATAAAGCATCAGGAAATCCGGCGATCCGCCGTTGTTCTTGTCCACCTTGATCGTGAACTCAGATGACGCTCCAGCGAATCGGCGAATTCTGCGCTCACCTTCGCTGACTCCGAGCACGAGCGGAGTGCCCTCTGCGGTGGTCTTCGGAACTGGATCCGCCGCCGGCGGCCTCGCGAACCCACTCGACACTACCTGCCATTTCCCATTGATGCGGACCCAGGTATTGATGTAACTCCCCCGGCCGGTATTGGAGCTCCCATCGGTTACACCGGTCTGCGAGAATGATCCGGTTACGACGGCGACGTCGGGAGTCGGAAAGCGAACCGTGAGATCGTGAAGCTCCACCGCATCATAGTGAGTAGTGGCAGCACGGATGCCGCGTGCCCACGTCGCCTTGTCCACGAACTGCGCGCTGCTCCTAAGCGCCACGTACTGATCGTCAAGAAAACTCGAGAACGCGTCAGCGTCTCCCTTGAGCGTGACATCCACCCATTGCTGTTCCGCGGAGCGAATCATCTGCTCATCAGAAACGTGGCGAGGCGCGGACGTGGAGCTCACCTGCCCCGCCGCCGGCCAGCTCGTCGGGCCGACACGCTTCAGATTCATCTCGAAGAATCTCACCGGCGGGCGGCCGGCAACGATTCTGTCACCAACCTCGAACCAGGTGCTGTCGGTTATCGTCGCGGTGTACAAAATTCGCATCGATGGTCCGGCGGGAATCTCCCAGGTGTAACCGGTATCGGTGACCTTGAGCTCGAAGTCCCCCGCGGAGCCCAGCGCGTACGAGTGAAGATTGTACGACTGCTTCGCCGGATCATACGAGATGATTCCCAGTGCGTTGAACCCGGTGCTGCCGTCGGCGTTGTAACCGCGGCCTTCGATTACCTTCACCGCGCCGTCGAGGAATGGCCCGATGCGCTCGGTCTGCGTGATGTCGTGGCGGCCCGTCGGAAGCATCGACCACGCCGGCCCGCGCCAAATTCCGTCAAAACGAGCGATGCGCGCCATCGCCGTCTTCTGTGCCGCGATCAACGGAGCGGGATCGCCAAATTGCGCGGCGGCGGAAGTTGAAACAGCGAATGTCGCAGCAGC
>JBKJHG010000064.1:0-4719 GCA_046599115.1 Gemmatimonadaceae bacterium
AGGCTTCCGAGGCCGCCGACTCGATGATCGCGCTCGCCCCGCGCGTGCTCACTGGTAGCTTTTCTGACGCCGATGTCCACGCAGGCCTCGGGACGGCTTATGCAATCAAAGGCGATCGTCAACGCGCCATTGCTGAAGCGAAGCGGGCAGTCGAGATGATGCCGATTTCGCGCGATGCCGTTCGCGGCCCCTCGAATACCATCACGCTGGCTTTCGTCGCGGTCAAAGTCGGCGACACCGAGCTGGCAGTATCCACGCTTCGGCAATTGCTGGCGATTCCCTGTTCCATTTCGATCCAACAGCTAAAAATCGACCCCTGGTTCGACGGCATCCGAAGCGATCCCCGCTTTCAGTCGCTTCTCGCCGGTCATTGATCGGGCCGCCCTTCCGGGCGATTCTTAGAGCGTGAGTTTTTCATTTGATGTAACCGCCACCGCCGGCGCCGCGCGCGCCGGCGTTTTTTCGACTCCGCACGGAATTGTCGAGACTCCCGCTTTCATGCCGGTGGGAACTCTCGCCACGGTGAAAGCGCTCGACCCCGAAGATCTCGTCGCGATGAACGCGTCGATGATCCTCAGCAACGCATATCATCTCCACCTCCGTCCCGGCGACGAGATCATCCGCGAAATGGGTGGGCTCCACAAGTTTATGGGATGGAAGGGCCCCATCCTCACCGACTCCGGCGGCTTCCAGGTTTTCTCGCTCGCGAATCTTCGTACGCTCACCGAAGACGGCGTCGAATTTCAGAGCCACATCGATGGCTCAAAGAGATTCTTCACCCCTGAATCGGTGATGCGCATCGAACGCAACATCGGCGCCGATGTGGTGATGCAATTCGATCACGTCATCCCCGGCCAATCCGACGAGCCCGCCGCGCGCGACGCGAGCGAGCGCAGCATCAGATGGCTCGCGCGATGCCGTGCCGAAGTTGATCGCCTCAACAAGGAAGATGCCGGACCGAACTACGGAGCGGATGGCGCGCGGCTCGAACAGGCGCTGTTCCCCATCGTTCAGGGAGGAATTCACGCCCACCTCCGGCGCGAAGCTTCCAACGCAATCGCTTCGATGGGCGATTGGAAAGGATTCGGAATCGGCGGGCTATCTGTCGGCGAGAAAAAACCGGAGATGTACGAGATGCTCGAGGTCGTTGACGACGCACTTCCAAAAACTCACCCCCGCTACCTGATGGGGGTCGGCTTCCCCGAGGATCTCGTCGAGGCGATTGTGCGGGGCGTTGACCTCTTCGACTGCGTCGCCCCCACCCGGATGGGACGAAACGGCGCCGTTTTCACCGCCGCGGGGCGGATGAACATCAAGCGCGCCGAGTTCCGGAACGACCCCAAGCCCCTCGATGAGTCTTGCGACTGCTCGGCCTGCACGCGGTTCAGCCGCTCATACCTCCGCCATCTATACGTCACAGATGAGATGCTCGGGCTCCGCCTGCTCTCCCTGCACAATGTACATTTCCTCTTGTCGCTGGCCCGCGCCGGGAGAGCGGCGATAATCTCCGGAGATGTCGCCTCCTGGTCGCGCGAATGGCTCCAGCGATATCGCGCCGCGAGTCCGGCATCCGACACTGAATAGCGCCACACTTCACAGGTCCAATCAATGATGAGCAATCCGCTACTCGGCCCCATTTTTATGTACGGGGCGATTTTCGCCATTTTCTATTTCATTCTCATCCGTCCCGGGCAGAAGCAGCGCAAGGCTCACGAAGCGATGCTGCGCGAGCTGCGGAAGGGCGACGAGATCGTCACCACCGGCGGCGTCATCGGCACCGTCCTCACGATCAAGGATTCCACCGCCGGCGATCCCAAGGCGAGCCATGATCAGGACAAGGTCATCATTACCTCCGAGGGAACCAAGCTCGCCATCGAGCGCGGCCGCATCGCTCGCATCAGCAGAGCGATCGTTCAGTCCGGAGCATCCTCGGCAGAGTGAGCATTCTCGACATCCGGGTGCTCGGCGATCCGATCTTAAGAAAGGCGACGACACCCGTAACGAAAATCACCGACGACACGCGCCGTCTCATCGACGACATGTTCGAGACTATGTACCTCGCCGGCGGCATCGGGCTCGCGGCGCCGCAGGTGGGGCGCGAGGAGCGAATCACCGTCGTCCACGTTGACGAGCACAAGTTCGCTCTCATCAATCCTGAGGTCGTGGAGCAGTCGGGGAACGACCGCTCCGAAGAGGGATGCCTCTCCATCCCCGACGTCTACGGTGACGTTGACCGCTCGCTCACTGTGACTGTTCGCGCGCTCGACGAGAATGGCCAAGCGCGCGACATCACCGCCAGCGGACTGCTAGCGCGATGCATGCTCCACGAGATAGACCACCTCGACGGCAAGCTTTTCATTGACTACCTGAGCACGCTCAAGCGCCGCTCGGTAATGTCGAAGTGGAAGAAGATTCAGCCCGATTACCCCGGATTCATCCGCAAGGTCACCGCCGAATCGCGGGACGAAACACGGCCGAGCGGCTCGCGTACGAGCGAGGGAGTGGAGCATCACGACACGGAGATGTAGGTGAGGATACTTTTCTGGGGCACGCCCGAGTTCGCCGCCGCGCCGCTGAGAGCGCTCGTCGGCGAAGGATTCGAAGTCGTCGGCGTCGTGACCCAGCCCGACCGGCCGCAAGGCCGGTCGCGGAAAGTAATTCCGTCAGCGGTGAAGCAGATCGCTCTCGAAGAAAAGCTCCCGCTCTTCCAGCCGCAAAGCGCGCGCGACCCCGACCTCATCGAGATGCTGCGCGTTATCGAGCCCGACATCTCGATCGTAGCCGCATACGGTCAGATTCTTCCAATGGCGATCATCAACCTTCCGGCGCAAGGGACGATCAACGTCCACGCATCACTGCTCCCCGCACTGCGAGGCGCGGCACCGATCCAGGCCGCCATCCGACAGGGGTTCACGAAAACGGGAATCAGCATAATGCGCGTCGTTCCCGCGCTCGACGCGGGCCCGGTCATCCTGCAGGCGGAAACGCCGATTCACCCCGACGACACGTTCGGCGAGCTGCGTGTGCGATTGTCCGAAGTCGGCGCGCTCTCGCTGATTGAAGCGCTCGCGCTGATGGAGCTCGGAAAGGCGGTGGAAATACCGCAGGACGATTCGTGCTCTACCTACGCTCCAAAGGTTGACCGCGACTCCACACGCATCGACTGGCACGGGACAGCGCTCGACGTGTCGAGAGCGATTCGCGCATTCGATCCCGCGCCCGGGGCGCTGACGACACTCGGCGGAAACGACCTCAAGCTGTTCGGGGCGAAGTGCGTCAAGGAATCCGGGGCTCCGGGAGAAGTTCTCGCCATCGAGCCGGCGCTCGTCATTGCCTGCGCGCAGGATGCGGTCGCCATCACCGACGTCCAGCCCGCCGGAAAAAGCAGAATGCCCGCCGCCGACTGGGCCCGCGGCCGCGGCGCCAAAAAAGGAGACATCGTCGGTGCGTGACGGACGGATGACCGAAATCCCTGTCATTCACGCCGTGACGACGGACAAGATCATTCTCGCCCGCGACTTCGTCGCGCGCGCGATTAGCGTGATGCAGGCGCTCGGCGAACGCGGCGCGATCCATCTGCGCTCACAGCTCATCCCTTCGCCGCGGTTGTACGATATCGCCTGCCGCCTCACTAGCCTGCACGCCGACACCGGCTGCTTCTGCATCATCAGCGACCGGCTCGACATCGCGATGACCTGTTTCTCGCACGGAGTCCAGCTGAACTCGAGATCGATGAGTGTCAGCGACGCCCGTCGCGCGGCGCCGAAGCTGCGCATCGGAGCCAGCGTTCACAATGCAGAAGAGGCGGAGACCGCGGAAACGGAGGGGGCCGACTGGCTCGTGGCCGGACACGTGTTCGAGACGCCCTCGCACCCGGGCGAGCCGCGGCGGGAATCTGCATTCGTCAGTGGAATTGTCGCCCGCGTGAATATCCCAGTGATCGCCATCGGCGGAGTAAAGCCGGAGCACGTCCGCTCCCTGGTCGAAGGCGGGGCTTATGGCGTGGCGTCCATCCGGGGAATCTGGGAGGCGAAGAATTCCGAACAGGCCGCCATCAGCTATCTTTCAGCCTATGACGGGCACGCTACAACGAGCAGCAGAACAGGGGTCGCCACCGGCCACTGATGGGTCCGTCGCGGTAACGGTCAACGGAGCCGGGCGCACTGTCGCCGCTCCGAGCTCGATCTCCGATCTGCTCTCCGCGTTGGCGCTCGATGCGCGGGCGGTTGTCGTCGAACATAACGGAGCGATCATCCGCGACCGCGATTCGCTCCAGGAGATTTTTCTTGCCGATGGAGACATCGTCGAGATCGTTCATTTCGTTGGCGGGGGCTGAGCGATGAGCACCGCGATCGCATCTCCGGAAGTCGCCGCCGATCCGATGCCGCTCGCCATCGCCGGCCGGGCATTTCGCTCCCGCCTGATGGTGGGAACAGGGAAATATCCGTCGAATGCGGTGATGATCGACGCGATCGAAGCTTCCGGCGCCGAAGTCGTCACCGTCGCCGTGAGACGGGTTGATCTCGACCGCTCGAAGGAAGAGGGAATTCTCCATCATCTCGACACGTCGAGCTTTTTCCTGCTCGCTAATACGGCCGGATGCTACAACGCCACCGACGCGATCAGATACGCTCGGCTCGCCCGCGCCGCGGGATTCAACGAGTGGGTCAAGCTCGAGGTCATCGGCGACGAGAAGACTCTGCTCCCCGATACCGTCGG
>JBKJHG010000227.1:0-18172 GCA_046599115.1 Gemmatimonadaceae bacterium
CCCGGCTTCAGGGCCTCGAGAAAATCGTCCAGCCGAAGAAAGTAGTCCCCGCCGTGGTTCAGTTCGTTGACATCGCCGGCCTCGTAAAAGGCGCCGCCGAAGGCGAAGGACTCGGCAACAAGTTTCTGTCGAACATCCGCGAGACAGATGCGATCGTTCACGTCGTGCGCTGCTTCGAGGATCCCGACGTCACGCACGTAATGGGCGCGGTCGATCCCGTGCGTGACCGCGAAGTGATCGAATTCGAGCTCGCTCTCGCCGATCTGGGCACGCTGGAAAAACGCCTCGACAAAACGCGGCGTTCCGCGCGCACCGGCGACAAGGAAGCCGTTGCCGAGCTGCCGACGCTCGAGAAGGCGCACGAGTTTCTCAAGGATGGAAGAGGACTCTGGGAAGCAAAGCTGGGCGCAGAGGAGAAAGCGTTCCTCGCCCCGCTCTCGCTGATGACGGTGAAGCCCGTTTTGTACGCGGCGAACGTGAGCGACTCTGAGCTTTCGGGCGAGGAAGGCCCGCACGTGAAAGCCCTTCGCGGGGCGATTGCCAAAAGCAGCGAGGAAGCCGAGGTCGTAACCTTCTCGGCGAAGATCGAAGCGGAGCTCGCCGAGCTGCCGCCCGAGGATCGCGCAGAATTTCTCTCGTCCCTCGGCATCGACTCCGCGGGTCTCGACCGCCTGATCCGCGCCGGCTATCACCTGCTCGGCCTGCAAACGTATTTCACAGCAGGTGAGCAGGAAGTGCGAGCGTGGACAATTCACCGCGGCGACCACGCGCCTCAAGCCGCCGCTGTGATTCACACCGACTTCGAGAAAGGTTTTATCCGCGCCGAGACCGTCGCCTACGTTGATTTCATCGCCAATGACGGCTGGAAAGGAGCCAAGGAAAAAGGAGTCGTGCGGTCCGAAGGCAAGGAGTACGTAGTCCAGGACGGCGACGTCCTTCTCTTCCGTTTCAACGTCTAGGAACGAAGAGAGGTGCGCCGGGGTGGCTGCCGCATCCGGCCACGTCGGAGCGAGCGCATACCGCCCCACAAGGGCGGGCTGCGAGCGGAGACAGCGCCGGTAAGGCTGTCACCCCGTCCGCGCCCCTCTCGACCCCGCAAATTCAAAGCGATCCGGAAGTTGAATCGCCCCACGGAACCAGCTAACTTGCGAGCAGTGATTTAAGCGCCGCACTCTGCGGCGACAACAACCACCTTCCCGGCGCTCAGGCAACCAGCGCAGGGCGGATTAGACCAAAAGGAGGATTGCCTACAAGTGCCTCGCACATACGAGGCGGTGTACATCTTCGACTCAACTCTCGAAGACGCCGCCATATCCGAAAAGATCAACCGCTTCCACGGAATGCTCGGCTCAGCCGGCACGCCGGAAGTGACGCATTGGGGCCGGCGCCAGCTGGCGTACCAGATTGGTCCCCGTGAAAACGGCTACTACGCCATCGCGCGATTCGACGCCGAGCCGGCGGTTCTCCCTGAGTACGAGAGAGCGCTGAAGCTCGACGACGGTGTCGTCCGCTACCTCATCACTCTGCACGAGCACGAGATGGGAGCACCGGCGATGAGCGAAGAAGAAATGGCCGCAGCCGCGCGCCGTGACGATGACGACGACGACGAGGATTAACAAATGAGAAGACCACAGAAAAGCTGCCCGTTCTGCGAAGGGCGTGTGCGTTGGATTGACTACAAGGACGACCGTACGCTCGGGCGGTTCATCACCGATCAGGGAAAGATTTTGCCCAGCCGTCTGAGCGGATCGTGCGCCAGACATCAGCGCCAGCTCTCGACCGCGATCAAGCGGGCGCGATACCTCGCGCTGATTCCGTACATCCGCGGACATCAGGGCTAAGATGGACGCCGCCGTCACTACGATTCCCGAGAAAAAATCGTGGCGGCGGCTCGCGCTGGTGCTGGCAGCATTTGTTCTTTTGCCGCTGGCGACTACGCAGCTTCAGCTGGTAGTGCCGATTCTCGAGACGCCGCTGCTGTTGGTGCCGATCATCGCCGTTTGCGCGGTAGTCGGCTGGCTGGCGGGAGGAAAACCCTGGCTCGCTATCGCCTGGGTAGGACTCGCCGCCTGGCTTCTCATCGTTCCGATGGGAAAGTCGGGAACGCCGTACGAAGGGATGGCGCGCGGTTGGGCGCTCCTCCTCGCCGGCAGCTTCGGCCTGATGAGTCTCTGGAGCTCCGCGACTCCGTTCTTCGTGCGCGCGCTCGGCGCGCTCGGTGTGGCGATGGGGACGGCGTTCGCCGTTGCGATTTCGTCGCCGGGGGGAGTCGAGCGGTACAAGCAGGTTTCAGCATCGGAGTTCGGCGGGCGGAGCAATGCAGTTGTCGCAATTCTCGAGGCGGAGGGGCAGTCTTCGATCTTCCGCAGTTACGCCTCGCGAGTGCCGGAGATGGATGACGTTCTGGCGGATGCGCAGGCGAAGGTGAAAGCGATGCCCGCTCTGGCGGCGATCCTGTTGCCGGCGCTGATCGCTCTCGAATCACTTGCCGGTCTCGCTATTGGATGGGCTGTTTACACGCGGATGACACCGGAGCGGATTGGACCAGCGCTGGCGCCGCTCCGCGAATTCCGCTTCAGCGACCAGCTGGTGTGGGGAGTGGCAGTGGGAGCGACGATGCTTCTCCTTCCGCCCTTCGAGGAGGGTCGGAACGCCGGCCTCAACTTGCTCGTTTTCTTCGGCGCTCTCTATTTCGTCCGAGGGATGGCAGTGATGGCTTGGACGTCACGTCGCCGCGGGCTGCTTATCGCTTCAGCGCTTGTCTTTTTCCTTGTTCCACCGCTCTTCAAGCTTCTCGTAGCCGCCGTAGTCGGTGTAGGTCTCGGCGATACCTGGCTGGATTGGCGCAGCAGGGCCGCAGTCGGATAACGTTCAAACCAGGGTGACCTGCCGGTCGCCCGCATCAATCAACTGAAGGAAATACCAATGGAAGTCATTCTTAGGCAGTCCATAGAGAAGCTGGGACACCCGGGCGACGTCGTAAAAGTCTCCCCCGGTTACGCGCGCAACTATCTCCTTCCCCGGGGTTTTGCTTACGAGGCAACGCCGGGTAACAAGAAGCGCATCGCCCAGGAAAAAGAGCGTCTCGACCAGGCAGAAGAGCAGCGCCGCGGCTCCGCCCAGGAGCTGGCCACGCGACTGGAAGCCGTTTCGCTCACGTTCTCCGCCCGCGTCGGCGACGACGGCAAGCTGTTCGGATCGGTGACGTCATCGGACATCGCGCACCAGCTTGAAGCCCAGGGCTTCACGGTGGAAAAGCGCCAGATCGAGCTCCACGACCCGATCCGCGCGCTCGGCGTTTACCGGGTACCGGTCAGACTGCACGCCGACGTTCACCCCGAAATCAAAGTCTGGGTCATCAAGCAATAACGGGAGGGCGGCGCGGACATCCGTTCTGCGCCGCCCTGCCCACCCGTACCGTGGCGTGTGAAATGCAACTCTCGCCCCTGACGGAACTTTCACCCCGCGCGTAAGCTACCAAGGAAAGCGGGGCCAGCCCTTAATCTCCCGGAGCCGATGGCGACATCCCTTCCTTCCATTGCTGCACGCGAACGCGCTGCGCAAATGGCCGCGCAGATTTGCCTCGACATGAAAGCGAACGACGTCGTGCTTCTGAACCTGCAGGGCGTCACGGATATGACGGACTACTTCGTCATAGCAAGCGGAACCTCCGACACCCACGTTCGCTCGATTGGCGAGCACATCATCGCTGAGCTAAAAAAAAAGGGATACTCGGTCCATCACTCCGAAGGATTACCGCAGGGACGCTGGGTTCTGCTCGATTTCGTGGATTTCGTTGTTCACATCTTTCATCCGACACTCCGCTCGTTCTACCAGATCGAGCGGCTGTGGAGTGATGCTGAGACCGTGACTATTGATCAACAGGGAGCTCTGGGATGAAAGTTCTACGCCTTGTCGGTTTCGCCGCCGCTGTTCTTCTGGCCGGCAGTGCCAACGCCCAACAGTACTTCGGGAAGAATCAGGTCCAGTACAGGCACTTCGACTGGCGTGTGATCGAGACGGAGCACTTCCGTCTCCACTATTACCCCGAGGAGCGGGCGGCCGCGGTTGACGTCGGCAGAATGGCCGAGCGCACCTACGCGCGTATGTCGCGCGTTCTCGACCACCAGTTCCGCGAAAAGAAGCCGATCATCCTCTACGCCTCGCGCGCGGACTTCGGCCAGAACAACGTCACCGGAGATCTTGGCGAAGGCACCGGCGGTGTCACCGAGGGGCGCTTCCGGCTGCTGCTCCCTCTCACCGGCGACTACCACAGCTTCGAGCACGTTCTCGCGCACGAAATGGTGCACGAGTTCCAGTACGACATTTTCACTCGCGGCAAAGCCGAGAACATTCAGACGCTCGAGCAGATCAATCCCCCACTCTGGTATATGGAGGGAATGGCCGAGTATGTATCGGGTGGCCCGAACCACCCGCTGACGGCGGAATGGCTGCGCGATGCGGCGGTGGCGGGAACGGTGCCGTCAATCGAGCAGATGACTGAGCGACCCGACAAGTACTTCCCGTACCGTTACGGAGAATCTCTCTGGGAGTACGTCGGCGAACGCTGGGGCGACGCTGCGATTGGCCAGATTCTCAAGGAGACCGCGGCGCTCGGCGTCGCGCGCGCGATTCAGAAAGAGCTCGGGCTCTCGCTGCACGAGCTGAGCGACGACTGGCGCGAGGCGGTCAACGCGACTTATCTGCCGCAGGCAGCGAGCCTCGACCGGCCGCAGACATTCGCGCGCCCGTTACTCACTCCGCGCAAGAGCGGCGGCCAGATCTTCCTTGCTCCCGCGCTCTCGGCGGACGGCAAGTACATCGCGTTCCTCTCCAACGGCAGCGAGAAGCGCGGCGAGATCTTCATTGATCTCTGGCTCGGCGACGCGCAGACCGGCAAGCGACTCAAGCATCTCATCAAGAGCACGACCAACGCGAACTTCGAAGAGCTGCGCCTGCTTTACTCGCAGAGCGCATTTTCCAACGACGGAAAGACGCTCGCGTTCACGGCGATGCGCGAGGGAATCGACGTTCTCTATCTGCTCGACATCGCGTCGGGAAAGACCCGCTCTCTCGATATCCCGCTCGATGCGGTGTGGAGTCCATCGTGGTCGCCCGACGACAGGCAGATCGCGTTCAGCGGAACGCACGGCGGCATTACCGATCTCTTCATCGTTGACGCAAACGGAAAGAATCTCCGCCAGCTCACCGACGACAAGTACGGCGACCTTCAGCCCTCCTGGTCGCCCGATGGTAAGACGCTTGCCTTCGCCACCGAGCGGACGCCGGCAACCGATCTCACCAATCTCAAGCTCGGGCCGTGGCAGATCGCGACGATCGACATCGCGTCGCACGTAGTGAAAGTGCTTCCCGGCCAGGACGGGTTGAACCTGAACCCGCAGTGGTCCCCCGACGGGCGCCAGATCGCGTTCGTCTCCAACCGCACCGGCCTTGCCAACATTTTCCTCTTTGATTTCGCAGACAATCAGCACTACCAGATCACCAACGTCCTCGGCGGAGTTTCGGCGATCACCGAGTTCAGCCCCGCGATCAGCTGGGCGCGCGGCGCGGACAGAATGGTGTTCACCTATTACGAGCGCGGCGACTTCACCGTGTGGACGATGGATCATCCGGCGACGCTCAAGAAGTACGCGTTCGGGAAGGGTCCGAGCACGATGCTCGGCCACAATCTGATTCACCCCAGCACGAGCACGCTTGCCGCCTTGCCGAGCGGCCGGCTCGATTCCATCAGCGCGCCCAAGGGTAACGAGCCCACGTCCACCTATCGTGGCCAATCAGGATCGCGGCTCTCGTCGGTGATCCCGATCTCCGAGATCTCCACCGATACGGCGTACGCGAGCATCGCGTCGCTGCTAGCCGATCCGAACTTCGGGCTGCCAGACACGGCGCGGTTCAAGCAAGAGCCCTATCACGCGCGGCTTCACCCCGATTATATCGCCGATCCGTCGGTAGGTTACACGACGAATTACGGAACCTATTCCGGCGGTACCGCGTTCGTCTTCAGCGATCTGCTCGGCAATCATCTCCTTGCCGTTTCGGCACAGGTGTATGGCCAGCTCAGCGATGCGGCGTTTTTCGTTGGATACGCGAACCTGAGCAGGCGCACGCAGTACTCGCTCAGCTTCTCGCAGGAGCCGTACTACGTTCCGGTGAGCAGCAACCAGGCGCAGAGCGGCGGCGTGTTCCAGGCGCAGGAGACCGACATCCGTTACGTGCTGCGGACAGCGAATCTCGCGGCGCAGTATCCGCTCAATAGGTTTCACCGCTTTGAGACGGGGATCCAGCTCAATAACATCGATCAAAACATCGTCGTCATCTCGCGAACCTGCGCCACCTACTGCAGCGATCTGACATATCAGAACGCAGGCAAGGGACCGAGCTACAACTACGCGATGCCATCGCTCGCATACGTCGCTGACAATTCCCTCTTCGGGCTCACTGGTCCGATCACAGGACGGAGAATGCGTTTCCAGGCCGGAGAGGCGGTGGGAAATCTCAAGTTCGCGAACTTTCTCGCCGACTACCGCCGCTACGATCCGATCATCTTCAATACTCTCACCTTCGCCACCCGGCTGTTCACGCTACAATCGGTTGGCCGCGATGAAAACTTCTTCAAGAACTACATCGGCCGGCCGGACTACGTGCGCGGCTACGACCGGGCCAACTTCAGCTACTACGAGTGCACATCGGCATTCGGTGCCGCCTCCGGCTCGCAGTGCAACAACCAGCAGCTGGCGGGAAGCCGCGTCGCTGTTGGAAACATCGAGCTGAGATTCCCGATCATTCGCCGCTTCGATCTCGGACCCGTCGGGCTCCCACCGGTGGATGGCCACTTCTTCTACGATGCCGGTCTGGCCTGGAACAAGGGACAGTCGATCTCGTTCAACAGGCCTTCCAACTACGATTCGAGCAAGGACACGCAGCGATATGCGTTCACCAGCGCCGGCGTGGGGTTCCGCGTCAATCTGTTCGGCCTCGCCATCCTTCAGTGGGACTATGCCCATCCATACGGCGTAGGCAGAAAGCCGAACTGGACTTTCTCGCTGGGAGCGGGCTACTAAGCCTTGCGCCGTCTTCTTCTCATTGCGCTGCTCCCGTTCGCCTGCAGAGGCGAGCGGGGCACGCCTGAGCCCACAACCGGGGCGCCATCGCGCCCGGGCACCGACCCACTTCTGTTGCGCGTTCCCCGCTCCGGCGGGAGTGGACGCGTGTATCTCTATCCACGGGTGGACAGCGCCATCTGGGCGTCCGTGCAGCTTCCCGCGATCAACCGCGTGCTCGGATTCGATCAGGAAGCCGGCTCCATTGCGATCGTGGACGCGAAGGGGCAGCCGGACAGAATAGACCTTCGCCTCAACGAAGCGCACGCGGCGACGAAGGCAAAGCTCTCGTCGCTGACTTCCGCCGACGGCTCAAACATCTTCGGCGTGGACGCGAAGGGCGAAGTCGTCCGGCTCGAGCCGAGTGGAACGACCTGGACGTACAAGCCGAAGACGGCTCCGCGTGCCGTGCTCGCGCAGCCGAACGGGAGCGTGATCGTCGCGTATACGAATCACGAGCGCACGCTGCTCTCACTGCTGCACCCTCCCGACACCATCGTCGCCGACACCGCGTCGCTGCCGCTCATCGGCCGCGCCGTGCGCACCCAGATCGGCGACCGCGTCTATTTCACGTCGGACAGCGGTCTCGTCGGCGTGAAGGCGAAGGACCTTTCACTGCTCCCGCCGATCACGTTCAAGAGCCGCATCCGCGCGATGTCTCCGACACCGAGCGGCGACAGGCTTTACGTCGCCACTGTTTCCGAGCCGGAGATCGCAGTGATCGACCGCTACACCGGCAAGATCGTCTCGCGCCTGCCAGTGCCGCGCGCTCCCGACGATCTCCGAATGGATCCTCTTGGCCGCTACCTGCTTGCGCGCAATCCCGCCGCCGATTCGGCGTGGGTGATCGCGATCGGTAGCGATCGCGTGATCGGATCGGTTTCGACACGGTGGGCGACGGATCTTCCCGCTGTCGCGCCTGATGGTGCGCTCGCGCTGCTCGGCGTGAAGGATGTGTATTTCGCCGATGGTGAAACGCTGAAGCTGATTCGCACAGTTCCCAACGGCGCAAACGATTTCTGGTATTTCTTCGCCTGGGACGGATTCCGCCCCCGGGCGCCGGGTGTGGATGAGCCAGTGAGCTTTTCCGATGCGACATCGAGCGTCAGCTCGACCACCCCGAGCTCGACTGCGCCCGTGCTGCGGCCGGACTCATCGCGCAAAGTTCCCGATTCCGCTCCCGCTGCGGTCGCCGTTTCGAAGGGATTCATTGTTTCATTCTCGGCGGTTCTCAACGAAGCGCGCGCGAAGCAGACCGCCGCCGAGATCACGGTGAACGGCAACACCGCCCGGGTACAGGCGGTGACGCACGGAGCGACGACTGTATACCGGGTGGTGCTCGGTCCGTTCGCGACTCGCGAGGAAGCGGATAAGATCGGCCGGGCATCCGGCCGGCAATACTGGATTTACGAGGCCGGCCCTTGACCGCAGTATCCGGATCGCGCGCCGCGACCGGATGGGAAGAGTCTGGCAGGCGCGCGGCGCCGATGATCAACAACTACTTCGCGGTGGCCGTTGTCTCGAGCAACCCGATTGCCGCCGCCGAAGTCGCACTCGGAATGGCGCGATCAGAAGCAAGCCATCGCCGCGTTGTGATCGGCGATCTGGTCGGCGATCTCGCTCCGCTCTCGCAGCTGGTGCCCGGAGACGACCCTCACGGGATCTCGGACAGCTTTCTCTACGGCATCTCGCTTAGCTCCATCGGCCGCCCCGTGCCCGGCGAAGAGAATCTCGTCGTGATGCTTAGCGGCACCGAGCCGGTATTTGATGCGGAAATCATCGCCAACAGACGGTGGGAGCGCCTCGCCGCCGGATTCGGAGAGATGGGCGCTCTGCTTCTCCTTGTCGCCCAGCACGACACTCCCGGGCTGGAAGTGCTGCTCGACCACCTGAACGGCGTTGTGCTCGTGAAAGACTCGGAGCTCGCTGCGGCGCCCAATGCCCTCGTTCTCGCCCGCGTCGAAGCGCCGGCGCGGCTGACGGTGCAGAGGGAAAAGTCGGAGCCGCCTGCCGAGCCAGCGCCAAAGCCCCGTCACACGCGCCGCTACCTCTGGGCGGCAATGGCGGCGGCGATCGTTCTAATTGGAGCAGCCTTCGCGGCGACTCGTTTTGTAAACACGCGACATCCGCCGCGCGCGCCCGCGCCGGCGGCGAAGGCTCCGGTCATCGCCGTCGCGGAAACGCTTTTCGTGGCACCCCCGGCGAACCCCGACGACGCCACGTCCGCAACCGCATTTTCCGTCGAGGTGGTAGCTGCAAATACCGCCGAAGCTGCTAACTTAGAGTTGCGTCGGCGCGGTGCAGCTTTGCCGTCAGCCACGGTTACTCCAGTGCCGATCGGAGCGGAGCGCGCCACCTGGTACAAGCTCATCGCCGGCGCGTATGCAGAGCGCAGGCAGGCAGATTCGCTGCTCACCGCTCTCCGCGCCGCAAAACTGCTGGATGATTCCTCGGGAAGTGTGATTCACGCGCCGCTGGCGCTGCTCGTTGACAGCTTACCTTCGCAGGGTGGAATAAACGCCGAGTTGAAGAAAACAATCGACAGCTACTCCACGCGCGGGATCAATACTTACGCACTCATTCAGCGTGACGGTGGCGCGCGGATTTATTCCGGCGCCTTTGAGCGCACAGAGCAGGCGGGCGGGCTGCTCAAAATCCTGCGCGCTTCCGGATTGAAGCCCGTGCTCGTCTATCGCACCGGCCAGGCTCCCTGATGAGACTTACCAAACTGGAGCTGCAGGGATTCAAGTCGTTCGCCGATGAAACGGAGATGCTCTTCGAGCCCGGCGTGACGGCGATCGTCGGCCCTAACGGCTGCGGCAAGTCCAACGTCTCCGACGCCGTTCGCTGGGTCCTCGGCGAGCAGCGCGCTCGCCTTCTGCGCGGCGCCAAGATGGAGGAAGTGATTTTCCAGGGATCGACCGCGCGCCGCGCGGTCAACCTCGCCGAGGTTTCGCTCTATTTCGAGAATGAAGACGGCGCGCTCGGTATTCCCTTCCGCGAAGTTGTCATCACCCGGCGCCTCAGCCGCAGCGGAGAGAGCGAATACTTTCTCAACAACTCGCCCTGCCGCCTGCGCGACATTCACGATATGGTTCGCGGCACGGGTCTCGGCGCCGACTCCGGCGTCGTCATCGAAGGAAAGATGATCGACGCGCTCCTTTCCGACCGGCCTGATGAGAGGCGCGAGCTGTTCGAGGAAGCGGCCGGCGTCGGTCTTTATCGCGACCGCAAGCGCAGCGCCGAGCGCCGTCTCGAGGAGACGAGTGCCGATCTCTCGCGCATTGACGATCTGATTACCGAAGTACAGTCGCAGGTCCGTTCGCTCGCGCGCCAACGCAAACGCGCCGAGCGCCACTCCGAGCTGATGGCTCGCCGCTACCGCCTCGACGTCGCCCTCGCCGCACGGGAAATGGAAACGTGGAAGGGTGAGCTCGCGCGTCTCGACGAGAGAGTGGGGGAGCTTCGCGCGCAGGTCCCCGCCGAGGAGGCCAAGCTCGTCGCCGGTGAGACAGAGCGCGAGAGCGCACTGTCCGGCCGCGCGAACGCCGAAGCCGCCCGGGCCGAGCACGCACGCCTCGTCAACGAGCTTCGCGAGAGCACGCAGCAACTCCGCTCCGAGATCGCCGTGGCCACCGAGCGCCAGCGGAATGCGCTGTCGCGTCGCGAGCGTGCCGAGGAGGAGCGCCGCGAGGGTGACGTCGCCGCCGATCGTGTCAGCACGGATCTAGAGCGCGCCGCCGCGGAACACGAAACTCTCGAACGCGCGCTGCGCGACGCGGATTCCGCGCTCGCTCTCCGCACCAGCGAAGAGGAAACTCTCCGCGCCACGCTGATCGAAGCGCGCTCGGCTGTCGAGCAGCGCGAATACTCCCTGCGCGACCTGCGCGAGCAGCTCCACCGCGTGACGCTCGACACCGAGAGCGGCGAGCGCGAGCGCACCGAGGTCTCCGCGCGGCGTGCGACGCTTGAAGCGGAGCTGACGCATCTCTTCGACGCCGCTGAGGCTGCGCGCCGCGAGCTCGCCGAAGCTGAAGACGCCGCCGCCGTTGCCGCTGCGCGCTCCGCCGAGACTGCTGCCGCCGCCGAGAGCGCCCGGAATGCCCTTCACCAGGCGCGTCAGCGCGATGTCTCGGCGCGCGCTGAGCTGCTGCGCACCGAAGAGCTGCACACCGCTCTCGAAGGAAAGATGAACGCGCTCGAGTCGCTCGAGCGCGAGCGTGTTGGGCTTGCGCCCGCCGCGGCGCGCCTCCTCAAGGAGCGCGCGATGTTCGAGGAAGGCGCCATCATCGGACCGCTTAGCGACTATCTCACGACCGACACGGCCGCCGCCTCGCTCGTCGAGCGGTTCCTCGGCCCGACTGTGAACGCGATCCTGGTACGCGACAGAGTCGCGGCGGAAGCGATTCGCGCCTGGCACGCATCGGCCGCGCCCGGTCCCCTGCTGCTTCTTCCGCTCGACGCGATGTTGCATTCCGGCTCGGCTGATTCGAGTGACGATCTCGCCGCGCTGGTTTCCGCGGATAGCTCGTCTCTTCCCTGGGTGCGCGCGCTCCTCGGAAAGGTCACGTCGCTCGAAGGAGGCAACGCCTTCGTTGACGCGCGCGGCGCCATCTGGCTCCCGGGCACCAACACTGGGCCCGGTCCGCTCCACCGCCGCGCCGAGATCACCGAGCTGCGTCAGTCGGCGGCGAACAGCGCGCAAGCTAGACAGGCGGCGATCGCCGAAGCGGATAGGGAACGTTCAGCGGTCGCCGCGGCCGAGCGAAGCGCGGCTGCCGCCGATGAAGCAGCGGCCCTGGCAGGAAGAACCGGCGCGGAAGCCGCCGATCGCTCCGCCGCCGTCGCGCGCACGCATCAGCGCACTTCAAAGGAAGCCGGCGAGGCGAAGGCGCTTATCGAGCGGCTCGTCGAGCGCGAATCGGCCGCGTCGGCCCGCCTCACTTCTCTCAGCGAAACGAGCGCCGAGCTCTCGCAGCGCATCTGGGACGAGGAAGTGTTGATCAAGGCGGCGCGGGAGAGCCTCATCGCTTCGGAGACGCGGCACGATGAAGCGCGCGAGCAGCGCACTTCCGCTCAGGTGCGGCGAGCGCAGGTTCAGGCACAGCTTCAGGTAGCCGACGACCGCCGCCGCCATCTCACTGAAGAGTTTGCGTCCGCGAAAGTGCGAGTGGAGTCACTGCAGACTGAGCTCTTCTCCCTTTCGGAGGCGGACTCGCAGCTCTCGACGCAGCTCGCCAACTGGCAGACGGAGATCGATGCCAGGCAGCGCACGCTGGAATCGGCCGAGCAGCGCCTCGCCGAAGCGGAGCTGGCGGTGAAGCGCGTGGATGAGGAGCTCAACACCACTGAGCACACTCTGGCTGATATGCGCCGTCATTCGCTCGCACTCGGCGAAGAGCTGCACGCGGCGGAGCTGCGATTCACCGAGCTGTCGGGGCGGAAGACCGCAATTCGCGAGCGCCTCGAAACGGAGTGGAAGAAGCCGCTGGAAGAGCTGCTGCAATCCGCCGAGACGATCGAAGTTGACGATGACGCGCTTCGCGCCGACGCAGAAGCGGCGCGCGGCGAGCTGGATGCGCTCGGGCCGGTCAATCCGCTTGCCATCGAAGAACACGAAGAAGAAACGAAGCGGCTCGAATTCCTCACCACGCAGCGCGCCGATCTGGTTTCCGGCCGCGCCTCGCTGCAGCAGGCGATTCGCGAGATCGACGCTACGGCGCGGGAGCTGTTCCTCACCACGTTCGTGAAAGTGCGCGAGAATTTCCGCGACATCTTCATGACGCTGTTCGGCGGCGGAGAATGCGACCTGCGCCTCGAGAACCCCGAGTCTCCGCTCGACGGCGACATCGAGATTCACGCTTCGCCGCGCGGCAAGCGCACGCAGCGCATCCATCTTCTCTCCAGCGGTGAGCGGGCGCTGGTGGCGCTGTCGCTGCTGTTCGGCATCTTCCTCACCAAGCCGAGCCCGTTCTGCCTTCTCGACGAAGTGGACGCGCCTCTCGACGATCAGAACATCGGCCATTTCGTGCGGATGCTCAACAGATTCAAGGACAAGACGCAGTTCATCGTCATCACGCACAACCCGCGCACGACGACTGAAGCGGCCGACGCCGTGTATGGTGTTACGATGCAGGAGCCGGGAGTTTCGTCACTCGTCAGCGTTCGGATGCGCGGCCCCGCCGTGGACGGCGCGAACCCCACTTCGCGCCCCGCCGAAGTCGGCGCCGGAGCCGCATAATGCTCGTCGTAATGCAGCACGGAGCCACCGAGAAGGAAGTCGAGCGCGTCGTCGCAGTCATCAAGGAAATGGGATACGAAGCGCGTCCGATGCCGGGAGCGCAGCGCACCGCCGTCGGCCTCGTGGGCAATGACGGACGCGTCAATGCGTCGCGCATCGAAGCTCTGCCCGGCGTCGCCAACGTCATCCACGTCACGCAGCCCTACAAACAGGTTTCGAGGGAGTGGCGCCCCGAGAACACAATCGTAGAGATCGCGCCGGGATTTACGATCGGTGGCTCGAGCGTCGCCGTCATCGGCGGGCCCTGCTCGGTGGAATCAGAAGAGCAGATAGTGCGCACCGCGCAGATCGTGCGCGACGCCGGCGGCACCGCTCTTCGCGGCGGCGCATTCAAGCCGCGCAGCTCGCCGTACTCGTTTCAAGGCCTGGGTAAACAGGGACTGGCCTTCCTCGCCACGGCGAGAAGGGAAACCGGTCTCCCGATCGTGACTGAGGCGATGGACGAGGAAGGCGCGCACGAGATAGCAGAGATCGCCGACTGCATCCAGATCGGCGCCCGCAACATGCAGAACTATTCCCTGCTGAAATCAGTGGGAAGAATCGGCAAGCCGGTGCTTCTCAAGCGCGGAATGGCGGCGACGATCAACGACCTGCTGCTCAGCGCGGAATACATCATCGCCGAGGGGAATCCGAACGTGATTCTTTGCGAGCGCGGCGTGCGGAGCTTTGATCCGGCGGCGAGAAATATGCTCGATCTCACCGCGATTCCGATCGTGCACCGCCTCTCGCATCTGCCGATCATTGCCGATCCGAGTCACGGCACTGGCCTCCGCGACAAGGTCATTCCGATGGCGCGCGCCGCCGTTGCCGCCGGCGCCGACGGCGTCATCGTCGAAGTCCATCCCGAGCCCGACCGCGCGCTCTCCGACGGCGCGCAGTCGCTCTACCCCGACCAGTTCGCGGCGATGGTGAAGGAGCTTCGCGCTGTCGCCGGCGCGATCGGCCGCGAGGTTCCTCCTCCGCCGCCGGCACCATCGGCGAGGAACCGCGCAAGCTCCGTCGGGTAGCTCTCATATGATCAATCGATTCGCTCTTCTCGCCGCGGCGTTGCTGCCGCTTTCGGCGCGCGCGCAATCGGCGGACGCCACGCTCGACCGCGCCGTCGCCGTTTACGCGAGAATGTCATCCGTTCGCGCGGAGTTCACTCAGACGCTGACGAACCCGCTCACCGGCACGACTGCGACGACGAGCGGGACGCTGCTCCGCCGCAGGCCGAACCTGCTCAGCATCTCATTCACAAACGGCGATCACATCGTGGCCGACGAAAAGAGTCTTTGGATTTACCTGCCAAGCAGTGTTCCTGGTCAGGTAATGAAGCAACCGGCGCGCTGGGGAGCTTCATCCGCATTCGACCCCGTCGGCGAGTTTCTTCTTTCACCTCACTCTAGGTATCGCGCGACTGCTGGCGGTCCGTCCGCAGCAAACGGCCGGCCGGCGCACTTAATCGTGCTCACTGCGGCCGCGAATCAGGCGGCGAGAGCTCCGAACACTCCGGCGGCGCAGTTCTCCAGGGTCAAGCTTTGGGTGGACGACGCGGACAATTTCGTTCGGCGGTTCGACGTAACCGAGTTAAGTGGTCTCACCAGGTCGATCACCATCACGCGGTTGACGATGAATCCGGTGTTGCCGCGCAGTGCCTTCTCGTTCACGCCGCCGAAGGGTGTGCGCGTAGTCTCTCAGCCGCTTCAGCAGCTCAACTAAAGCCCCGCCTTCTCCGGCGGCGGCTGTCTCACTGTTGCTGTAATCGTTCCCCGAAGCGCCGCCACTTTCTCCTGATCCATCCCTCTCCGTTCTGCAATCTCCACCGCGGCGGATGACAGCGCGCGATAAACCGCCAGCGCCGAGGGCGTCTGCTTCAACCCTTTGAGATGTTTTCCGACCGTGACGGCGTCGCCGCGCGTGACCGGTCCGGTGAGGGCATCATCGGGCGCCGCGTCCGCCAGGTTCGCCATCGCCCCGGTCATCAGGCTCGTGATTGCGTGAGCGGCGCTCGCCTCGGTGATTCCAAGACTCCGCAGCAGGTGGCCGGCCACCGACGCGAGCACGACGGGAAAGCTGGAGCCCATCACCGCCGCCGCGTGATAAGCCGCCTTATTTCCCGTCGGAATGTCGAGTGTGCGCGCTCCCAACGACGCAGCGAGACGCCGGCTGGTTGATCGCGCCGTCGCGTCGCCATCGATGCCGATCCACGCTCCGCGCAGCAGCGCCGCCGCCCGCTCCGGATTCACAAATGGAACGAGCGGATGGAACGTCCCGCCGGGAAACCCGAGCGATATCAATTCGTGCAGCGCCTCCGGCTCCGCCACTGCCGAGGTATGCAGAATTACAGCCCCCCGCTCGAGCCGCCCGGATCGCGCTGCCGTTGCGAGCTCATCCATCACCCCGTCGATCTGATTCTCGCGCACCGAGACTATGATGACGTTCGCGTTCACAATCGAATCGGGTATCGCGCCGTATGATGTCGCTCCCGGGGACGGGCGCCGCCCGTGCAGCGCGATCACCTGGGTGCCGGACGAAGAAAAGGCGCGGTTCAATCCGCGCCCGACCGACCCTGCTCCGATCTGAAAAACGCGCTCGCTCATTTCGCGATGCTGTCCGCGGATGACTTGTCCGCTCCCGCCCGTCGCAGCAGATCCGCCTGCGTCTTCGCGCCTTCGGCGAGTTGAATGGCCTTCGCCAGCGCGGCGTCGTAGGCCGCGCGGCGCCGCACCTCGGCCTCAACGCCGAACGACAATCTCACAATCTCAGTGCCGAGAATGCGCTTCACTTCCGGCTGCGCCTGGTCGTAGGCGAAGCGCGAGAGCTTGACACCGCGTGCGACGAGGCGGCGCCAAAGATCTTCGCGCATCGCCGGCGTGACGACGAAGTCTGGAGAACTCACGCTGTGCTTTGCCTTCGCCTCGAGCGCAATTGCGTTGACCTCGTCGCGGAAGACACTGGCCTTCGCGGCTAGCTCGCGAACCAATGCCGCCTCCGCTGGAGCGGCGATCGTGTCGCCCACGAGAACGTCGGGAGTGATCCCGCCCGCGCCATATACGCTCCGGCCGCCATCGGTGCGATATCGCGTCCGTGGAAGAGCCGATTGCGCATCGGGATCGTCCGGATCGGGGATCAGCTTGCTGATCGATCTCCCCGCAGGCGTGTACCATATTGCCGTCGTAAGCTTGAGCCCACCCGCGGACCCGAATGGAAACACGCTCTGCGCACTCCCCTTGCCATACGTCGGCCGTCCGACGAGCACAGCGCGATCGTGATCCTGCAGCGCTCCGGCGACGATCTCCGCCGCGCTCGCGCTTCTACCGTCCACGAGCACCGTAATCGGCATCGCCGGCCAGCGCTGTTTTCCGGAGTCGGCAAATGTGATGTTCGCTGTCGGAATGCGCCCTTTCATTTGAACGATGCGCTGGCCCGGGTCGAGAAAGAGCTCCGACATCTTCACGCCCTCGCTGAGCAGCCCGCCGGGATTTGATCTGAGGTCTATGATGAGCGATTTCATTCCGCGCGCGAGCAGCGCTTCAACGGCGTGCGAAACCTCGGAGCCGGTGGAATCACTGAATGCCTTGACGTCCATATAGCCGACGTCGCCGGAAAGCATCGCAGTGCGACGCACCGCGCTCTGATGCACAGTGTCGCGCGTGACGGTCAACGTGATCGGCTCGGTCGCGCCGGGCCTCTCTATCTCCAGAACTACTGTCGATCCGGGGCGGCCGCGAAGTCCCTTGCTCGCTTCCTCACCCGTCCAGCCGTCGGTGGATTTGCCGTCAATCTTGACGATCCTGTCGCCCGCCTGCACGCCTGCGCGCTCCGCCGGTCCGCCCGGCAGCGGAGCGACGACGACAATCGCGCCTCCTCGAAGGTCCACCGCGATTCCAACACCGACATAATCGCCGGAGACCATCTCACTGAGCCGGCTGAATCTCTGCGGCGAAAGAAAGACGCTGTACGGATCGTGGAGCTCGTAGAGCATCCCGTCCACAGACTTCCGGTAGAGCGCGGAGTCGGAAACGGTGTCCACGAAGTCCGTCGCCACGTGCTGATACACCTGCTCGTAAAGATGCGCCGCCTCGTAGGCGGTGAATGCGCCGGCGCGCGAGCCGCGGTCCACGAGCCACGCGCCGCTCAGCACGGCGAGCAGAAACAGCCCCGCTACTGCGGAGGCACGAACGCGCCGCGTCGGCTGCATCACGATCCAGCCTTCGCCATCGCGCGCGGAAGGCCGTCCAACACGCCAGCAATCGCTTTATCTATCAGTGCCGCAATCTCCTGTTCCGATCCTGTTCCGGATATTCGCACGATGCGCCCGCACTCCCGATGCGCATCCTGCCACTCGCTCCCGGCGAACACTCCGAACGCGGCATTGACCCTGTCGTGGAACCCGTCGCCGGTGCGCTCCATTCTGTCTCTGCCGCCGCGCCGCTCCGCCCTCGCCAGTCCCTCTTCCGCGGATACGTCGAGGAGAAGCGTGATGTCCGGTATCAACCCACCCGTCGCAAGGTGGTTCGCGGCGCGGACGTCCTCGTCCGCCAGTCCGCGGCCGGCGATCTGATATGCGTAGGTCGAAAGAAAGAACCGATCGAGAATCACAACCTCTCCCCGCGCCAGCGCCGGTCTTACTTCCGTCGCGATGAGCTCGGCGCGCGAAGCCATAAACAGCAGTGACTCTGTCTCGGCGCCGATCTCACGTTCGGGGTCGAGGAGAATTCCGCGGATCGCGTCACCAACCGGAGTCCCGCCCGGCTCTCGAAACGCG
>JBKJHG010000072.1:0-9389 GCA_046599115.1 Gemmatimonadaceae bacterium
TGCGTTTTCCCAGGCCGGACCCACGCCGGCTTCGGCGGCGCCGCTGCGGGTTTTCCTTGACTGCGAGGTAACCGGTTGCGACGCGAACTATTTCCGCACCGAGATCCCCTTCGTCGACTATGTGAGAGATCGTCAGGATGCGCAGTTGCACATACTGGCGACCTCTGAGAGAACCGGAGGCGGCGGCGACGCTTACGCTCTCGATTTTATCGGGAACGGAAATCTATCCGCACTCTCCGACACCGTGCGCTTCACAGTACCGCAAGGGTCGACGCAGGATGAGAGGAGACAGGCAATCGCGCGGGCGCTCAAGCTGGGTCTGATCCCATTCGTGATACGCACCGGCGATATCGCCAGGTTCGACGTCAAGTACACTCCGCCGGCCGCTACACCGGCGCTAGCAGCAACCACATCGGCGCACGACCCGTGGAACTATTGGGTGTTCCGCTCAAGAGCGAGCGCCAATTTGAGCGGCGAGAAAACACAGCGCAGCGCGAATCTGAATGGATCTCAGTCGGCCAACCGAACGACTGAAGCGCTGAAGATCCGACTATCGCTCAACGGTGGCTACAACGAGAGCAAGTTCACCTTTAGCGATGGAACCCGGTTCGCCAACTACGGGCACTCGTACGGAGTCAGCCAGATGGTTGTGAAAAGCGCAGGTCCACACTGGTCGGTGGGCGAGAGAACTTCCGTGAGCTCCTCAACATTTCTCAACCAGAAGATTGCCGCCCACCTGGGACCCGCAGTCGAGTACGACCTTTTTCCATACAAGGAATCGAGTCGACGACAGCTCACCTTCCAGTACTCCATTGGGGTGGGCTCATATAAATACGTTGATACGACCATTTTCAACAAAACCTCGGAAACGCTTCCCGAGCATTCGTTGGTCACATCGCTCGGCCTCACTCAGCCTTGGGGATCGGTGACCGCCGTCCTGACAGGCGCGAGCTACCTGCACGATTTGTCGAAGAACCGGATAGAGCTATTCAATAGCGCAGACGTGCGCATCTTCAAGGGTCTGAGCTTCAATTTGTTCCTCAGCACGGCGCTCATTCGGGATCAGCTTTACCTTCGCAAGGGAACCGCGACCGACCAGGAAGTATTGACGAGGAGGCGACAGCTGGCGACGTCGTACCGATACTTCGGAGGGTTCGGGCTCACATACACGTTCGGCTCGATCTTCAACAGCATCGTCAACACGCGATTCGACGCGCCGAGCGGAGGAGTCTTCTTCTTCTGATGGCACCACGAATTAAGCGTTAACTTTCCGCCGTGCGCTTCGAGATTCTGCGCGACCCGCTCTGGAACAACATCCGCGTCGACGAGACGACTCTCCAACTCGTGGACACCGATGTCTTTCAGCGGCTGCGCTACATCCGGCAGCTAGGCTGGACTTACCTCGTCTACCCCGGCGCCACTCACTCGCGCTTCGAGCACGCGCTCGGCACGTACCATCTCGCGCGCCGCACTCTCTCGATGCTCCGCGAGCGCGATGACACTCCGCTCGACGAAGGCGAGCTCGCCATCATTCGCGCCGCTGCGCTGCTGCACGATGTCGGACATTATCCCTTCTCGCACGCACTCGAAGAGATAGGCGTCCTCGATCACGAGCAGGTTGCGAAGCCGCTCATCACCGAGGGGCCAGTGGCCACCATCCTCCGCTCCTGCCTCGGCCAGAATGCACCGGAAGAGATTTACTCCCTCATCACCGGCTCGAGCGGCGATTCGCTGCAGGGACTGATCTCCGGCTCGCTCGACCTAGACAAGATCGAGTACCTGAAGCGCGACGCGCTGATGTGCGGCGTGCCCTATGGCGAGATCGATGTGGATCGTCTCATCAACTCGATGCTGCTTGTCACCGATCCGTCTACGGGGCGGCGCACCATCGGCGTTCAGGAGAAGGCGCTGCCTGCGTTGGAGTCGCTGCTCTTCGCGAAGTACCAGATGTACCGCAACGTCTATTGGCATCACGCGGTGCGCAGCGCGACAGCTATGTACAAGCGCCTCGTCGAGGACGCGCTCATCTCCGGCGCGCTCGAATCGTCCTCGCTGGCGCGATTTACCGACGAAGGGATTCTTCACAAACTCGAGACGTCGGGACCCAATTCACTTCTCACTGCGCTCAAGTCGCGCCGGCTCTTCAAGAGAGCGGCCGAGCTTCCTGCGACCGCGCTCGACCCTGAGATCGCGGAGTGGATCACCGGCAACGGCGGCAATACGCGAGCCGCCGAGCACGCGCTTTCGGCTGAACTCAAGCTCGCTCCCGGATCGGTGCTCATCGATTTCCCGGAAAAGACGCAGATGCTCGGGCTCGACATTCCCGTCTGTCGGCGCGGAGGCAAAGTCGAGCGGCTCACGGGAGCCGGCTGGACGGGCACGATCAATCTGCCGCGGCTTTCCGAAGAGCTCTACAACAGCGCCCGGTGGTTCCGGATCTTTTCCGCCGAGCGTGCCGCGCTGACGACGGAGCGTGCGATCAAGGTTTTGCGCTCGGCGATGAAGAGCTCGGGCGCCTGATTGTCAGGGAGCGACGCGAGCGAGTAGCGTCGAGTACTCCGAGATGTACTGATCGAGCTTCTTCCGGCGGTACTGCATTATGAACCGGGGATGATCAAGCGCGTGCACGCGGCCGAACCACTGATGCTTCTCATTCAACTTCCCGAAATACTCTGCGTTCTTGCCGCGGCCGAGTATGACCATGTGATCCCGATGAACGCCGAATCTCAGGTGGTTCTCGATTGATTCGACGATAAATGGTGTAACCGCTTTTTCGAGTCGCTTGTCGTCGTAGTAGTTCACATTGATTCCCTTCCGGGTAAATCCGAGCGGACACACCGCAGAGAGGAATAGCCGCTCGTAGAAGGCCGCCGGTCCGCCGAGCGCATTGACTACTCGATACACGAAATCGGCGGAGAGCTCACGCTGGCCGGTGAAATCGTGGGGGATCGCGCACTCGTTCGTGAGGGCGTACGGATCGGTGAATGTGACGCCGGTCAAACCCGAGCCAAACCTGCCCGGGTTGATCCCCAGTATCAGAGTGCGGGGCGACGAATCGTCGAAATACCTGGCGAGGAAGCTCTTCACGCACGCGCGAGTGCGCGGATCGACATACGGATTCATCACGTGAATCCCGCGCGGCACCTTTGGTGGTGTGAGCGAAAGGTAGAACTTGTTGACGCGCGCGCCGAACGTCCCGGCCCCTGGAGCCATTCTAGCTATGCCGCAGCCCGGGGAGATCACGATACAGCGCCAGCGAGTCCGGGTTCGCCAGCGCCTCGGCGTTTTTCACATCGCGTCCGTGAATGGTCTCACGCACGGCGATCTCGCTGATCTTGTTGCTAACGGTGCGTGGAATGTCGGCAACGGCGATGATCTTCTTCGGCACGTGAGCCGGACTCGTGTTGTCGCGAATCCGACTCGTGATTTTCTTCCTCAGCGCGTCATCGAGCTGAACACCTTCGCGCAGTCTCACGAAGAGAACGATGCGGACGTCGCCGGACGAGCCACCTTTCACTTCCTGCCCAACCGCCACTGACTCCAGGATCTCCGGCAGCTGCTCGACCTGTCTGTAGATCTCGGCGGTGCCGATACGGATTCCGCCGGGATTGAGCGTCGCGTCGCTCCGTCCGTAGATAATCACGCCATCCCGCTCTGTAATCTCGGCCCAATCCCCGTGCCGCCAGACGCCGGGAAGATGTTCGAAATACGCAGCGCGGTACTTCGCGCCATCGGGGTCGTTCCAGAACGACACTGGCATACTCGGGAACGATCGCGTGCATACCAGCTCGCCCGGCGCTCCACGCAGCGAGTTACCATCGTCGTCATACACATCCACAGCCATACCCAGGCCGCGGCATTGGATCTCGCCGCGGTACACTGGCGCGATGGGATTCCCGAGCGCGAAGCACGAGATGATGTCGGTGCCACCGCTGATGCTTGCGAGGTGGACGTCCTTCTTGATCTTGGAGTAGACGTAGTCGTAGCTGTGCGCCGCGAGCGGACTTCCGGTGGACAGAATCGCGCGCAGCGCGGAGAGGTCGTGCATCTTCCCCGGCTCGGCGCCCGATTTGTCGATCAATGCCAGATACTTTGCACTCGTGCCGAAGACGGTTACGCGCTCCTTCGCCGCCATCTCCCAAAGAATCCTCGCGGTTGGCGGAAGCGGCGCTCCGTCGTAGAGGACGATTGCCGCACCGCTCGCCAGTGCGCTCACCAGCCAGTTCCACATCATCCAGCCGCAGGTCGTGAAATAGAAAACGCGATCGTCGCGGGTGATGTCGGTGTGGAGAACGTGCTCCTTGACGTGCTGAAGGAGCGTTCCACCGGCACCGTGCACCAGGCACTTCGGAAGGCCGGTCGTGCCGGATGAATACATCACGTACAGCGGGTGGTCGAATGGAAGCTGGGCGAACAGTGCGTCTTCCGTCGCTGACGCAACATTTTCGAGCCGAGTGTTGATGAACTCGGACCAGCGCGTGCCGACGCATTCGCCATTTCCGGCCCAATAATCGGTAACCACCACCTGCTCTACCGACCTCAGTCGCTCGACGATCTCTCGCAGACGGCCGCGCAGATCGATCTCCTTTCCTGCATAGAGATATCCTTCGGCGCAGAAGAGCACCTTCGGCTCGATCTGGCCGAAGCGGTCAATCACGCCCTGCACGCCGAAATCCGGCGAACACGACGACCACACCGCTCCTATGGACGCCGTCGCCAGCATCGCGATCACCGCCTCCGCAATGTTAGGCAGATATCCGGCGACGCGATCGCCCGCATTCACGCCAGCGCCTTTCAAAGCCAGCGCAAGCGCCACGACGTCCCGCCTCAGCTCGGCGAAGGAAAGCTTTTGCACGAGTCCACGCTCGTTCCACGATACGATCGCGTCGCGGTCGTCGCCAAAACGGAGAAGGTTCTCGGCGAAGTTCAGTCGCGCATTCGGAAACCATTTCGGTCCGAGCTTCTCATCCGGCGGCGCCATCCTGTCGCCGATGAGAACAGAATGCGGGTCGGCGGTGACGCCACTCTCGCCAACCACACCGCAGAATTCCCAGACAAGCGGCCAGAACTTCTCGCGGTTGTCTACCGACCAGCGATGAAGAACTTCATAAGCGGCCCGGTCGGGAGTACCGCCAAACGCCGCGCCGCGCCGGGACCCGAATCGAATGAACTCCCCCATCTGCGAACCAGCAATCCGCTCCGCCGACGGAGTCCAGATCGGCTGCAGCGAATCAGCGTTCATTCGCGCGACGCGACATCGCAGCGCTCAGCTAGTAGGCGGGCTGAACGCCGCGTGCTGGTTGTCGAGCCACGACTTGTGGTAGTCCTTGTCCTCGATCGCGAGCGCCTGCTTGGCGACCTTGAGCGGACGGAATGAATCCATCATCACCGCCAGCTCATCGGTGTATTTCGCGCCGATGCTCGCCTCGGCGCGGCCCGGGTGCGGACCGTGGGGAATTCCGTCCGGATGATGAGTGATGCTGCCGAACTCGATCCCCTTCCGGCTCATAAACTCGCTCGACGCATAGTAGAGAACTTCGTCCGAGTCCACATTGCTGTGGTTGTAGGGAGCGGGAACCGCCTCGGGATGAAAATCATACGGACGAGGGCAGAACGAGCAGACTACGAACCCGTCACCCTGAAAAGTCTGATGCACCGGCGGCGGCTGGTGGACGCGACCGACGATCGGCTCAAAATCGTGGATGCTGAACGCCCACGGGTAGAAGTACCCGTCCCATCCGACCACGTCCATCGGATGATGGTCGAGCACGATCTCATTGATGCCGTCGTACTGCTTCACGAGCAGCGGATAATCACCCATCTCGTCGTGCGGCTGCGCCAGCGTCGGACGGCGGATATCGCGCTCAGAGTATGGCGCGCCCTCGATGAGCTGACCGAATTCGTTGCGGTAGCGCTTCGGCCAACGGACGTGACCGCGGCTCTCGAACACGAGCAGCTTCGGCTTCTCGCCCTCCGTAGCGAAGTGATAGCGATGGAGAATGCCGCGGTGGATGATGAGATAGTCGCCGCTCTTGAACGGCAAATCGCCGAAAACGGTCTCGAGCACCCCGCTTCCCATCGAGACGTAGACGAGCTCATCCGCCTGCGCATTTTTGTAATAGAAATCGTCAACCTTGTCCGGCTCGACGTAATGCATCGAGATGTCCTGATTGAACAGGAGCGGGATGCGGTCGAGGATCGCGCTGCCGCCCTGCTTCACGCGCGACGTCAGAAAATGCCGGTGATGCAGCGTCTGGTCGGGATCCGCCTCGAGCTTCGTCTCCTTCACGCGCCGCACCGACTTCACCGTAGTGGGCGGGTGGATGTGATAGAGAAGCGAAGACGTTCCGGTGAATCCCTCGTGCCCCATCAGCTCTTCAGCGTACAACCCGCCGTTGGGTTTTCTGAACGCGATGTGCCGCTTTTTCGGGATCTGGCCGAGTGTGTGGTATATGGGCATTGGCTACAGATTACCCCGCAGATCCTGCTCCCGCTCGAGGGCCTCGAACAGCGCCTTGAAGTTCCCCGCGCCGAAGCTCTTCGCGCCCTTTCGCTGGATGATCTCGTAGAAGAGTGTCGGACGATCTTCCATCGGCTTCGAGAAGATCTGCAGCAGGTATCCCTCCTCGTCGCGGTCAACGAGAATGCCGAGCTCGCTCAGCGCCTTGATGTCTTCGTCGATTTTTCCGACGCGATCGAGCACTGTCTCGTAGTACGTCGCGGGAACGCGAAGGAACTCCACCCCGCGCCGCTTCAGCTCCGTCGTAGTCCCGATGATGTCGTCCGTCGCGATCGCGATGTGCTGGCACCCGGGCCCGTTGTAAAACTCGAGGTACTCGTCAATCTGCGATTTCTTCTTTCCCCTCGCGGGTTCATTGAGCGGAAACTTGATTCTGCCATTTCCGTTCGAGACGACTTTCGACATCAGCGCCGAGTATTCGGTGGAGATTTCCTTGTCGTCGAAGGAGATGAGCTGCGAAAAGCCCATCACGTCGCCGTAGTACTTCACCCACTTGTTCATCGCGCCGAGCTCGACGTTGCCGACGCAGTGGTCGATGTACTTGAGCCCGACCGGTTTCGCTTTCCCGCTCCCCTGGTAGGGAACGAAACCGGGCATGAACAACCCTTTATAGTTTCTGCGCTCGACGAGGCTGTGAATCGTTTCGCCGTACGTCCTGATAGAGGCGATGACGACTTCGCCGTTCTCGTCCTTCAGCGTAACCGGCTCGGCCACCGACTGCGCGCCGCGCTCGACGGCGAGAGAGTATGCCTTCTTCGCGTCATCAACCCAGAGCGCGATGTCCTTTACGCCGTCACCGTGGCGATGAACGTGATCGGCGATCGGACTGTCGGGGCGGAGCGCGGTGGTGAGAAGAATCCTCACCTTGTCCTGCTGGAGCAGATAGCTCGCCTTGTCGCGAACGCCGGTTTCCGGGCCTCGATACGCGAGGATCGTGTATCCGAATACGTGCCGGTAGAATTGCGCCGGCTGTTTCGCGTTGCCGACGTAAAATTCTATGAAATCGGTCCCGTTGATCGGGAAGGTGTCGGTGAGTTCTTCCTGCGCGGTGAGAGTCGCGGTGCCCATCTGATCTCCGGGGATATCGGCCCAAGTGCTCCGTTTAAGTTAGCAAAAGGGACGGCCGCGCGGGGGGAACAGCACTGAACTCACTGGACTTATCTGAACAGAACTGCAACTGAACGGGACTCCAGACTGTAGCCTGCAAGTCGGGAGTCTTTAGTCACTACTCGGTGACTTCACCGGTGGGCATCGGGCGCTGGACCAACCGCTGGAACGAAGTGCGATTTTGGCACGAGAAGTCACCGAGTTGTTGACCACCGACCGGTGACTGCAAGACTGCAGTCTGGAGTCCAGTTCTTTTGCCGTTGCAGTGGCCGTAGCAGTTTCATCCCCCACATCCGCGCTACGCATCTTTCCCGCGCTCCCTCCCTCTCGCGTCGGCGAGCTTGCGGGCGATGCCACGATAGAACGCGGCATCGTTTGCTTTGTTTTCGCTTTCGAGCGACATCGCCGTTCGCTCGAGCGCGTAGAGGATGTTACCGAGGTAGAGCGAGGCGAAATCGCCTACGCTCAGTGGCTGCTCATCCATTGACCCGCGCCGGCGGGATCGGCGTCACGTCGCGATCCGTTGTGTGCGTCGCTTCCTGGGGAAGCACCCGCACTACGATCGCGGTGATGTTGTCGTTGCCGCCGTTGTTGTTCGCCTCGGAGATGAGTGCATCAACGATTCTCGCCGGAGCGGCCCGCGAGAGAAGCAGCTGCTGCAGGCGGCGGTCATCCACCATCCCCGTGAGCCCGTCGCTGGCAAGGAGAAAGCAGTCGCCCATTCGCGCTTCCCCTTCAAGCACGTCTGGTTCGATGTCGTCCGCCATTCCAACGCAGCGCGTGATCACGTTGCTCTGCGGATGCCGACGCGCCTGCTCAGGTGTGAGAAGCCCGGCATCTACCTGCTCCTGCACCAGCGAGTGATCACGGGTGAGCTGCGTCAACTCGCCGTCGCGCACCAGATAAATGCGGGAATCGCCGATGTGGCCGATGATGTAGTGCGTGTCGGAGAGCAGAAGTGCGGAAACCGTCGTGCCCATTCCCGCCTTCTCCAGCTCTTTACGCGTGCGATTGAAGACCGCCCGGTTGGCATCGCGAAGAGCCTCCGCCACCTGCCCCTGCGCGCCTTCGATCTCGAGATCGTTGAGGTCCGAGAGATCCTTGCTCACGATCTGAACGGCCATTTCACTGGCGATCTCGCCAGCGGCGTGGCCGCCCATTCCGTCGGCAACTATGAAGATGCCCCGGTGCGCATTAGCATCGGCGTGAAGGGAATCTTCATTCCCCTTTCGGACTCGGCCGGTGTCGGTACGGGCCGCTACGGCGAGATGCACTTAACGGCTGGCTGGTTTAATGGAAGAAAAAGAAAGGGCGCTGAAAAAGCGCACCAGGCGTAAGCGGTGAAACCTAGGCGCCGATGAAATGAGCGGCAAGCTTCACCCGGCACGGGGAAGCAATTCGTGCGCCTCCCCCGCCTGGAGGCGCCACAATTTCTCATACAGGCCGGCCCTGGCGAGGAGCTCCCGGTGCGTCCCACGCTCCACGATCTCTCCGTGATGGAGTACCAGAATCAGGCCCGCCGCGGCAATGGTGCTGAGGCGGTGCGCGACGGCGATGGTCGTCCGGTCGGCGAGGAGGACCTCCAGTGCCCGCTGAATCTCCCCTTCGATCTGGCTGTCCACCGAGCTCGTAGCCTCATCGAGGAGCAGGACGGGCGCATCCGCGGCGATGGCGCGCGCGAAGGAGAGGAGCTGCCGCTCCCCGACGCTGATCGAAGCCCCGCGCTCGCCGAGGACGTGGCGATAGCCGTCCGGGAAGCGAC
>JBKJHG010000132.1:0-3267 GCA_046599115.1 Gemmatimonadaceae bacterium
CACCCGAACGTATCCATAAGCGAACAGGATGGCGCCGAACGTGGCTGCGTCGGCAATGATGAAGAGCCACATCACAAGCTTCTTCGTTTGGAAGCCGAAAGGGCGTTCCTCGGCGACCGCGCCGGGCACGTGCTGCATCGTCAATTCAGCGTGGCTCACTATCGCTAAATCCGGTTGGCGAGAATCGCGAACAAATACAACCACAGCACCGTCATGAAGTGCCAGTAGAGTGTCGCCGCTTTAAAAGCACTCTCCGTCTGGACGGCGCTCGCGCGTCGAGCTCGGTAGACGACATAGAGGAGCCCGGCTAGCCCGCCTAAAAGATGCAGCCCGTGCATCGCGGTCAGTAGATAGAAAAAAGAGCTGCTCGGACTCGATGCGAGCGAGAGACCCTGCGCGGCGAGGTTGCGCCACGCCAGGATCTGGCCGGCGAGGAACAAAAATCCGAGGGCGATCGTGAAGTAAAGCCAGCCGAGACGGCGTGCACCGATGGCGGCCGCGCTGTCGGCCCTCTCCGCCCCCGCGCCAGTATGGGCACGCGCCAGATGGAGAGCGACGCTGCTTGCCAGCACCACCAGCGTGTTGAAGAAGAGGACTGGCGGGAGAGTGAAGTGCACCCAATCCGGATTCGCACCCTGCCGCACTATGAGCGCGCTGGAATAGGCCGCAAACGACATCGTGATGGCGCCGATCCCAACCCAAACTCCAGTCAGGGCAGGTGTTGCGGGCGACTTTATCGGCAAGGAAGTCACGAAGCCGCGCGCACAGGCTCGGGCTCAGGAGAAGTCTGCATTATGTAATCTCCGTCCTTCCCCGCAACTCCATATTCGTGCGGACCGTGATGGACGACTGGACGATGGCCCCCGAAGTTGTCGTGCGGAGGGGGAGAGCTGGTGCTCCACTCAAGAGATGTAGCCTGCCAGGGATTATCCGACGCGATTTCCCCGCGAAAGCGGCTCCTGAAAAGATTGTAGAAGAAAATGAGCTGAGCGGCTCCCGTGAATAGCGCAGCCGCGGTGATGAACCGGTGCAACGGCATCGAGCCCTTCATATAATCCACCGTGAAGGCCGAGTACCGACGCACGTTGCCGGCGAACCCCAGGTAGTGCATAGGCATGAAAATGCAGTAGACGCCGATGAAGGTCAGGATGAAGTGCCACTTGCCGAGTGTCTCGTTCATCATGCGCCCGAACATTTTTGGAAACCAGAAGTAAAGGCCGGCGAAGATGCCGAACATCGATGCCACTCCCATCACGAAGTGGAAGTGCCCGACCACGAAATAAGTACCGTGCAGGTAGCTGTCGATCGCCGGCTGCGCCAGGAAAAATCCGCTGATTCCGCCGCTGACGAAGACTGAAATGAAGCCGAGGCAGAACAGCGCCGCGGTGTTGAACCGCATTTTGGCGCCATAGAGGGTTCCGATCCAGAGAAGCGTCGTGATTGCGGCGGGGATGGTGATGATGAGCGTGGGAACCGAAAACACCGTCGCCGAGAACGGGTTCATTCCGCTCATGAACATATGATGGCCCCACACCGTGTAGCTCAGAAAAGCGATCGCGATCATACACGCAATCAGCACGCGCGGGCCAAGCAGCGGCTTTCTCGCCATTGCCGGAAGAATGTGAGAGACAATTCCGAAGCCGGGCAGTATTGCGATGTACACCTCGGGGTGCCCGAAGAACCAAAATAGATGCTGCCAGAGGAGGGGCGAGCCACCCGCGTGAGGCTGCAGACGATCGCTTATGACGAGGCCGGCAGGGATGAAGAAGCTGGTGCCTGCAACGCGGTCGAGCAGGAGCAGAACGCAAGCCGGAAGCAGCACTGAGAAGGCAATGAGGCCAATCACCGAGGTAATGAACCACGCCCAAGTGGAAAACGGCATTCGCCCCAGCGACATGCCTTTGGTCCGAAGATCAAGTGTTGTCGCGATGAAATTGAGCGATCCCAATAGCTGCCCTATGCAGAAGATTCCGATCGAGATGACCCAGAGAGTCTGCCCCCAACCCTGCCCTGGGCCCGAGTCCTTTCCCACCGCGCTGAGCGGAGCGTAAGCGGTCCAGCCGGAGAGTGGCGGTCCTTCCGGCACGAAGAACGCCGCGACCAGCACGATGAACGCTACGAAGGTCACCCAGAAGGACATCATATTGAAGCGCGGGAATGCCATATCTTCAGCGCCGATCTGGATCGGAAGGATGAAATTCCCAAAGCCGGCAAAGGGCGCCGTGGTCAGCACGAAGAAGACCATAATTGTTCCGTGCATCGTCATCAGCGACAGGTAATACTCGGGAGTGATGATGCCACCCGTTGCCTGGGGCGAAAGTGCGCCGAGCACTGGTATGGCACGTGTTGGCCAGGCCAGGTGCATTCGCATCAGCCACGACAGGATCATTCCCGTCGTAACTGCGACCAAGGAAAGATCGAGGTACTGCCGGCCGATCACCTTATGATCCAGGCTGAAGACGTACTTCCGCCAGAAGCTCAGAGGCCGAGCGCCGTGACTATTGTGCGGACTGGTCATTTAACCATTTCTTGAAGTCGGAAGCACTCATCACCTCGAGATAGGCGCGCATGTTGTAGTGACCCAGTCCGCATAGCTGGGTGCATACGATTTCACTCTTCGTTACCTTGGTCGCAGTAAAATGGATTGGTATGACGAGTCCCGGCACGAAGTCCTGTTGAATGCGCAGCACCGGTACATAGAATGAGTGGCTCACGTCCTTGGCGTGTAGCTGCAGCAGGATTGGCGTGTTCACCGGAACTGCCAGTGTCGCTGCGACTATGTCGTCGCGAGCGGTGGTATCGTGCGCCGGGTCGAGACCAAAGAAATTTCCGCTCGACTCGTCGATGAGCTCGGGGTGCAGCGTGCCAAACTTGCCGTCCGGTCCCGGGTACCTGAAGTAGTACGCGAACTGCTCGGCCTGCACATCGATCTTCAGGGAATGCGCATCCGCCGCGTCGACGTAGATACCAGCCCAAACCTTGGAGCCGACCAAAGTGAGGGCCAGAATCTCGGCGCCCACGAGAATGATGGCGCCGACTACCATCGGTGTTGCGCCGCCGGGGAAAATCTTGATCTTGCGCTGGTCGTTGTTGTCGGCGAACCTCCAAACGAAGAACGCCAGGACCAGTTGCGCCACGACGAACAGCACACCGGAGACGACCATTGTCTCGGATATCTGATTGTCGATGCCCACACCGAGAACGGAAATGTCCGGCGGCATCCACCAGGTGTGCGAGACGAAAATTGCGGTTGAAACGATCGTGATG
>JBKJHG010000151.1:0-4289 GCA_046599115.1 Gemmatimonadaceae bacterium
GCAGCGGCGCGAATCAAACGCAGATCGTTAGCGACTCTTTCGTCTTGCTCGAAGGAAATGGATTTAACGAAACAGTCGTAACCCGGATTACGCTTAATGCCCAGCCGACTGACCAGACTATGGTCATCACGGGGACATATGGCTTACAGGGTAATTCGGCCATACTGCGCAAGGACTCCGATGGCACCACGAGGCCAGGCCTGATAGATGGTAGTGGTGCGATGACGATCGCAGATGGCGGCTTTTCCAAGGTGTACATAAAGCTCTGATCCTCTTCGGAGCGTTGCCCAGAGCCGGAACCCGCCGAGCGCCTTAACGCCCCTCCCCGCACTGGCGTCTAACTTTTCGGAAGCATAACTCCGGGGAGCCGATGAATAGAGCAATGCTGGGATTACTCGTTTCACTGACCGCGCCGATGAGCGCGGTCTCGCTGCGCGGTCAAGCGTCCGATGTCCGCGAGCTCCCCGCCGACCAGCAAATAATGCAGGCGCTTAATCGCCTCACATTCGGTCCCCGCCCCGGCGACATCCAGAAAGTGCGCGCGATCGGTCTCGACAAATGGATCGACCAGCAGCTGCACCCCGATCGTATCGATGACGCGGCGATGGAAGCTTTTATGACAAAGTACACGGTGCTCGCCCAGAACCAGAACGATCTCCTCAAGCAGTACGCGGAGATGATCCGGGCGAAGCGCACCGAGAAGAAGGACCCCCAAAGCGATCTCGCGATGGCGAAGACGCGCGCCGACAGCATCGCAATCCGCCGGCAGCTCCAGCAGCAGTTCGGCGGCATCGTCCAGCTCGGCGCCCAGCTCCAGTCGGAGAGAATGGCGCGCGCGGTCGGCAGCGAGCGGCAGCTCGAGGAAGTGATGACCGACTTCTGGCTCAATCACTTCAACATCTACATCAGAAAGGGCGGGCCCGAGGTTTACTACCTCGCCGATTACGAGAAGAATGTCATCCGCCCCAACTCGCTCGGAAAGTTCCGCGATTTATTGGAAGCGGTGGCGAAGAGCCCGGCGATGCTCTTCTATCTCGACAACGCGCGCTCGATGTCGGACAGCACGCACCACACCCTCGCCGACGCGCAGGGAAAGGGACGCGCAGCCGGCATCGCGCGCCTCCGCCAGCTCGCCGCGATGGGGCGCCTCAATCCTCAGCAGCAACAGCGCCTCGATCAGATGCTGAAGCAAGTGCCGCAGGGTCTCAATGAGAACTATGGGCGCGAATTGCTCGAGCTCCACACCCTCGGCGTTGACGGCGGGTACACGCAGAACGATGTGATCGGTGTCGCGCGCGCGCTGACGGGATGGACGATCGATCCGCCGGCGCAGGGTGGCGGATTCGTATTCCGCCCCGGAATGCACGACGCCGATGAAAAGTTGGTCCTCGGACACAAGCTCGGCGCAGGCCGCGGCATTGAAGATGGCGAGGACGTCCTCACTATAGTATCGCGCAGCCCTGCTTCGGCGAAGTTCATTGCCACCAAGCTCGCGCGCCGCTTCGTGATGGACAATCCGCCCGCTGCGCTAGTGAATCGCGCCGCAGCGACCTTCCTCAAGACCGACGGCGACATCCGCGAAACGCTGCGCACTATCATCACGTCGCCGGAGTTCTTCTCGCAGGCCGCATTCAGGAGCAAGGTGAAGTCGCCTTTCGAAGTCGTCGCCTCGGCGATGCGCGCGATGAACGCACAGCCGGACAGCACTCCCCGCACAGCGCTCGTCGTCGCTTACCTCGGCGAGCCGATCTACGGACACCAGGCGCCTAACGGATGGCCGGAGACGGGCGAGTCGTGGATGAACACCGGCGCGATTCTGAATCGTATCAACTTCGGAATGGCGGTCGCCGGCGGACGACTTCCCGGCGTGAACATCTCCGGGATTCCGGGCCTCGACACTTTGCGCAACGCATCGCACGCGAAGCAAGTGGATGCGGTCGTCACGGCGATACTCAGTGGGATCGCGTCTCCGGATACGCGAAAGGTTCTTGAGACGGGAGAGAATCCCCTCCTCGCCTCGGCTACGCCTTATGACATCTCGCGCGCGGCTGCGGGAATCAGCGCCGGTGATTCACCGACGATGACCGCAGACGACAACGGCAGTGATATGGCGCCGATGACGCCGCAGGAGAGACGTGCCGCGCGCCAGAATACGAACGCAAAGAACGGGAACAAAAAGCAGGCGATGCTGAATGGACGCGGGCTCGGATCGGTTCCGCAGCTTAGTGGCATCGCACAGATACTCGGACTGGCTCTGGGCTCCCCAGAGTTCCAGCGCCGCTAGGAGGATACGACAATGGAACGCAGAGCATTCGTGAAGTCGGGCGCGCTGGCGCTGGTGACGATGGGCCTCAGCCCGAGCTTCCTTCGCCGCACGGCGTTTGGAATGGAGCTGACGAACGCGCCGAAGGGAAAGGTTCTCATCTGTCTCTTTCAGCGCGGCGCGGCGGACGGACTCAACGTCATCGTCCCGCACGGGGAGAAAGCCTATTACGCGATGCGTCCATCGATCGCGATTCCCCGCCCTTCGGCTAACGTCGCCGACGGCGCCATTGATCTCGATGGATTTTTCGGGCTGCATCCTTCGCTGGCGACCTTCAAGCCGCTTTACGATCGCGGACTGCTGGCGCCGGTGCATGCGGTGGGTAGCCCAAGCACGACGCGCTCGCACTTCGATGCGCAGGACTATATGGAGACGGGGACACCGGACGTCAAAGGCACGACTGATGGTTGGCTCAACCGTTATCTCGCGGTAAAGGGAACGTGTGACGAGTGCAAGCTTGTCGACCAGCACGCGAATCCGTTCCGCGCGGTGTCACTCACGCCTCAGACGCCGCGTATTCTTGAAGGACCTCAGCAAACCGTGGCGATGGATTCGCTCGACGAGTTCACCGTTCGCGCAACGGGAAATTCCGCCGAGCGTTTGGAAGCGTTGTACCGGACAGGCTCGGCGGATCTGATACACGGCACGGGGACGGAGATGTTCGATGCGGTGAAGATGCTGAGGGCGGCGAATCCGCAGAAGTACACACCGAGGAATGGCGCTCAGTATCCGCGCTCGCAGTTCGGGCAGCGGTTGCTCCAGATCGCGCAGCTGGTGAAGGCGAACGTGGGATTGGAGGTAGCGTTCGCCGACGTCGGCGGATGGGACACGCACGTGAACCAGGGCGGCGCGACTGGGCAGCTCGCGGGCCGTCTCGATGATTTCGCGCAGAGCATCGCTGCGCTCGTCACCGATCTTGGCGACAAGATGGACGACGTGGTGATAATGACGATGTCGGAGTTCGGGCGAATGGCGAAGGAGAACGGGAACCGCGGAACCGATCACGGCCACGCGGGTGCGCTGTTCGTGATTGGCGGGCACGTGAAAGGCGGGAAGGTCTACGGAAAGTGGCCGGGCCTGGAGCAGGAGCAGTTGTACGAGGGCCGTGACCTCGCGCTCACGACTGATTTCCGATCAGTGTTTGCGGAGGTCGCGGCGGATCACCTGGGCGCGAGCAAGCTGGACGCGATTTTCCCGGGGTTTGCGGCGAAGAAGGCGGATTGGCTGGGGATTGTTTAGAAAATCTTCGACGCGCGCGCCTTCCCAGTGATTCACTTACTCGGCGAGAACTTCTCCCCGAGCTTCTTCAAATAGCCCTTCCAACCGCCGCCGTGGGCGCGGCCGTAATCGTCGTCCGGAAGATTGGCGTGTGTGAGTGAGACCAGCGTGTCCTCTCCCTTCGTGGTGAAAGTCACCGTCACCAGCGACTCCAATCCGCGCGTGTAAGGCGACATCCACGTGTACTGCACCTTCGTCGGCCGCTCGATGACGTCAAACCTGCCATAGTGCTGGATGTCCGCTCCGTCGTGACGATGAACGAAGTTGAACAGCGCGTCTTGCTTCAGATCGAATATCAGCTTCTTCGCGCCGCTGAACGGATTCACCGGCGTGTTCGGATCCAGCCACGCATCGAACACCTCTGATGCGGGCGCCGGAATGGTCCGCTCGAGCTTGATGTCCATCGTCTTCGTCGTCGTCATTTCGTTCTCCTCTTTTTCTTCGTGGTGAAGTGGTCCTCCAGCCGGTCGAGCTGCCGGCTCCAGTATCTCTCGTATGGATGCAGCCACTGTGTCACTTGGCGGAGCGGCCCCGCGCGCAGCTCCATCACGTGGTCCCTCCCCTGCCGGTCGCGATGCACCAGCCCCGCCGCCTCCAGCACTTTGAGATGCTTCGAGACTGCGTTGAGCGACATCGCGAACGGCTCTGCGATTTCCGTCACCCGCGCCGGTCCCTTCGACAAACGGGC
>JBKJHG010000056.1:0-4560 GCA_046599115.1 Gemmatimonadaceae bacterium
CTACGTTCGCCCCGGAATCGTCGCCGCGGACCCGCGCATCTTCCCGCTCGCCCGCTACGTCGAGGTCTTCCTCGGCGACAAGTACCTTGGCCGCTATCTGGTGGACGACACCGGCGGAAATGTTCTCGGAGCAACGCTCGATGTATGGACACCGTCGTGCAGCGAAGCGATTCGATTCGGACGTCGCTCAGGGAAAGCAGTTCTCGTCGCGCGCGAAGAAGAGCAGAGTCCACCGCCGACGGATCCGGTTCGCTGGGACGGAATCGCAAAACGCTAGCTCGGCTCGGTCGTCCATTGGCCTTACATTGCCCAACTTCGCACCACAACTTTGCAGCACCACTCCAACACGGATGATGCATGTCTTCTTTTAGCACGTACCTGATCGGCTACATCGTCTTCATCATCGGACTCACCATCGCCGCGTTCCTGCTCGGCGCGCCCCCGATCTGGATTGTTGTCGGTGCGATCGTCCTCATTGGACTCGGCATCGTAATGGCCACCACCCGCACAAAACCCAAAGACCCGCAGGCCTGATTCGCGGTTCGCAGGGCGAAATTCAACTGTTTGTGCGTTTTTCCGAGTAAAAACAGCCATTCGTTCGTGGCACGGAACGTGGCTGTTGACGCCGTCTGTACCCCCTAGTTAACGTGCCCGTCCAGCAGGCCTTCCCGTGCGGGCGATTGTCCGCCGAACGATTTCAGCGATCATAGGGGCTTATGCAGACGACCGGCGAGAGTAGATCCAAAGGCTTCTTCCGTTCCTCCCCCTCCAGCGCGTTTGACCAGTACCTCCAAGACATACAAAAACTCCCCCTGATCACTGACGCCGAAGAAGAGCGTCGCCTCGCCCGCCGTGCCCAGGGCGGGGATGAGAAAGCAGCCGAGCGGTTGGTGACGGCGAATCTCCGCTTCGTCATTTCATACGTGAAGAAGTATCAGGGACACGGTCTCGACCTCGGCGAGCTCGTCGCCATCGGGAATGAAGGCCTGCTCAAGGCGGTCAGGAAGTTCGATCCCGACCAGGGCGTAAAGTTCATCTCGTACGCGGTATGGTGGGTTCGTCAGGCAGTGCTGAAGGCGCTCGCCGAACAGACGAGAAGCGTGAGAATCCCGCTAAATCAGAATTCGCAGCTCATCAAGCTCGCCCGCGCGCAGACTGTTCTCTCCCAGGTTTTGAATCGCGACCCGACCGATCACGAAATCGGGCGCCTGCTCGAAGAAACGCCTGAGCAGGTCCGCTCCGCGAAGCAGATGTCGGCGACAGAAATCTCGCTCGACGCGCCCATCGATCGCTCCGACCGCGAAGCTTCCACGCTGGGTGAGCGGTTCGCCGGAGTTGACGGCGCCGAGATCGAAGAAGTGACGGACTTCCACCTGATGCGCGAGTTCATCGATCGCGTTTTCAGAAAGTATCTGACCCCGCGTGAGCGGAAGATTCTTCACCTGTACTATGGATTGGAGCAGGGTTCCGATGCGATGACGCTTGAAAAGATCGGCGCGCTGATGGGCGTGACCCGCGAGCGTATCCGGCAGATTCGTGAGCGTGCTTTCGAGAAGCTCCGCGAATCCCCCGATGGCAACGCACTCGCCGGGTTCTGGACGACGGCATAGATACCCGCAGCTCGTGATCTCCAGACGCCGAGTCTCTATCGAGACTCGGCGTTTTTTGAATGAGCCCTGTTCTTGCCTTCACATTGAACAACAACCACGCACTGTTTCGCTTCTTCTATTGTCCCCCTGAATGAATTCTCGCCTTCCTGCTTACCTGAACACGAAGTCCGGCAGCGTTGACGCCGCTCGCGAAGCGCTGTCGGCGGAAGGCTTCGAGCTCCAGGAATTCGAGCCTGAGGAACTCGTCGATCACTTTCGCGACGCGGTGAAGCGTGGCGTCCCGCGGATTGTTGTCGCCGGCGGCGACGGTACTATTGCGGCAGCGGCGGCGGCGGCGGCGCGCAGCAACACCGAGCTGGCGGTTCTTCCCGGCGGGACGCTCAATCATTTCGCAAAGGACAACGGCATTCCCACCGACCTCGCCGAGGCGGCGAAGGTCGCGGCCGGGACAACGCTCGCGACTGTGGACCTCGGTTATCTCGGAGACAATGTCTTTCTAAATACCAGTTCGATCGGACTGTATGTGAAGTTCGTCCGCGTGCGCGAGCAGCTCGAGAAGCGCCTCGGATACCGAATGGCTTCGATGTTCGCTGCTTTCCAAATGCTTTCCGATCTTCGAATGATGGCGGTGAAGGTCGAGATAGATGGAAAGGAGCAGATCTACCGCACGCCGCTCGTTTTCATCGGAGTCAGCGAGCGTGAACTGCAGCTGCCGACGCTGGGCAGCCGCGTCGAGAATGGACGCCGGGGACTGCACGTGATGGTCGTGCGCGGGAGACGACCCGCGCGTCTCTTCGCGCTCGCGCTCGCCGCCGTTTCGCGCGGCACGAAGGAGGTTGCGCGAACGCCCCACTTCGAGAGCTTCATCGCCGACAAGGTCTCGATTGATCTCAACCGGCCCTCGACGATCGTCGCTCTCGACGGCGAGCTCCATCGAATGGAGACTCCGCTCGAGTACCGCGTCGAGCGGGACGCGCTCAAGCTCGTTGTTCCCGCGCAGGGTTAGCTTACAGGATGGAGCGCGACGCGGTGATCGAGCGGCTCAGAGAGATCGTGGGCGACCGCCACCTTCTTACGAGAATGAGTGAGCTGCTCGTCTATAGCTCTGACGGTCTTCCCGGCTACCGGAAGGAACCGATGCTGGCGGTATTTCCGGGAACACGCGAGGAAACCGTCGCCGTCGTGCGCACTCTCGCCGAAGCGGAGCTGCCCTTCGTTCCCCGTGGCGCGGGGACCGGGTTATCGGGCGGAGCGCTTGCCGACGGTTCCGTGCTTCTCGGGCTTCACCGGCTCAAGCAAATCATTTCCATCGACGTGGAAAACCAGCGCGCGAAGGTTGAGCCGGGTGTCATCAACATCAAGCTCAACAATGCCGCCGCGCCGATGGGATTGATCTACGCTCCCGATCCTTCGAGCCAGGCAGCGTGCACGATCGGCGGCAACATCGCCGAAAACGCCGGCGGACCGCATTGCCTCAAGTACGGCGTGACGCTCAATCACGTCCTCGCCATCACCGCGATTCTCCCCAATGGAGAGATCGTCGAGCTTGGCGCGGAAGAGGGAGAGCGCGACGGCTATGATCTGCGCGGCTCGTTCATCGGATCGGAGGGATGCTTCGGAGTCGCGCTCGACATCACAGTCCGGCTGATCGCGCGTCCGCAGATAATCCGCACGATGCTGATGGACTTTCTGACGGTGGATGCAGCCGCGCGAGTGACGTCGGCGATCGTCGCGTCGGGTGTCGTTCCCGCGGCGCTCGAGTTTCTCGACGGCCCGATGATCCGCGTCGTGGAATCGTCCATCTACGCGGCGGGATACCCCAAGGATGCGGAGGCGGTTCTTCTCGTCGAGCTCGATGGTTTGCAGGAGGGTGTGGACGCCGATCTCGAGACGGTGCGCCGCCTGGCGCTCGACGGCGGAGCGCGGAACGTCAAGGTCGCGCGCGACGAAACGGAACGGCTGCGGCTCTGGCAGGGGCGCAAGAAAGCGTTCGGGGCGATGGGCCGGCTATCCCCGCATCTCGTCGTGCAGGACGCTGTGATTCCGCGCAGCCGCCTCGCCGAGATATTGGGGAAAATCGAAGCGACGCGTCAGAAGTACGGTGTGATCGTGTGCAACGTGTTCCACGCCGGCGATGGCAATCTGCACCCGAACATTCCGTACAACGCCGACGATCCGGAGGAGAGCGAGCGCGTCCATCTCGCGATGAAGGAGATAATGGCGGCGTGCGTCGCGGTCGGCGGAAGCATTACCGGCGAGCACGGAGTCGGCCTCGACAAAATGGCGTATATGGATGACATCTTCTCTCCACAGTCGCTGAGCGCAATGTGCGACCTTCGCGACGCGTTCGATCCCTCGCGCCGCGCCAACCCCGCGAAGGTGATCCCGACGCACCGCTGCCGCGAGTGGCTCGCCGCGCCCTCCACGCGCGCAACGGAAAAGTTGATCAACACGTGAGCACAGAGAGAGTAGCCATCTCGGTGCGGGAAGCGATCGCTGCCCGTAAGAGCATTCGCATTTCCGGCGGAGCCACGTGGATGCGCGCCGGCCGGCCGGCCGCGTCGGATCAGACAATCTCGATGTCCACAGACAGTGGCGTCATTGAGTACGTGCCCGACGATCTCACCATCACAGTGCGCGCGGGAACAACGCTCGCGGAAATATCCGAGGTGACTCGCGCCAACGATCAGTGGCTGCCACTCGATCCGCCGGGCTCTCCGGGAGGAACGATCGGCGCGACGATCGCGACGGCGTCATCCGGCCCACTCGCGCACAGCTTCGGATTCGCGCGCGACTTCATCCTTGGGCTGGAGCTCGTCACCGGAAAAGGAGACATCGTGAAGTCGGGCGGGCGCGTCGTGAAAAACGTTGCCGGGTTCGACCTGATGCGGCTCAACTGCGGAGCGTGGGGTACCCTTGGCGTAATTACCCAGGCGTCGCTCCGGCTTTA
>JBKJHG010000238.1:0-5140 GCA_046599115.1 Gemmatimonadaceae bacterium
GTCCGGCCTGACCCTTGTAAGCGCGCACTCCGGTATCCTCGAACGCCTGCGACAGAACCTGGAAGGTCGCGTACTGGCTCGATCCGAAGTTGAAGCCTGCCACGTTGCCCTTTGCCGTATAATCGAACGTCGGCATTGAGATTGGAGTAGCGCCCTTAGAGGTAATAATCGACTTCAACGCCGTCACGTGAGCGTTCTCGTGATCGCGAATCGTCGTGAACAGCGCGATGTCGGCGCTTGGTATGAGGCCGGCCGCAGCTACGCCGCGGTTGTAAAAATCCGACTCGAGGTACTCGAGCAGAAGCGCGAACTGTAGGACGTCGAGCACATCGGTCGGAGTCTGGCCGTAGACTTCCTTGGAGAGGACGCCGAGGGCGATCGGAATCGAGCCGAGCGCGAGGGCAGCCATAACCTTGGAGTTGGCGCTGGCGCCCTTGGCGATCTCGTCCTGTCGCGAGGCGACCGTCTCGAGGATCTCCGGATCAACCGAATCCAGCAGTGTTGCCTGAGTGTCATTCATTTTAATGTCTCCCTTATCCGTTTGCGTTGGGTCCCTGCACGAACGTCGCAGGAGCATTCTTGAACTGAAGCATGTCGACGACGTAGGTCTGTGCAGCAGCGGCGACCTTCGCCGGGCTGAACGCGTTGTCGAACGCTGTCGGGGCGAAGCCGCTCGCTCCGGCCGTCTTCGGCGAAATCAGATCGCGGATCGTGGATGCGTGTCGGGCTTCGACCGAGACGATCTTTCCGGCGACGAGAAGGTTGTTCACGTCGGCGATGTACTGCGCCGCTCCGTTGTATGCGGCGACGCCGAGATCCTCGAAATCACGCGAGGCAGCAAGCACCTGCGCGCGGCTCTTGAAATTCAGCGATCCGTACGTGGTGGTGACACTGAAGCCGTTCGCGCCGAGAATCGTCTTCAGAGATTCGCGGTGGATTACTTCGTGGTTCTTGATGTCGCCGAGGACGACCTGCTCCGAGGCGCTGATATCCGATCCGCTGAAGTTGTCTACGACGCGGGTGTAGAAATCCGCCTCAAGCTGTTCCAGCGCATACGCGAACTGCAGCACCGCGACGTCTCCCTTCGAGAAATCAATCACGAGTGGGCTTCCCGTGTTCGGCGCGGTGATGTCGCTGCTGTTGTTGTTGCAGCGGGTGAGCACGCCCGGGAGAAAGACCATCGCTCCCCCGACGCCGATCAGCTTTAGAAAGCTGCGACGGCTCTTGTTATCGAGCAGCTGCTCCGTGCTCGATATGATCATTGTCTGCTTCTCCGGCATCTGGCTTCTCCTTGACGCATTGGTTGTGGCGGTCGCTGAAAGCGATTGCGCGTACGTGCATCGATACGACGTGGATCGAAAAACGGATCTCTTCCGCTTCGTGCCTGCGGGGAGTGAGAAGGCAGAAAGCAGTCCCCAACGTGCCAAACCCGACGAAGTGGGGTCGCAATCGGGGCGAAAGTGTAGCAGATGCGGGTTCTTCGGACGATGTGCTGCAATCACAGCAGCGGCGGGCACGGCACTGTGGCCCGCGCGCCCGCGGGCGGTCGCGCATTCGTGGGTCACTGCAGCAGTACGCACCAAAAAGAGTGATCTGATACAGTTTCGCGCGCGTTTGCGGCACGATTGCACGGAAAACGGCGCTTCGGCCCTTGTGGTGCGTTGCTTCGCCGTGCACCCACCCGTAAGCGGAGAATACCAGTAAATGAGAATCTCACCGCGCGCATTCGTTCTACTAACCGTGACCACTGCCTGCTCGGGATACTCGAGCTCGGGTGGCACATCTTCCGCCAACAACACAATGATTTCCGGACAAATGATGGCTCAGCCGGACGCACAGATGAAGGCAGTGCTCGATCAGCTAGGCTCGATGGGTGGTAAGCCGATCGAGAGTCTCACCGCCGCTGAGGCGCGGAAGCAGCCGACGCCAACCGACGCAGTCAAGGCGCTGATGATGCAGCGCGGAATGGACACGGCACCCGACCCAGCGGTGCGATCAGTAGACAGAATGATTGAAACCGCCGCCGGCCCGCTCGCCGTCCGCGTCTATACTCCCGCCGTCGGACACGCACCGTTCCCGCTCGTCGTCTACTATCACGGTGGCGGCTGGGTCATCGCTGACAAGAACGTTTACGACGGCGGCGCGCGCGCGATCTCCAAGCTCAGCGGAGCAGTCGTCGTTTCCGTCGATTACCGGCAGGGACCCGAGCACAGATTCCCCGCCGCGCACGATGACGCGTTCGCTACCTATCAATGGGTGATGAAAAACGCGGCGGCGTTGGGCGGAGAGCCGAACCGCATCGCGCTCGCGGGCGAGAGCGCTGGTGGCGGCCTTGCCGTTGCAACGGCGATAATGGCGCGCGACAACGGGATGCAGATGCCACTCGCGATCGTTTCGATTTATCCGATTGCCGGCACCGACACGACGACCGCATCGTACGTGGAGAACGCCAACGCGAAGCCACTCAATCGGACGATGATGAGCTGGTTCTTTGACAACTACCTGCGTGGCGCGGCCGATCGGGCCGACCCGCGCGTCAATCTCGTCAGCGCGAATCTCAAGGGTCTCCCGCCGACAACGATCATCAACGCGCAGATTGACCCGCTGCGCACCGACGGAGAGCTGCTCGCGGAGCGGATGTCCGCCGCCGGCGTAGCGGTTCAGCAGCATACATTTATGGGAGTGACCCACGAGTTCTTTGGGATGGGCCCGGTGCTGGACAAGGCAAAATCTGCAGAGCAGATGGCGGCTGATGCACTGAAAAAGGCGTTCTAATGCCACGCTACCCTCGACCCGCGCCGAGCTGGCGGGTCGAGTTTTTGCCTGACAGGGGTTTTAGAAAAGCGGCAATCCGGAGGCGAATGCCCGGTCAGAGAAAATCGTTTATCGTCGCCGCCCTCCGAAAGCGCATCGAGCGGGGGCTGCAGACGCGCGCGCTCAACCCGGGTGATCGCCTGCCCAGCACGCGTGACATTGGTGAGGAGTTCGGCGTAGATCCGAGGATGGTGCTTGCTGCGTACACCGCTCTCGCCGATGAAGGGTTGGTAGAGCTCCGCCCGCGCTCCGGAGTTTTTGTTGCCGCCGTCATTGCGCTGCCGGGCGAGAAGCGCCTCCCTACCGATCGAATGCTCACCGACACTCTGGTCGGCGCCGTGGTACGCGGATTTTCTCTGCGCGACTATACCGACGCGTTGCAAATGGCGGCGTTCGGCAGAAAGGTCAGATTTGCCGTCATCGCTACCACGCTCGACCAGGCCGAAGGATTATGTCGCGAGCTGCTTGGGGATTACGGAATCGAGTGTTCTCCCATCTTGCCCGACCAGCTGACGAGAAAGCCATTGCCCGCGGCGATAGATCGCGCCCACGTGCTGCTGACTACGCAGGGATTCGGCGCGCAGGTCGAGGAGCTTGGCACGAAGCTGGGGAAAAAGGTGATCGTCGCGTCGGTTCGGCCCAGCATAATGACGGACGAGTGGCGGACACTTCTGCGCGCGGGGCGCATTTACGTCGTCGTCGTCGATCCGGCTTTCTTCGCGCTCGTGCACCGCTTCCTGGCGTCGGCGGTCAATATCGAGAATCTCCGGATGCTGATCGCAGGGAAAGACGATCTCTCGGTCATACCGCCAAATGCTCCTACGTATGTGACTCAAGCGGCGAGGCGACGTTTGGGCAAGACGCACCTTCCCGGACGGCTGATCGTTCCGGTGCGCGTGTTCGCAGAAGACTGTGTGCGGTCGATCGTGGAGATTATCGTCGCCGCCAACCTCGGAGACGAGCTTTCGAGGGGATAGGCGTATGCACGGCAGGGAGTTAGCTATTCCCGCCCGCGCTTGTACCCCACCGGACCGATAGTTGCACGTCTCGGGAGTAGCAGCGGGTAGCGATCGCTGTGTGGTACCTCCGCCGAGATAACCAATGACGAGACTCCAGCCGACCAGCGATTCAGCAGCACACGCCCCCTCGGTCAAGGAGAATCCGTCCCGGAAAACGAAGCCGGCGGTCGCGAACGCGATAGGATATCCAGCCGCCGAATTCCGAATGATCGATCAGCCTGTTCGCGAAGCGAGAGCCAGACGACGGCTCGATGCTGCGTGGGAGAATCGAGCGCTGCACAAGCTCGCGGAATGCGTAAGCGAGGAGCCGCACGCCGTTCTTCAGGGACTCCTCGCGCTCGCGCTCGAGCTGTGCGGCGGAGGCTCGAAATCCAGCACCGCCGGGATCAGTATGCTGGAAGTCGCGCCCGATGGAACTGAGCAGTTCAAGTGGGTCGCCCTCGCCGGGAAGCTGGTCGATCATATCGGCGGCACCACGCCTCGCAATTTCAGCCCGTGCGGCTTCTGCCTCGATCGAGGCGGTCCGGTGGTCCTGGCCCGTCCCGACCTCAAGTTCACTTATTTCCTCGATTCCGGCATTGAGTTCACCGAAGGGCTGGTGCTTCCCTTCACCACCGGCGGCGACAACACACCGATGGGCACGATCTGGGTCGTCTCGCATCCGCCGGTCCGTCACCTCTTCGATTCCGAAGACGTGCGCCTGATGGAGAGCCTCGGAAAATTTGCGGCGTCCGCGTATACGCTGGCGCGCGACCGGGATGCGGCGGAAAAAAAGCGCCGGGTTTATCAGGACGGCCTGGCTTCAGTGAGCCACGATTTGAGAACGCCGCTCCACACGATCTCCGGATACGTCGAGATGCTGTCGATGGGAGTTCAGGGCCCAGTCAATAGTGAACAGTCGGAGTCACTCGGCAGAATCAAGAAGACAGAGCAATTTCTCTCCGATGTCGTTTCGGACCTCCTCGATTACGCAAGACTGGACGCGGGGAACGAACAGCTCCGTATGTCGCCAGTTTCTCCCGACCGCGCGCTCCGCTCCGCGTTCGCGCTCGTCGAGCCGCTGATGCGCGAAAAGCACATCAAGTTCACGTGCGAGTCCGCTGCCGACTCGAAGCTCGTGAACGTCGAAGAAGGAAAGCTGGAGCAGATCCTGGTCAACCTGCTCGGCAACGCGGCAAAGTTCACCGGCAAGAACGGCGTTGTTTCGATCGGTGCAACGGAGGACGGCGACCGCGTCCTCATTCGTATATCTGATTCCGGAAAAGGAATCCCCGCCGACAGTCTGGAAGCGATTTTCGACCCATTCG
>JBKJHG010000007.1:0-2879 GCA_046599115.1 Gemmatimonadaceae bacterium
CTCCGGCGCTGCGATCTCCGTTCTGCCAGTGTCGCTTGGACCGTCGGGAGTCGAAGCGTACGCGTGGATGCCGCTCCTCGCCCTCGCTGTATTTCTGTCAGTGCAGTGGTGGGCTGCCTGGTATCCGGGCGCCGAGCCGGGAGGTGGAGGCTACATCGCGCAGCGAATCTTTTCCGCCAAGACGGAGCGCGACGGTGTATTAGCGACACTCTTCTTCCAGGTTGCGCACTACGCGATTCGCCCGTGGCCGTGGATCATCACCGGGTTGTGCACGGTTCTGCTCTACCCCAACGGCATCGGCCCGATGCACGATCACGAAGCGGCGTACGTGCAGGCATTCGTGGATCTCCTCCAGACCCCGTGGCGTGGAATAATGATGGCCGGCTTCGCGGCGGCGTATATGTCCACCGTCGGGACGCAGCTTAACTGGGGCGCGTCGTATCTCGTCAACGATTTCTACAAGCGGTTCCTAAACCGCAATGCGACTGAGAAGCACTACGTCGCCGTCTCACGCTCGGCGACAGTGATGTTGTTCCTGGCATCTGTTTTCGTGACGATGCACCTCCAAACGGTCGAGGGGGCGTGGAAGTTCCTTCTCGCCATCGGGTCCGGTACGGGCCTGGTGCTGATTCTCCGTTGGTACTGGTGGCGCATCAATGCGTGGAGCGAGATCAGCGCGATGATCGCTTCGCTCGTCGTTTCGGTGGCGGCGATCACGCTCGTGAAGGGGCGTTTCCCGGACGGCGACCTGCGCGCCGACGCGTGGGTGATGCTCATAACTGTCATCGTCAGCACCATCATCTGGTTAGCGGTGACTTACCTGACGCCGGCGGAGGACGAAGCAGTGCTGGAGAGCTTCTACCGCCGCGTCCGCCCCGGTGGTCCCGGCTGGGCGGGGGTCTCCACGCGCGCCGGATTCGGGCGGGAGGCGACGCCCGGCGGCGCCCTCGCGTGGACGAACTGGATCGCCGGGATAATGGCGGTGTATTCAACGCTGTTCGGGATCGGCAAGCTCATCTTCGGGGAGATGGTGCCGGCGATCGTGCTCCTCGTAATCGCCCTCGCCTCCTTCCTCTGGATCGCCCGGTCGTTCCGAAGCGAGACGGCTCTACCACCTGCTCCGGCAAGCCCCTAGATTCCAAAGGGCAAGGAGGACACACCAATGTCAGTTTCTTCACAATCCGATGTAGAAGTCACCATCACGCCGCAGGCGGGCGGCGAGGTGAAGAAGTTTATGGATGCCGAGGGCGTAACCGCCGAGGTTGGCGGTCTCCGCGTGAGCGTGCAGCCGGGAGGCTGCAGCGGCTTCAAGTACAGCCTCGTGATCGAAGACAAGCCGGCCGAGGACGATCTGGTGATCTCCGGCGAAGGCTTTAACGTTTTTGTTGATCCGTTCTCCGCACAGTATCTGAGCGGCGTCACGATTGACTACGTGAGCTCGATGCAGGGCTCGGGCTTCACATTCAAGAATCCCAATTCGACCGGCGGTTGCGGCTGCGGCAGGTCGTTCTCCGCGTAAGCGCGCAGCCGGCGTCAGTCGTAAATCGAGGGCGGTGAATTGAGGACAGAATTCACCGCCCTCGATTTTATTGTTCTCGTCGTGTACCTCGTCGGCATCACATCGCTCGGCGTGTGGATCGGGCGCGGTCAGAAGGACAGCAAGGATTACTTCGTCGCCAGCCGCAACATCCCGTGGTGGGCGGTTCTCTTCTCTGTCGTCGCGAGCGAGACGAGCGCGCTGACGTTCATCAGCATTCCGGGTCTCGCCTACGTCGGGAATCTCGGCTTCCTTCAGGTCGCGACCGGATACCTGCTCGGGCGAATCGTCGTCGCGTACACCCTTCTCCCGCGTTACTACAACGGCAATCTCGTCACCGCCTACGCGCTTCTCGAGCAGCGCTTCGGATTGGCGACGCGCCGATTCACTTCGATCGTGTTTATGGTCACGCGGGGAATGGCCGATTCGGTGCGCGTCTTCGCGACGGCGGTTCCGATCGCGCTGATCCTCGGGCCCCTGCTTCCGGCGCGCGCGGTTATGCCGACCGCCGTCCTCGTGCTCGGCACTCTCACAATTTTATACACCTTCAAGGGCGGAATGCGCGCCGTCGTCTGGACTGAAATCGTGCAGGCGTGCGTTTATCTGTTCGGCGGAGTCGCCGCGCTGGTGCTGATCGGCCATATGGTGACGGGGGGCTGGAGCACGATCATCAGCACCGCGTCGCAAGCGGGAAAGCTGCACATACTCGACTTCTACACCGGCTTCGACCGGCCGCATACGATTTTCGCGGGATTGATCGGCGGAGCGTTCCTCTCGATGGCCTCGCACGGCGCCGACCAGATGATCGTGCAGCGGCTGCTCTCGTCACGCAGCCTCAAGGACGCGCAGGCGGCGGTGATCGGAAGCGGAGTCGCGATCATAATCCAGTTTACGCTCTTCCTTATGATCGGCGTCGGACTCTGGGTGCTCAACGCCGGAAAAACGTTTCCGCTCCCGGACGCGATCTTCCCGACGTTCATCATCACGAGCATGCCGCACGGATTGGTGGGGCTGCTCCTCGCCGCGATTCTCGCCGCGACTATGAGCACGCACTCGGGAGCGATCAACTCGCTTGCCGCGGCGTCCACGCTCGACATCTACCTGCCGCTCACCGGACGCTCTGCGGACGATCCGCGCACGCTCCGCACCGGCAAAATGTTCGCGCTGATGTGGGGCATCATTCTCACCGGCGGCGCGCTGCTCTTCCCGCAGAATTCCAAGACTCCGATCGTCGTCGTCGCGCTCTCGATCGCGTCCTTCACCTACGGCGCGCTGCTCGGCGGTTTCTTCCTCGGCATTTTTTCGAAGCGCGCCATACAGCGTGACGCAATTACCGGAATGT
>JBKJHG010000127.1:0-15699 GCA_046599115.1 Gemmatimonadaceae bacterium
GCGACAACGCGTGCGCGGGTGAGCGATAGCCGCCGTTCGCCGAGATGTGTACGAAGCTCCCGACCGCTTCTCGGAAGCGCTCGAGGCAAACGGCGAGGAGGGTGATCGCGCAGGGGACATAGCGCGGGAAGCTGAGTAGTACCGGCGTCTCGCGAACGTCAACCTGGATGAACTCCCAGAGGAGAAAGTGCGGGGTGAGCTGCACTTTCATCGCGGCATCCCAGGACGGGATCTCGTAGAAGTACCGCGGCAGCTGCCGCTGCCTCCCGGCGGCATCGGCCCACATCTCGCCGGGGCGGAGCGCTTTTCTGTATTCCGGAGAAAGCGTCAGTCCGTCTACGACGGACAGCGCGAATGTGCTTTCGTCGCTCATTGCCTGTCCGTCAGCGCTTCGTAAACGCAGTGCGAGATTTCGGCGATCGCCTTCGATCTGCCGGAGGCGTCCGCATCCCACTCGGTGAGAATCACCAGCACATACGGCTTGCGGTCGGGGAGATAGACGACACCGGCGTCGTGCGCCATCGTCGAGATCTCGCCGGTTTTGTGGGCCACGCGCGTCCCCTTCGGCAGTCGCGCAGGGATGCCGCGATTAAACTCCTGGCCGTGGAGGATGTCCATCATCTTCCTCGACAGCGCGGGGGAAAACGCCTTTCCCTCGGCGAGAAGAAGTAAAATCTGGAGGAGTCCGTCGGCGGTGACGCTGCTATAGATCCCGTTCTCGAATGCGAGCTGGTCCTCGACGCCGCGCTTGATGTCTATGCCTTGGTCAACGCCGAGGTCCTGGAGCGTTTTCTGAACCGACTCAAGCCCGACGACGTCGAGGAGAAGATTCGTCGCCAAATTGCTGCTGGTGGCGATCATATGGTGGGCGAGCTCCTCGACGCGGAGCATTTTGCCGATGGCGGCGTGCACCGATGAGTTCGCGTCGCGGTCGGACTCGACGCGAAAGGGCAACCCCTCTACGACGCTGAGAAAGCGGTTGCGAACGTGGATGCGAGAATGCGGCAGCAGGCGCCCGTTCGCGACGCCGTCAAAGACGCCGAGCAGTATCGGCACCTTGATCGTGCTCGCGGCGTGGAACCATCGGTCGGCGCGGTAATGAAGCTCGAAGCTCGTTTCAGTATCGTGGACGGCCACAGCTACGGCCTTGGCCCCCGATCCCGATTCGATTTTCTCGATCTCTCCGCGCAGCGCGCCCTCTCGATCGGCGATCGCTGCCATCTGTCTCCGTTGCAATTGCCGCAGAATGGCGGCGTCTAACTAGTGGCAAGCGGAGTGCCGGGTCAGTTGTAGGCGACTCGCGGATCCGCTTTGGCGTAGGCGAGATCGGTGAGGAGATTCACCAGCACGAACACGACGCTCAGGAAAAGCACCGATCCTTGAATCGCCGGCAGGTCGCGGCGGGTGATCGCGTTGACGACATAGCGTCCGATGCCGGGCCAGCTGAAAATCGTCTCGGTGAGAATGCTGCCGGTCAGGTAGTAGCCAAAGTCGAGACCGAGCACAGTCACGATGGGAATGAGGGCGTTTCGCAGCGCGTGCTTCACCACGACCACCCTCTCCGTCAGTCCCTTCGCACGGGCGGTGCGGACGAATTCTCCGCCGAGCACGTCGAGCATCGCCGAGCGGGTGACGCGGGCGAGAAAGGCGATGGAGCGCGATCCGAGGGCAAACGCGGGAAGAATCAGGAATTTGATTCCGCCGTATCCCGACGGAGGGAGCCACTTCAGCATCACGGCGAAGACGAGAATCAGGATCAGTCCGACCCAGTAAACCGGAAAGGAAATCCCAAGGTAGGCGACACCTAGTCCGAGGCGGTCGAACCATCCGCCGGGATTACGCGCGCTTAGCACTCCGAGTGTGATGCCGAGAATGGAAGCGAGCAGCATCGCGGTTCCGGCGAGGAGTAGCGTCTTTGGAAAGCGCTCGCGGATGTCGCTGATGATCGGCCGCTGGGTGATGTAGGAATTGCCGAGGTCGCCGCGCAGGACGCCGCCGGCATAGTGGGTGAACTGCGAAAGGAGCGGCTCGTCGAGGCGGAGCTCCTTTCTGAGGCGCGCGATCGTCGCTGCGTCGGCCCGCTCGCCCACCATCTCCTGCACCGGATCACCCGGCGCGACATAAAGGAGGAGGAACACCACCACCAGCACTCCGAACAAAGTCGGAATGGAGAGGAGGAGCCGGCGCGCGATGAAGGCGAGCATTCGTCCCTATTCTACCGCTTCGTCATACTGACTGTCGTCCACCGCTGTGCGTTGAAGACTGCGGGGACGGTGAAGCCCTTGATCCAGGGCTGGACGGCGAAGAGATCCTTGTAGAAAAAGAGAAAGATCATCGGCGCGTCGTTGAAGGCGATCTGATCGGCCTGGGTGTAGAGCGCGGCGCGTTTGGCGTCATCCTGTTCGCGGCGCGCGGCGGTGACTATGCGGTCGAATTCCGGATTCGAGTAGAAAGAGATGTTGCCGCCGACTCCCTTGTTCACGCTGTGTAGCAGCGGATAAAGAAAATTCTCGGCGTCCGGATAGTCGGCCCACCACTCCTTGAGGACGAGGTCGGTGTTGCCTTTGCGGGCGGCTTCGCGCTGCGACGACGCGTCGCGCTGGACGAGCTTCACGCGAATATTCGCTTCGGCGAGATTCGCCTGGATCGTTTGCGCGACTTTGGGAAATGGCGGCGTTTGCGAGACCCACAGCTCGAGATCGATTCCATTCGGGTGGCCGGCGGCGGCGAGGAGCTGCTTCGCCTTGGCGATGTCGTGGGCGTAAGGCTTCCGCGTCTTGTCGGCGCCGGCGAGAGTGAGAGGAATGACGCCTGCCGCGAGATCGCCGCGGCCACTGAGGAGGCGGTTGAGCATCGTCGGAACGTCAACTGCGTAATTGAGAGCCTGGCGGACGCGGACGTCGCTGAGGGGCCCGCGCGTGGTGTTGATGCCGACGTACCAGAATCGAAGCGCGGGTGCGGACTGCAGCTGGCTCTTCTTGCTCTCGTCCGATTCCCAGGTGCGCGACTCCTGCTCGGGAACATTGAGGATGTCGATGTTGCCGGCCTCGTATTCGGCGGCGGCAGTGCTGCGCTCGGGGAAGATGCGCGCGGTCAGAGTGTCGGTGAGAGGCGCGCCGTCGAAATACGACGCGTTCTTGGCAAACCTGAGATAATCGTCGTGCTTCCACTCGACGAACTTCCACGGGCCGGTCCCGATAGGGTGCTCGCCGAAGTTGGGAGGAACGTTGTCGGGCACGATGGAAGCGACCGGCATCGCGAGGAGCTTGGGGAAGATCGCGAACGGCTCCTTGAGGGTGATGACGACGGTCGAATCGTTTGGAACGGCGATGCCGTCGATCGATTTCAGCTTTCCCGCGGCGTAATCCTCGGCGCCCTTTATCGGATAGAGCGGCCACCCTCGTCCGCCCTTGGTGGCGGGATCGAGGACGCGCTGGAAGCTGTGGCCGACGTTGGCGGCAGTGAACGGCCGGCCATCGTGGAACTTGACTCCGGTGCGGAGATGGAATGTGTATGTCACGCCGTCGGGAGTGACGTCCCAGGAAGTGGCGAGACCCGGAACGACTCGCGCGTCTGGAGTAAAGCGGGTCAGTCCGTCGAAGACATAAGCGACCGCACGCCCGGTGGGAACGTCCGTGGAGAGTGCCGGATCGAGCGATCTTGGATCGTATTCGTCCCGTGAATCAACGATGCTTGTTCTCGAACTGCCGGACCCGCCGCCTCCGCAAGCGAGGAGAGCGGGCGCGAGAAGCAGAAAAACTCGACTGATACGCATAGTCGTGACGGTTGACAGTGAGGGGGAACGCAAGAGAACTTTCGAAACCCCCGGGAGTTTTCCGATCGTGAGTGCTGAATACTATTATCGCCGAAAATTGGTCGCCAAGGATTTCGTGCCGGCCGTCGGCGTAGCTGTCGCGGCCGGATTGGCCACGTTCTACCTAGTGCAACTCTTAATCCAGCGGACGCCACTGGTTCCGACGTCAAAGCTGCCACGCGAGCTGCCCTCCGGCGCCCCGCCCGCGGGCCGGCTTCGAACAGGTTGATGGCAGCGAGCCGTAAGCGGCTGGCGCTGTCGGCATTCTTCGTTCTCATCGGCTCTGCTGTACCGATCTCCGCGCGCGCGCAGGATGTGCGCTGCGACCCGGGCGACGTCGAGGTAAAGAAGCTCACGTTCACGGGCAACCACGGCTTCACCGACGCGGACCTCTCGAGGATCATCGTCACCACGCCGTCGGGCTGGGCGCGCAGGGTTCTTCCACTTCCGTTTACGGAGCGGCACTGTCTTGACCGCGCCGAGCTCCCGAACGATCGGGCGCGGCTGATCATCTTCTACCGTCTTCGGGGGTATCCACGAGTAACTGTGGACACCGTGCTGAGGGCGATGGGATCACGAAGCATCGAAGTGAAGTTCGCGATACACGAGGGGCCGCAATCGATGCTGCGATCTTTCGTGGTGAACGGGCTGTCGGCTGTTCCGTCGGGCGAGGAGCTGGCGCGGGGAGTCGGCCCGGAAGCGGGCGGACGCTTTGACCGGATACTGATCGGAATGGCGAGCGACACAATTGCGCGGCGGCTCCGGAACAGCGGTTACCCGCTCGCCTCAGTGATGAACAGCTTCGCACTCGCGGACAGCGGACTTGCCGCCTGGGACACGCTCACCGTTACCACCGGGCCGCTGACGAGAATCGGAAGGCTCAACATCGGTGTCGTCCCGCTCCCGGGAAAGACGCAGCAGATTCCAACCTCGGTCGTGCGTCGCGTGATGGGGCTCAAGACGGGCAATCTCTACCGCGAAGACGATATCATTGGCGCGCAGCGCGCTCTCTATCAGACCGAGGCCTACGAGCACGTCGCGATTTCGCCCGACAGCTCGATGCGCGCCACCGATTCCGTCATCAACCTCGACGTGACTCTCTCCGAGGCGGCGATGCACGCGGCGAGACTGGGGGCGGGCTACGGAACGCTCGATTGTTTCCGGCTCACCGGGGAGCTGTCGAACTACAATTTCCTTCGTGGTGCGCGGCGGCTGGATTTCACCACTCGCGTGTCGAAGATTGGAATCGGCAAGCCGCTCAACGGCGTCGAGGCACTTTGTCCGCAGGCGAAGCGCGACGTGTTCAGCAACCGATTGAACTACTACGTCGGAACGACGCTGCGGCAGCCGGCGTTCCTCGGGCTGCGGACTATTCCGACGCTTACGGTGTACAGCCAGCGAATCTCGGAGTACAACGCGTATCTTCGGACGACGGCGATCGGAGGCGTTGCGTCTCTCGCGTGGCAGCGCTGGGCGCGGACCCCCGTGAACCTCGCCTACTCCCTCGACCTCGGCAGGACGGAAGCGCAGCCGGCGCTGTTCTGCGCGGTGTTCAACGTCTGCGACGCCGAAGCGCGCAAGCGACTGGAGGAGACGCAGCGGCTGGCGGTGTTGAGCGCGTCGGTAACGCGCTACAACGCGAACAGTCTTCTCAATCCGTCGCGCGGGGCGGTAGTGAGATTCGAGGCGCGGCATTCGTCGCCGGCGATTTTTTCCGATCAGGGGCTGACGTTCAGCAAGCTTGTCGGCGACGCGGCGCGCTACTGGGACGCGGGCGGAGGCAACGTGCTGGCGCTGAGAATTCGGGGCGGGATCGTGTTCGGAAGAAGCTTTGGGTCGGCCGCCGGATTCGTTCCCCCGCAGGAGCGCCTCTACGCCGGCGGACCGACGACGGTGCGCGGCTTCGCGCAGAACGAGCTCGGTTCGGTGATCTACATCTCGAACGGATTCGTGCCCGTCGCGCTGCCGTCGGGGGACACCGCGCTTCGCGTCGCTGATTCAGTAAAGACATATCGCCGTCTGGTGCCCGTCGGCGGAAACACTCTCGCGGTAGGCAACATCGAGCTGCGGCTGAAGAGCCCGGTGCTGCCCGAGCTGCTGCAGTGGACGCTGTTCACCGACGCGGGCGAGGTATGGAACCGCGGAGGACGCGTCGCCGAAGCGGTGCGCCTCAAGGTGACTCCGGGAATCCAGCTGACCGCGTTCTCTCCCGTCGGACCGGTGCGAGCGGTGATCGGGTACAATCCTTACGCGCGTCCTGCCGGTCCACTGTACTACGAGGCGACGGCGTCCGAAGGTGGCGGACTTCCCTGCGTGAGCCCGAACAACAAGATCGTGTCGCACATCGGCTCGGGCCCGAGCGAGGGGAAGATCACGCAGGCGGATGGAGTATGTCCTTCGACTTTCAGGCCGGCGGCGCAGAACAGCATCCGCAGTCGTCTGACGTTCAGCTTCGCGATCGGCCAGGCGTTCTAGAGTGACCCGCCGGCTGAGGGTCGTCATCGCTAGCGCGACCGTGCTCCTGTCGCTCGGCGTTCTCATCGTCGTCGCGCTGGTCTCGTTGACGCACACCCGCTTCGGCGAGGATCGCGTGCGCTCGCTCGTCGAGTCGATGGTGAAGGGAAAGGTGAAGGGAAGGATGTATATCGGAAGAATCAGCGGCGGTTTCTTCGACGGGGCGACGATCGACTCTCTCGAGATCAGGGACGACGAGGATTCACTCTTTGTGGCGACGGGCCCGATTCGCGTCACGTACGACGTGCGCGATCTGTTCGACCGGCGGATACTTCTCGGTCACGTCAGCGTCGAGCACCCGAAAGTTGTGCTGAGACAGCACGAGAACGGCGAGTGGAATTGGCGGCGCGTGTTCCCGGCCGGCGTGCAGAAGGAAATCAGGAACGAGCGGGGATTCGGCGACTTCATCGTGCTCGACTCCGCCGACGTGAACAACGCCGATGTGCGTCTCACTCTTCCGTGGCATCCCGCCGAATGGCTGCGAGGGAGGGCGCGCGATAGCACGATCGCCGCCGACCTGGCGAAACCGGATGCGGCGATTCGCAGAACACGTGAAGGACTCGTGCGCACCTGGCGATGGACGAAGCTGCAGGCGAAGCTGGGTTACACGCGCATCGCCGATCCGGACAGTGTGGGAAGGTACGTGGTCATTCGCAGCGGCAGCGTAGACATGCCCGATCCGCCGTTCAAGTTTCGAAACGTAACAGGCAGCGCGACGCACCTCGGTGACTCGCTTTGGGTCAACGCGACTCACTGGGATCTGCCCGGCTCGACCGGCCAAGCGAAGGGGAAAGTCGTGTGGGGGAGCGACCTTCCGATCCGGTATCAGATTCACGTCAGGGGCGACTCGGTTTCGATGAGCGATGTCGCGTGGGTTTATCCGACGCTTCCGATCACGGGCGGCGGAAAGATGGATCTCGACATTCGAACCCCGAAGGACTTCGCGACGCTCGATTACACGCTTTGGAATATGGACGTGCGGAGCACACGGTCGCATCTCACCGGACATATGACGTTCGCGACGGGCGGGCCGATTCTCATCGTGAAAGACGTCGCGCTGAAGGCCGAACCGGTCAATTTCGATCTGCTGCGCACCTTGAATGGAAAGAAGTTTCCGTACGACTGGCAGGGCGACATAACCGGAACGGTAACCGCGTCCGGCGGTCCGCTCACTCATTTCAAGGTCGAGCAGTCCGCGCTCACCTTCGCCGACGCGCACGTTCCGGGTGCGATCACAAAGGCGACGGGACGTGGCGAGCTCGACATCCTTTTTCCTGCATTCACCGCCTTCCATTCGTTCGACGTCTCGGTCGCGACGCTCGACCTGCGCACGCTTCAGTATTTGAATCCTCTCTTCCCTCGTCTGAAGGGAACGGTGTCGGGCGTTGCGACGCTCGACTCGTCGTGGCTCGACGTGCGCTTTCGCAACGCCCTGCTCGCCCACCACGACGGCACCACTCCCGAGTCGCGTGCGAGGGGAAGCGGGCGCGTGACGTGGGGGAAGTTTCTCAACTACGATCTGAAGCTGAACGCGGAGCCGCTGTCATTCACGACGCTGGCGCGATCGTATCCGGGCATCCCGCTGCGCGGCGACTACTCGGGTCCGATGCAGATTGCCGGTACCAGCCCAAACCTGCGCGTTGTAACCACGCTCACGGGCGCCGGTGGCACAATCGCATACGACGGGACAGTGGATTCGGATGCCCCGGTTTATGCCGCGCGCGGAGATGCCCGCACGACGAACGCCGATCTCCGGACGCTGTTCGCGAATGAGAAGATGCCGGTGACGCGCCTGAACACATCCTCGATCATCGATATTCACGGCAGCGCGGCAAACGATCTCGCTGGATCCGTATCGGTGAATCTCGCGCATTCCACCGTCGGCGACCTCGCGCTCGATCCGTCGCAGGCAAAGCTCACGATCGGCAACGGCCGCATACGGTTCGACACGCTGTCGCTTCGCGCCGCTTCGATCGTTGCGTCCGCCGCCGGCACGATATCGCTGGCTGACTCCGCCCGCTCGGAGCTCCGACTCCGCGTTCGCGGAGATTCGATTGGAAGCGCGATGAGGCTCCTTCCGCCCTCGATGCGCTCATCATTGCCCGACTCGCTGCACGGCGCCTTCGATTTCACCGGGAGCGTGACGAGTCTCGGCAACAGGATGGACATCGGCGGAAAGCTGCGCGGCACGGATCTCGGATTCGGCTCGAAGACGATTGGCACCGTGCTGGGCGATTTCGGAGTCGCGGACTTGCGCGGGATGCGCGTGGTGAACGGGGATCTCCGGGGTAAGGATGTCAACGCGGGACCGGTGCATTTCGACAGCGCCGGCCTCTCCATCTCCCAGGGAACCAGCGTTCCCCGTGGACAGCACCCGGCCGGAAGCCTGCGCGAGTTCCACGGGGATCTTTCGAACCGCGATGGAGTGAACGTTCTGTTCGGCGGAACGTTCACGGCAATTCCGGACACGGCGCGCGTCGAGCTTTCCAAACTCGACGTGAGGGTGGACAAGGAAAACACGTACGGTCTGAGCTCAGTGGCGCGACTGGCGATCGTGCCAGGCGCGTTGCTGCTCGACTCGCTTGTTCTACGCCACAGCACGAACGCGCGGCTGATCGTGGAAAATCTCCGCCTCAGCCACGATTCCATAAGAGGGCGGATCCGCACCGACAGCGTTGACATCAGTCTCTTCCGCGCTCTCGTGCCGACGCTGACGGAGGCGCACGGCGGAATCGTCGCCGATGTTGACGTTCGCGGCAGTGTGAAGCAGCCGCAGCTGTTCGGGCAAGTCACGGTCGCCGACGCTTCCGCATCCCTTTCCAACCTGGGCGCCAAGCTCCAGCATATCCGCGCCGACGTCGAGCTGGCGGGAGACAGTGTGCACATCAGACGACTTTCCGCCGAGACAAACAAGGAGCGGCGCGGAATGGTGTCCGTTGACGGGGCTATCAGTTTCGAGCGCTACGACAATCCGGGATTCACTCTCAACGCGACGGCGCAGAACTTCCGCGTTATCGACGCGCCGGGTCTTGCCTCGCTCGATGTGTCGACGGGCTCGGCGGTATCCCTGACCGGCTCCTACCGCGCCGCATTGCTGCGCGGCACGCTGCGCGTAGAGCGCGGTACGATCTACATCCCCGACCTGATCCGGAAGAACGTCGTGGATATCACCGATCCGGAATTTCGGACCGCGGTGGATACAATTCTCTCTCGCAACCGCGAGGTGCTGCCCAAGACACCGCGCAATCTGGCGAGGAATCTCACGCTCGAGAATGTGCGAGTGCAGATCGGACAGGACGTCTGGCTTCGCTCCTCGGAGGCGAACATCAAGCTCGGCGGCTCTCTCGATGTCGCGCTCGGCCCCGGCGCCCGTAGCGGCGATGCCGGGCAGCTCACGCTCGACGGTACGCTGAGCGCCGACCGCGGAACGTATCGCCTGAATCTCGTCGACCCGTTCGTGCAGCCTACGTTTGACGTCGAAAGCGGGACGCTGCGCTTCTTCGGGACGCCCGATCTCAATCCTTCGCTCGACATCCGCGCCATTCATACGGTGCGGCAGCCGAGGCAAAGCGCGAACGGGCGCGACGTGCGGGTACGGGTGACGATCAGCGGATCGCTCTCGAATCCGCAGCTCGCGCTCGACAATCCCGACAACCTGCCGCTCTCGGAGAGCGATCTTCTCAGTTATCTCGTAACCGGCGCGCCGGCGATCGGCTTCAACAACTCATCGAGCGAGTACGGATCGCAGATCGCGCGCGCGGCGCTTCAGTACGGCGGCACGCTGCTCAGCAATGCCATTCCGAAAAACGTGCTCGACATCGTCGAGCTCCAGACAGCGAGCGTCGGCGGCGCAAACGCGGCGGAGCGCGCCGCAAATCCGTACTACTACAATCTGCTCAACACGCGCGCGATTCTCGGCAAGCAAATTGGAAGCAAATGGTTCCTGAGCTTGAGCACAGGGCTCTGCTTCACCGACCCGACGTTTTTCAAAGAGAATCTCGGTCTGCAGCTCGAGTACAGAATCAGCTCGGTGTACAGCGCGCAGGCGGGCCTGGAGCCAGGCTCCAGCGACGCCGTTTGCCATTCGACCGCGGTGCGCAGCCTTCAGCCCACTCCTCCCCAGTTCGGAATCGACTTTTTTCGCAATTGGCGGTTTTAGGGAGTTTTCCTTCGCGGCACCTGCAAACTACATTGTGCGGGTGAACAGCTCTTCCGCCCGACGCGAATGAAGAAGGAAGACATCAAAGAGCGCGACGCGATGATCTGCCGCGCGTGCGGAAACCAGGAGCGCGCGTCGGAAGGCTATCCGTGCACGAACTGCGGAACGTTCGTCTGCATCATCTGCACGTTTCGAGGCGTCGTGCTCTGCAAGAAATGCTCTGAGGAAGGCGCTGCCGCGCCGCCGTCGAGATTCGCGAATCCACGCATAGACTGGCCGGAGCATTGAGCGAGCGAGTAACCGCGATGGCGGCGATCGCCCCGATGCTGGCCGAGGCGGACGTTCGCGCGACGCAGGTGTCGCAGCTCCTGCGCGGACACGGCGCCGAAGTCATCAGCCGTCAGGGGTTCTGGATTCGAGTACGCAGCGGAGATGGGTACGAAGGCTGGGTTCATCAGGGATATGTCGGCAGTCTTCCGGACTGCGAAGAACCCCTCCTCACCGGTTGGAACGACTCGCGCCCGCTCTCTCTCGGCTGCAGCGTACGCGACTCGAACGGATCCACGCGCAAGCTCCCACTCGGCGCGCTGATTACCAACAACGAGGTGCGCACCTCCGGTCTGGCGATGACGCTCGAGGAAAGGCGCGCTACGTTCCCGCCGACGGGCGACGCGATCACGGCGAGCGCACAGACCTACTTCGAAGGAACTTCGTACGAGTGGGGCGGGGTGACTCCGTGGGGAGCGGACTGCTCCGGCATCACGCAGAGCTCGTTCGCGCTCCACGGCGTGCAGCTTCCCCGCGATGCGTGGATGCAGGCCCAGACGGGAGCCGCGCTGCAGCCCGATCTTTCAGAGCTACGCGCGGGAGATTTGCTTTTTTTCTCCGACGAGCCGACAGCGCGCATTAGCCACGTCGCGATGTCTCTCGGCGGCTCGCGCGTCGTGCATCAGGCGCTGGGCCGGGGAGGGCACGCGGTGGACGATCTGGAAAGCTCCGAAGAGTACACGACACTCCTCCGCGGACGATTGCGCGCCGCCCGGCGCGTGCTTAGCTGAACAGCTTGCCGGCGGGGGGCATCATCGCCGCCGGCGGCCCACTCACGATCAGGCGCGCGTCGGTCGTTCGTTTTCCGTCGAGCAGAACTTCCATCCGATACTGGCCGGCGGAGTTGAGCGGCAGGTCGATGGACGCGATGATGGGCAGATCCACCTCGAACACCGGATTTGGCGGGCTGGCGACGGTCAACTCTCCGGACGACGACCATAGCTCTTCTTCCATCGGGCTCAGCCAGCGGAATGACAGCACGTGCTGGCCGGCGTCGTCGGAGTTCGCTTTGAGGCGCACGACGAAATGCGTGCGCGGATGAATCGTCGGGAATGCTGCAACCTGAACGGCGTCGAACACGCCGAGGATGTTCAGCTTGCCTTCCTGGGAGAGATTGGCGGCGTCCGCGAAAACAGCAAAGGAGATGTGCATTTCCGAAAGTAGACGCACGACGCGGGCCGCGGGTAGCTTACCCGGGTGAACGACAGTTCGACAAAACAAAAGTTCGGTCTTACAGATCTGCTGTTGATTCTGATGGCGGTGATCTGGGGGATCAACTTCAGCGTGGCGAAGTACGCAACCCAGCACATCGATCCGCAGGTCTTCGCGGCGATGCGGGTAACGCTGTCAGCGATCGTGCTGGCGGCGGTGATGCTGATCGGAAAACGCCCGCAGCTCGACCGCAGGACGTGGGTGGGGCTTCTCTTGTTAGGAGTGATCGGTCACGGATTTTACCAGATACTGTTCATCACCGGGCTGTCGCGCACGAGAGCCGGCGACGCGGCGCTGATCGTCGGAGCGAGCCCGGCGTTCATCGCCATTGCCAGCAGGATGCGTGGGCTCGAGCACGTGAAGAGAACGACGCTCGCGGGGATCGCGCTGTCGGTCACCGGGGTGGCATTCGTGATAATCGGCGGCGGGCACGGCGCGGGGAGCTCGACGATGGTGGGATCGGCGCTCGTTTTTGCCGGCGTGATCTTCTGGTCCGTGTACAGCGTTGGACTCCAGCCCTACACACAAACCGTCAGCGCGATGCACATCTCCGCGATCTCGATGCTCGGCGGCGCCATTCCGCTGCTCGTCGCTACATCGCCGGCGCTGGCACGCCAGGACTGGAGGGCGATCGGGGCCGGCGCGTGGGCGGCGGTTCTTTATTCGAGCATCGTTTCAATGGTCATCGCCTATATGTTCTGGTATCGCGGACTACGTGTGTTGGGAGCGACGCGCACGTCGGTTTACGGAAATCTTCATCCAGTCGTGGCGATATTCATTGCCTGGATATTTCTTAACGAAGTACCGACGCCCTGGCAGGGAGTGGGAATGGTGACGATAGTCGGTGGAATCCTCCTGACACGCAAATGAAACTGGTCCTGTTCGACATAGACGGCACGATGCTGAAGAGCGAAGGCGTTGGTCGCGCATCGATGGAGAGCGCGCTGACGAGCGTCTTCGGCTCTCCGGGAAGCGGGTTGTACCGCTACGACGGCAAGACCGACAAGCAGATCGTCCGTGAGGTGATGAAGGGCGAGGGGCACGGCGACGAGCTCATCGACGCGCGGATGGATTCGGTGATGGAACATTACGTCGGTGGGCTCGATGAGCGGATCGGCAGCGGCGAGTACAAGGTGCGGACGCTGCCCGGCATTCCCGAGCTGCTGGACGCCCTGGAAAAGCGCGACGACGTCATACTTGGGCTCCTCACCGGCAACATAGTCCAGGGGGCGAAACGAAAGCTCGCGGCGGCGGGGGTGGATTTCGGACGATTCCGCATCAATGCGTTCGGCTCTGATCACGAGCACCGCCCAATGCTCCCCGCGATCGCACAGCAGCGCGCGAAGCAGTCGCTCGGGCTCGACCTCGCCGGCGACCGGATCTACGTCATCGGGGACACGCCGGCTGACATCGCGTGCGGGCGGGAGCTGGGTGCGCGCGCGATCGCAGTCGCGACGGGACACTACTCGGTTGATGATCTCCGCGGCCACGATCCATTCGCGGTATTCGAGGATCTCTCGGACACGGTGGCTGTAGTCGGGACGATCTCCCGTGCGTGAGGTCGAACTCAAGGCGGTCGTCGAGGAAGCCGCCGCGAAACGACAGCTGCTCGAGCTGGCCGGCGCTAAGCTCGTGTTTGAAGGAACCCTTCAGGATCGCCGCTACGATACTGAAGCGGGAGCGCTTGCCGTCAAGGACGAAGTTATCAGGCTGCGGACCTACTCGGGGAAGCCGGAATCGAAAGTCCAGTTCGACTGGAAAGGGCCGTCGGATACCACGACCGGCTACAAGGTGCGTGAGGAGATTTCCATCGACATCTCGAACGGAGAGTCGCTGGCGACCATCCTGCGCAAGCTCGGCTTCATCGTCGTGCGCGAGATCGACCGCCGCATCGCTCAGTACGAGGTCGATGGCGCGACAGTCCGCTTCGAGGTCTATCCAAGAATGGATACGCTGGTGGAGGTCGAGGGTGCGCCGGAGTCGATCGAGCGCGTCATCGCCCTTCTCGCTATGTCCCGGGGCGAGTTTTCCAGTGAGTCGCTGACCGCCTTCGTCAGCCGTTTCGAGCAGCGCACCGGTGTTCGGGCGGCAACGTCCGACCGTGAGCTGGCGGGCAGTTTTTAGCCCCGTCGGTTGCTCCTTGCCCTTATCCAGATAGATTTACTCGGCAATGAAAATCAGGGTATGGCGCGACGGGGCTCTGCTCCTGTCGTCGCTCCTGGCGGCAACCGCCCTCTCCGCCCAGGATAACTCCGCAAAAAGGGTCTCCAGCATCGTCAGCGTCGCCGTCGAGGAGTATGCGAAGGCGGTTGACGCGCGTGGCGCGTTGATCTCCGCCGACGAATACAAGGAGACGAGTGGGTTTCTCGTGGACGCGAAGGAGATCGCCGCCAGGATCACGGGATACGACGCGCCGCAGATCAGGGCCGTGCTTGACACCCTCATTGGCGCAGTGTCCGCAAAGCGGCCGCCCGCTGACCTGAGGATGATCCACCAGCGCTTCCTCACCGCGCTTGGCAGCGCCGGCGCGATGGACCTCCCCACGGCGCGTCTCGATACTGCCGCCGGGCACGCGCTGTTCACGTCGAGCTGCTCATCCTGTCACGGAATGTCGGGGCTCGGCAATGGCCCGATGGCGAAATCTCTCAGCACGCCGCCCCCGGCGATCGCGAGCCGGGTGAAGATGCCTGAGATGACTCCCTCTCTGGCGTACAATGTCGTGAGCGTTGGAGTGCGCGGAACAGCGATGCCGTCATTCGGGTCGCTGCCGTCGCAGCAGCGGTGGAACATCATCAACTACGTATACTCGATGCGCGGCGAGCCGATGCGGCTCCCTGCGCCCGCCGACGCCGTAAACTCGGCGAGCTCGGCGACATCGAGAACGATCCTCGCGCTCCTCGACAGTGCTCTCGATTTCGCGCGCGCGGGGAAGAAGGCCGAGGCTGGCGACAAGGCGTTCGACGCGTACATCGCATTCGAGCCGCTCGAGACTCCAACCCGGGCGAAAAAGCCGGGGTTGGTGACATCGATGGAGCGCCACTTCGCCGACTTCAAAGGGGCGGTGAAGCGCGATGACGTCGCGGGCGCTACGGAATCGCGCGATGCGATCGCCGACGGACTTCCGGAAGTAATCGACCTGAACCAACGCCCCTCGGGAGCGTGGGAAGCATTTCTCCAATCGCTGCTCATCATCGTGCGCGAAGGGTTCGAGGCGATTCTCGTCATCGGCGCCGTGGTCGCGTTTCTCATCAAGATGGGACATCGCGAGCGTCTCAAGTCCATTTGGATCGGCATCGTGCTCGGCCTGCTCGCGAGCTTCGCGACGGCGATCATTCTTTCAACAATACTCTCGGCGATACCGGCGAGCCGCGACATCGTGGAAGGAATCACGATGCTCATTGCCGTCGCTGTCCTTTTCTCGGTGAGCTACTGGCTCATCTCGCGCGTGGAAGCGGTGAAGTGGCAGCAGTTCATCAAGGAGAAGGTGACAGACGCGCTCGAGCACGGCGGCGGCAAGGCGTTGGCGCTCGTTTCATTTCTCGCCGTTTACCGCGAGGGCGCGGAAACGGCGCTGTTCTATCAGGCGCTGTTCAATGAGGGCCCGCACGTCGCCGGCCCGCTCGCGCTAGGCATCCTCGTCGGGTTCGCTGTGCTCGCGGTGATCTTCACGCTC
>JBKJHG010000167.1:0-3175 GCA_046599115.1 Gemmatimonadaceae bacterium
ATCTCCAAAGCCACAGCGCCCGGCCGGAGTCTGTTCAACGGCCGCAGCGAGAGCGCGTTTCTCGGATGCGCGACAGTGAATTCGGAGGCGGGCAACGCGTCGCCGGCAATTGCGGGCAACAATCGTTGGAGAGTTGGGGCCGATGCTCCCTCGCCCGCGACGATCAGCCCTCCGCCATTTTGCACGTATCGCTCGATCGCCGCTCCGTAGCGCGACGCCGACGTGTCGGTTATGATGACCGCCGAGTACCGCGAGGTATCGATCGCGACCGAAGGCGATCCCTGGACGACGTCGTTGCCGGGCGAAACCGCCAACCGCGCGTCAACCTTCCATCCATACTCCTCCAGCGCCGCGGCGATGAACTTCGGCTCCCACCCGGCTCGGCCGAGCAGGAGCACGGGTCTGACAATCAAGGAATCGGTGCGCGCGCCAACGGCGAGCGAGCCACCGAGCGTTTCGCGCACCCGCCCGCGCGCATACACGGGACCTACAACAGCGCCAACGGTGCGAACGGAAACGCTGTCCATCACCCCGAGCGAATCGGCGAGTGCGACCCGGCTCTTCGATGGCGCCGCGATCAAGATTCTGCTCGCGCCCTTCGGATCCGCGATTGGCTCGACCGAAACGCCCACCGGCGCGAGCTTTGATCTCCAGGTGAGCGCGGTGGATGCCCCGGGCAGCGCTGCAGCCCAATCACGCGTCGAGGCGGTCGGTGTGGAATCGAATTGAAGGTGCGCCTCGCGCGGAGAAGAAACGGTGCTCCAATCCCGTAGCGCAGATCGCAGCGCACCGTCACCGCCTTTCGCGCCAAGCGACGGAAGCGTGCGCATCGTCGTAAGCGCTTCGCGAATCGAGACCAGAAGAGCAACGATGAGCGCGGCCCTGAGCGCCCACTCGATTCCTCGGCGCACGCGCCGCAGCGCACCGCGCTCAGCGGGTGAGCGCATATACGATCAGATTGACGCCGAAGCGGGTGGGATCCACCGTCATAAACTTCTTGCTCTCGGGCTCGAAGTCCCATTCCGAGCTGTAATCCTTGCTGCTGTAGAGGAGGCCGATGCGGTCGCCGCCGCCGGTCATCACCGCCTGCAGCTCTTTGTGGACGAGGTTGTCGCCCCATCCGTTGAGCTCGTGCGACGTAGCCGGCGGGCCGTCATTGAACTTGAAGAAGCAGTTGTAGATGCCGTGCGACTTCGGAACCGTCTTCAACGGGCCAAACGTTCGCACCAGCTCTTCCATCGCTGTCTTGTGGTAAACGCCGTCAATGTCGTGGTTGTGATCATCCATCATCACGAATCCGCCGCGCTCGACGTAATGCTTGAGATTTGCGCGCTCGCGATCGGTGAACCGCACCGGCAGATGGCCGGTGAACCAGACGAACGGATAGTTGAAGATCTCGCCATTCGCGAGCGAGACGTTGACGCCGGTCGGGCGAACAGGGATGGATGTGTACCTGGCGACGGAATCAATGAGATTCGACGGCAGCTTCTGCGCGCTCTCCCAATCGCCCGATTGGTAGATGGCGGTGGCGAATACGAAGTCGCTCACTGGCCACCGCTCCAGGCGGGAAGCGAATCGCTAACTGTTGGCGTTCCCTCCAGAATGCGGCGCGCCCCCAGCAGGGCGGCGGTCGCATCGCGGCCACGCCCGATCGAGACGAGCGCGTTCTCCAGCGCAGCGGAGAGCGCGGGATATTTTTTCAGCGCCTCGACACGAAGAAGAGTCAGCATCATTACCGCCCGTCCCGGCGCGGTCGGTATCTGCTCGATCGCCGCCGAGTATTCGGCGCGCATCCGATCGCGGTCCGATGTCGCAGTGCCGCGCGGATTCATCGTTGTCGCTGTTCCCTTGGTTTTTCCCGACAGCCGGACTCGCTGGATGTCAACGATGACCGGCCTCGTTGCGCCGCGGAGATAATATCGTTTGAAATTGCGAAATGATTGCAGCGCCTTGTACGCCTTGTACATCGGGGGTAGCGCGGAGTGCGGGTCAGCGATGTCCAGCTTCCGCGACGCTTCCTCGAGGTCGTTGAGAGCGGCACGCACCTGCGAGGCGACCTGCACGCCCTGGTTCGATGTCTCCGTGTCCATCGTCATCTCGGGAGCGCCGGTCCCCTCTTCCCGCTCGAGAGGAAGAACTGCCGCGCGCACTTCATCCGTCTGCCGGGCGAGACCCGAAGAACGCGCAACGAGCGTGTCGCGAACGATCTTCGGCCGCTCCTTGTCCAGCTTTTCCGTTTCGAGAATCAGCATCCGCAGCGACATCATCGCCGTGTCACCCGATGGGGCGGCCGCCTCAACAGAAAGCGAATCGTACTCGTCCTTTCGCGCAACGCGGATCGTGCGAGTCTCCGAGTACCCGTGGCCCGGTCCGGAGAACGTGTTGCCATCAGCGGCGACGGCGCGAATGGAGAGGCGGTCTCCCTCACCGAGCTTGAAGAACGAGTACGGAACGGTGAGAGCGAGCGTCCTGCTCTTTTCTCCGCCGAATCTCACCGCGCCGAGCGTTCCCTGCTTGAAGTTGAAGGTTTCCTCGGAGCCGGAGCTGATGATGTACTCAAACGCGGCCGAGGCGATGCCGATGTCGTCGGCGATGTCGGCGGACAGCTGCAGATTTCCCGCAGTTGTGCGCAGCGCGGTGTCGCGCGCGGGAAAACGAAGCCTCACCGTCGGCGGCGCGTCGGCGCGCGGATTGATGACGATCGCGCGCTCGTAGCTTGTATCGGTGAGCTCGAGCACCGAGGGTGTCGTGTCCGTCATCGCCAGCGAAAGGCTCCACCGATTGTCACTTGCGTTCACCGGTATTGTGGAGTGCCTTCCATTCGGCGAGCTGATCTGCGCAATCACGCCTGTCGGCGAGCCCGGACCGTGCAGCGAAACCCTGCTTCCCTGAACCCCGGCGAGTGTTGACGGTTCGTCAATCGTCTCCGCGCCAAGACCGGAATACGCGGGCGGTATCACTCGCGCAGTAAGCGGAGTGAGCTTGCTGCCGGCGAGCAGCGCCTTGACGCTGGCGTGCTCGAATGCGTTCCCGTTCATCGCCACGATCGGCTCTCGCCATCTGGCCGGGATCACCGCTGAGAGGATCGCGATGACGGCAAACGCCAGCACTGCTGGACCAACGGAACGGAATGCCGCGCTGCGAATGAATCCGGCGGTATCGACGCGGTCCATCA
>JBKJHG010000027.1:0-11083 GCA_046599115.1 Gemmatimonadaceae bacterium
GGACGGTCGGCGTCGCGTCTCAGGTTCCGCTCTTCACCGGCGGGCGAATCCGCGGCGAGGAGATGGTTGCCGAGGCCGGGCTGCGGGAGTCGCAGGCGCGCTACGATCAGGTGCGAAAGCTCGCGGCGCTCGACGCGCGGATCGCGCTCAATTCTTACGAGCAGGCGCGGGCTTCGTGGACGGCCAGCGTCGGGACTGCGGAACAGGCCGGTAAAGCATACTCGATCGCAGAGGTTCGGTATCGCGAAGGTCTTTCGACTCAGCTGGAGCTCAGCGATTCGCGAATCCTTCTCGAGCAGGCACTCGTGAACCGCGCTCTGTCGGCGCGCAATCTTCAGGTTGCCCGTGTCAAACTGGAATTGCTTCCGCATCTCCCGCTGCAATCGGGTGGAAGTAGTGCGTCAGCCCAGGCCGCGAGCCAACAGCAGGCCCAGACACAAACGCAGACGACGTCCCAGCAGCCAACTCAGACCGGCATTCCTCCCGAATAGATGATGCGCAACAACAGGTCACTCGCCCGTATCTCGCTCTGTCTCATCGCCGCCGCGCCACTGGTCGCGTGCGGCTCGAAGGACAAAGCGGCGTCAACCGCCGAAGCCGAGGCAATTGCGATCGGCCCCGAGAATATCGCGATCGCATTGAGCGGAACCCTTACCACCGGGCCGGCGCTTTCAGGCACGCTGCTCCCCGAGCGGGAGGCATCGATTCGCTCGCAGATAACCGGCAGTGTCACGCAGACGTACGCCGAGCAAGGGAGCGCGGTCGGCGCCGGTGCCGTGCTCGCGCGCATTGACGCGAGCGGTATCACCGACGCCTACAACTCGGCCCGCTCGGGCGTCACCTCAGCGCGCAGTGCCGCCGATCTGGCGACGCGCGATCTGTCACGAAATCAACGGCTCCTCGCGGCGGGGGCGATCGCCGAGCGTGACATCGAGCAGTCGCGACGCGCCTCGATCGCGGCCAACGCGGCACTGGAGGAGGCGAAGTCACGCCTCGCATCGGCGGAGCGTCAGCTTCGCAATACTGTCATTACTGCGCCCTTCAGCGGAATCGTGAGCGAGCGCCCGGTCTCCGCCGGCGATGTAGTGCAGCCGGGAACGGCCATCGTTACGGTTGTAGATCCATCCTCGATGCGCCTTGAAGCCTCCGTCCCAACGGAGCAGCTCGCATCGATACGTCCCGGAATTCCAGTGAGCTTCACGGTGAGCGGTTATCCCGGCCGGCAGTTTGTCGGTCACGTTACGCGAATCAACCCGACCGTGGATCCGGCGACGAGACAAGTCCGCATCTACGTATCCATTCCGAACGCAGGGCGCGCACTCGTTGGCGGATTGTTCGCCACCGGGAGACTCGGCAGTGACGTGCGAACCGGTCTTCTGATTCCTGTCTCCGCGCTCGACACGCGCGGGGCGACCGCATCCGTGATGCGCATCAAGGGTGGGCGGGTGCAGAAGGTGGACGTAGTGACCGGGCTGCGCGATGAAGGAGCTGAGACGATTGAAATCAAATCCGGCGTGAGTGCCGGGGACACACTGCTCCGCGGTGCGGCTCAGGGAATCACTCCCGGCACCGCGGTGAAGGTTTCGGTGATTAACGACAAGCCGCTTCCGAAGACCGGAGGCTGACCTATGGTAATCTCCGATTTCGCGATTCGTCGCCCGATGATCACCGTCGTCACGATGGTGGCGCTAGTGATCTTCGGATTGTTCGCCCTGTGGCGGCTGCAGACGGATGAATTCCCCGATATTCAGCAGCCGATCGTCGTCACGTTCATTCCGTATCCGGGCGCGTCGCCTGAAGGAGTCGAGCGTGAGGTTCTGAAGCCCGTCGAGGATGCAATCAAGGGATTGTCGGGAGTGGACAAGATCTACGGCACCGCCGGCGACGGGTACGCGCAGATTGTGACGCAGTTCATCTTCGAGAAAGATGTGCAGCAGGCGTCGCAGGACATTCGCGACGCGATCTCGACGATTCGCGAGAATCTTCCCGTCGAGATGAAGGAGCCGATTCTCCAGCGGCTCGATCCTTCAGATATGCCGGTCGTCTCGCTCACCCTGGCGTCCGATGTGTATTCGCCGGCGCAGCTGACGCGGATGGCCGACCCCGGAATCACCAGCATTCTGCGCGGCATCCCGGGCATCGCAAAGGTGGCTGTCGCCGGAGCCGTGAAACGCGAGATGACGATCCAGCTGCGTCCGCAGGCTCTTCAGGCAGCGGGTGTCAGCGTGAGCCAGGTCGTCCAGGCGCTGCAGGCGCAGAATCTCGCCGCGCCAGTCGGGCGCGTGAACGGAGCGCTCGATGAGCGCACCATCCGGCTGCAAGGGCGTCTCGACGGGCCGGCCGATTTTATGAATCTCGTCGTCGCCGAGCGAAATGGAAAAGTCGTCAGGCTCGGCGAAGTCGCGGATGCGATTGACGGAACGGAAGAGCAGCGAACGCTCGCACTCTACAACGGCAAGGAAGCGGTCGGCATCAACCTCACCAAGTCAAAGGGCTACAGCACGACCGCGGTGAGCGCGAACATTCGCGCCAGGATGGCCGCGATCGAGAAGTCACTCCCCGCGGGCGTGAAGATGACGGTCGTGCAGGATTCCGGCATTCGTGTCGCAAACTCGGTGCGCAACGTCGAGGAGGCGCTGCTCGAGGGCGCGATGCTCACCGTCCTGGTGGTGTTCATCTTCCTGAACTCGTGGCGTTCGACAGTAATCACCGGCCTCGCGCTTCCGGTTTCGGTGCTGGCGTCGTTCATCGCCGTGTGGGCGTTCGGCTTCACGCTCAACACGATGTCGCTGCTCGGTCTCTCGCTGGCGATCGGCATTCTCATTGACGACGCGATCGTCGTCCGGGAAAATATCGTCCGCCACATCGAGATGGGGAAAGACCATATGACGGCGGCGCACGAGGGCACCGATGAAATCGGAATGGCCGTATCGGCGACTACATTCTCCATCGTCTGCGTTTTCGTCCCGGTCGCGTTTATGTATGGAGTCGCGGGGCAGTGGTTCAAGCCGTTCGCGCTGACGATCGCTTGCTCGGTGCTCGTGTCGCTCTTCGTTTCATTCTCGCTCGACCCGATGCTCTCCGCGTACTGGGCCGATCCGCAGGTAGAGTCGCACGAGCGGCGGAACCCTATCGCCAAAGCGCTCGACCGCTTCAACGTCTGGTTCAACAAGTTGGCCGAGCGCTACAAGATCGTCATCGCCTGGGCGCTCGATCACCGGCTGGCGATGGTGCTCATCGCGATCTTCGCCTTCGTCGGCGCGCTCGCGCTTCCGGCGTTCGGATTGGTGGGCGCCGGGTTCTTCGGGACGGATGATCGCTCGGAACTCAACATCGCCATCGAGACTCCGCCAGGGTCGAACCTCGATTACACGCGCATCAAGGCTGAAGAAGCGGGGCGCATCGCGTCGTCGCACAAGGAAGTGCTCTACACCTACACGACGATCGGGACCGGCAACGGCGAAGTCTCCAACGCCAACATCTACATTCGCCTCGTCCCGAAGAAGAACCGCAGTATCGGCGCGGAAGACCTCGGACGCGTGATGCGGCAGGAAGTGGAGAAAATCGGCGGTGCCAAGGCGTCGGTATTCACGAACCAATTCGCCGGCAATCAGAAGCAGATCCAGATTCAGCTGCGCGGAGGCACACCGCAGACTCTCACTGCGGCCGCCGAGAAAATCGCCGATCAGGTTCGGCAAGTGAAAGGCGCAGTGGATGTCGAGCTCTCGACGAAGGGCCAGAAACCCGAGCTCAACGTCGAGATGAATCGTGGGCTCGCTGGATCTCTCGGCATTACAGTCGGACAGGTTGCGCAGGCCCTTCGCACCGCATTCGCGGGAATCAAGGCTGGCGACTGGGTCGATCCTAGTGGCGAGACGCGCGACGTAAACGTTCGCCTCGCCCCGGAAGCGCGCAGCAAGACCGCCGATTTGGAACAGCTGCCCCTCGTCGTGACCGGGCTCGACGGAAAGGCGACGACTCTTCCCCTCGGTCAGATCGCGACGGTGACGCAGTCTCCCGGTCCGGCGCAGATCAGCCACCTGGACGCCGATCTAGTCGTCACCGTCCAGGCGAACACTTCAGGCCGCTCCCTCGGCGAAGTGATGAAGGACATCAACCCTCGCATAGCGAAGGTGACGCTCCCTGCCGGCGTTCACATCACGCAAGGCGGTGAAGTGGACAGTCAGAACGAAGTCTTCGGCAGAATCTTCTCTGCGCTTGGCATCGCGGTTTTGCTGATGTACCTGATTCTCGTGATGCAGTTCGGCTCGTTCATCGAGCCGCTTGCAATTCTGCTTTCGCTGCCGCTTTCACTGATCGGCGTGATGCTGGCGCTGATGATCACCGGCTCCACGATCAACATCATGAGCCTCATCGGCGTGATCTTGCTAATGGGAATCGTCGCCAAGAACGCCATCCTGCTGATTGATTTCGCGAAGTGGGCGCGCGAGCGCGACGGGCTCAGCCGTCGGGACGCGATCATTCAGGCGGGGGCGATTCGCCTCCGCCCGATTATGATGACGACTCTCGCGCTCATCGCCGGGATGATTCCGGTGGCCCTCGGTCACGGTGAGGGCGCCGAGTTCCGGGCTCCGCTCGGCCGCGCCGTCATCGGTGGTGTCATCACTTCAACACTGCTCACGCTGATCGTGATTCCGACTTTCTACGAAATTCTCGACGAGTGGCGCGAGAAGGTGCTAAAACGGTTCGGGTTATGGAAGGAGCACCCCGCCCCGGTGACAGAAGCGGCGCGCTAGGCGCACTCCGGTTCGACCGGCCTCTCGCCGCGTGACATCGTGATGAGGGCCACCGCGCCGATGACGATCGCAGCGGCGACAAGTGTGCGCGTGCTCAGCGGCTCACGCGCGAACGCCCACCCAAGAAACACGGCGACGAGGGGATTCACGAACGCGTAGGTCCCGACGAGGGCCGGCGAGACTTTGTCGAGCAACCAGATGTACGAAGTGAAACCGATCAGCGAGCCGAAGGTAATCAGGTAGGCAAGCCCCAGCCAGGACGCGCTCGTCACATGATGGATTTCGAAGTGCTGCGGCTCGCCGACGCCGACGGCGAGAATCAACAGTAGCGCTCCTCCCCCGATCATCTCCAGCGCGGTGCGCATTAACCCGGATGCGGGAAGATCCGCGTCGCGCGAGTAGAAAGAGCCGAGCGCCCAGGAGAGCGATCCGAAAATGAGAACGACGGCGCCGGCGAGATTTATCGCCGTGTTCCCGTTCGCGGCCGTCGGATTGACGAGCACGAAGATGCCAACTATGCCAAGAAGCAGACCGGCGATTACCATCGGGCGCGGGCGATTCCCCTTCGGCCGCACCCAGTCTATGAGCACGAGCCAGAACGGGAGAACGGAAACGAGCAGGGCGGTGAGTCCCGACGGTACGGTTTGCTCTGCCCAGACAACCGCACCGTTTCCGCCGACGAGAAGAAACGCGCCGGCGATGACTGCATTTTTCCAGTGCACGCGCGGCGGATGGGGAGAACCGCGGTGCCTACCCAGTGCATAGAGTATCGCGCCGGAAACGAGAAACCGCACACCGGCCATCAGGAACGGGGGCAGCGACTGGTCAGCGTAGCGGATCGCGAGATACGTCGAGCCCCAGATCGTATAGATAGAGGCAAAAGCAACGAGGATGTGAAGTCGGCGTGCCTTCTTCAGTTCAGCGCTCAAAGTGTCCTTCTAGTCGTGGGAGTCGGCGCGGCGGTTCCGCTTTTTCTTCGAGTGCAGTTTTTTGGAATCGAGCCGCTTCTCCTTCGCCGCGCGGGTGGGGCGCGTTGCCTTTCGCTTCTTCGGTACGAGGAGCGCCGCGTTTACGACTTCGTTCAATCTCTCCTCGGCGATCTCCCTATTCCGGTGTTGGCTTCTCGTCTCGCTGACGGTGACGGTAAGGACTCCATCGGCAGTCAGCCTCGACGCCAGCTTACGGAGTAATCTCACGCGCTGAGAATCGTCGAGCGAGGGTGACGCGCCGATGTCCCAAGATAACTGGATGCGCGACGATGTCTTGTTGACGTGCTGACCGCCGGCGCCGGACGAACGGGTAGCCCGCGCGACATGCTCCTCGCGCGGAACGGCGAACCCCTTGGATGGCCGGCTCACCGCCAACGGAAAATCTTCAGCGCCACGACAAAGCTGATCACCATCCATAACACCATCACCAGTAGCTGCGGCGCGACAGCTGCCAACGTCGCCCCCTCAAGCATGTTCGCGCGCAGCGCGTCGTTCACCGCCGTCAACGGCAGCGCCTTGATGAACGGCTGCACCACGGATGGGAAATTCGCCGACGAGAAAAACACCCCCGAAAGAATCCACATCGGGAGCATTATGAAATTCATTAGCCCCTGCACACCCTCGGTTGTGGTCGCGCGCGACGCGACGAGCAAGCCGAGCGCGCTGAAGGAGAACGCGGCGAGGAGGCAGATCAAAGCGAGCACCGCAAAGCTGCCGCGAAGCGGCACGCCGAAGACGTAGCGTCCGAACAGGAGCAGCGTTGCCACTTCCAGCACGAGAAAGACAAGGCGCGACAGCAGGAACGAAAGCAGATACTGCGAGCGCTTCATCGGTGTCGCCATATATCGCTTCAGCAGCTTCTGGTTCCGCGCCGTCACGATCGCAAAGCCGAGCCCCCATATCCCGCTCCCCATCAGATTCATTCCCAGCAGTCCCGGCACGACGAAATCGATGTAGCGCGAACCCTTCTCGCTCACATATGAATCGTTGGCGGGAACCGGGTCAACGCGCCCAGCCTCGCGTTGGATGGCGCGATTCGCGAGAAGGCGCGCCGTCGCCGCATCGCCCCGCGCCTGGTCGTATACGTACTGCACGCCGCCGGCTTGCGGCACGACGAGGATCGCGACCTTTCCGGTGCGCAGCGCTTTCCGCGCCGCCGAATCGCCATACGGTTCCGTGACGATCGTCGTGTCTTTCTTCAGCGCCGCGATTGCAGGCGCGCTCACCGCGTTCGTTACTACTCCGACGTGCGGCTTATCCGGCCCGCGCTGGCGGAAGGCGAGCCCGAGTCCCGCCGCCATCAGAATCGGAAACACGAACGTCCAGAACACAGCCTCCGGCTCGCGGATGAATCCCTTGAACCGCGTGAGGGTCATTTGATAGAGCGGGTGCTCGCTTAACGTCCGGCGCTCCGTGTTCTCACTCATCGCGCAGCGTCCTCCCGGTGAGTGACACGAACACATCTTCGAGGGTCGCCGAAGTGCGGCGCGGCTCGGGCGGCGGTAGATGCGACAGATCCACCGAATCGATCAGCTCGTTCGTCTTCCCCTCGGCGATCACCTTGCCGTGATCCACGATCGCGATGCGGTCGCAAAGACGCTCGGCTTCATCCATATAGTGTGTGGTGAGCACGATCGTCCGTCCGCTCTCGCGAAAGCGGGTGATCAAATCCCAGAGCGAGCGCCGCGACTGCGGGTCGAGCCCCGTCGTCGGCTCGTCGAGAAAGAGAATCTCCGGATCCCCGACCAGCGCGCAGGCAATTGCGAGGCGCTGCTTCTGCCCGCCGGAAAGATTGCCGACGCGCGCGTCCTGCTTCTCCTCGAGCTCGACGAGGCCGATCACCTCGTCCACCGTTTTCCGCTGGCGATAGAAGCTGCGGAACATCGCCAGCGTTTCGGCGACGGTCAGTTTCTCGGCGAGCTTTGTGTCCTGGAGCTGGACCCCCAGTCGCTCCTTCAGCTCATCGCCTTCAGTCGACCAATCGTGACCCAGCACTTCAACGGTGCCGGAGTCTGCGGAAAGCAGTCCTTCGCAGATCTCGATTGTGGTCGTCTTTCCGGCGCCGTTCGGGCCGAGCAGCCCGAAGCACTCGCCCCGATTCACCTCGAGGTTGAGTCCGTCCACGGCGACAACATCTCCGTATGACTTTCGGAGATCACGAACCAACAGTGCCGGACCTTCTGTCATCATATGTAGACTCGGAGTGTCGCGGTTGCTGCACAGTGCACGGTTTTGCAAACGTTTGAAACCAACCGTAAATGCTTGCCGTAACGAGAGATGTCAAATTCGAGCTCCACAAGCATCACTACTGCGTTTCGTGCGCTCGAACCTGACAGGAGAAACTATGCGCACAGCCATTGGTGCAACACTAGCTGCATCAGCATTTGCTCAAGGAAGGCGACATCGTAGATAATCCGGACGGCACCATCTCGTTCACACCGCGCCGCAGCCGCACCGATTTCGTGCTCTGGCAGCTCGGCGCGTCATTCACTCTGCCAAGGTAGAGACACCCATATGATCGCCCTCGCCGCGCTCGCGCTTTTTGCTCAAACCAGCATCTCCGTCGGAGTTGGCAGCAGCAAGCCCGACAGCGCCACCATCGAGCAGCGCGATGCACGGCGGGAGGCGGTGCGCGATTCACTGCGAAAGCGGAGAGCCGACCGCGATTCAACTCGCCGCAAGCGCAGAGAGGCGAAGATCATCCCCGTTACGCCGGCACTGCTCGCGTCGGCGTTTCGCGACGCTGGGGCGGGACAGCTGCTCGAGAAGGCGCGCGTCGCGCGGCTGCGGCAGGATTCGACGCTCGTCGGCTACGACGCGAGCGCATACGAACGTGTGAGTGTCGGGATGGGGCTGAGTAAATTCGGGCGCGATCATCTTCTCTTCCGGAATGAGCGCGCGTCGCACGTCTTGTGGAGCAGATCGCAGGGCGCATTGGTCGAGGTGAAGGGGCAGCGCAGCGCGTCTCCGATGCTCAACGGAGGGTCGGGAGACGCCGAAATTGATTTCGGCGGTCTCGAGCAGGTTCCGTATTTCCCCGGGCGCGAGACTCTGTGGATCGGCTCCGGGTTGGCGAAATCCGACGTCAGCGATGAGGACATGGTCCACCCGCTCGCGAAGGGCTCCGAGGCCTACTACACGTATGCGACGGGCGATTCGGTCACGTTCAATCTGCCCGGGGGCGCAAGGATCGAGCTGCGCGAGCTGCTCGTTCGTCCGCGCACGCCGCGATGGAACACAGCCGTCGGATCGCTCTGGTTCGATGAATCATCGGGACAGCTCGTCCGTGCAGTGTACAGGCTTGCGGTCCCTATGGACATCTACGCCATCGCCAATGAAGAGGCGGACACCGCCAAAAAAAACGACGACGTTCCCCGTTGGGTGAAGGGTCTGGTTTCTCCTGTCACGGCACAGATCAAGGCGATCACCGTCGAGTACGGCCTCCACGAGGGGCGATTCTGGCTGCCGCGCGTGCAGACTCTCGAGGGCGAGGCGCAGGTGAGCTTCATGCACGTGCCGTTCAAGATGGAGCAGAGCTACAAGTACGCCAGCGTCAATGGAACTGACCCGTTTCCGGCGTATTCGATCGCCGTCGGCGATACGGCGACTGATTCCGTTTCGCGTGCCGTTCGACGGGAGAAGCGCCGCAACGAGTGCAGGACCGGAACAGAGCGGGTGCGAGTAGAGCGTCACGACGCGGCGGTGATGAACGTCATCGTCCGAGTGCCCTGCGACACCGTCGCCCTCGCGCGCTCGCCGGAGCTGCCGAAATCCATTTACGATTCCGGCGACGAGATGTTCGGCAACGCCGACCGCGACGAGCTAATCCGGCAGGCGCTGACACTCGGCGCGCAGGCGGGATTCGGTCCGCAGGCACCCACGTTTCGCTATGGCTTGGCGCTCACGAGATACAATCGCATCGAGGGTCTCTCAACGGGGATCGGCGCCGACCAGGTGCTTGGCAACGGTTACGCTGCGCAGGCGCTGTTCCGGATCGGGGTGGCGGACTGGTCTCCGAATGGAGAGCTCTCGCTCGACCGGAGCGACGGAAGAGCGACCGTTGGGGTTGGTGTGTACCGTCGTCTCGCAGCGGCTAACGACTGGGCCGATCCGCTTGGATTTCGCGGATCGTTCTCGTCGCTCTTTTTCGGGCGCGATGAAGGCTTCTACTATCGAACTGCCGGCGCTGAACTGACGATGCGCACCGACAACGCGTTCCTCGGCGATTGGCGCTTGTTCGGCGAGCAGGAGTTCGACGCAAAGGTCAAAACAGAATTCTCCTTCGCGCACCCGGGCGGCGTGAACGGAAAGCTGACGAACATAGATGCCGTGAATGGCAATGTCATTGGTCTTGCGACGGAACATCACAGTTCATACGGGCTCGATCCTCACGCCTTGCGGCTCGTGAGCGACTTCAAGCTGGAGGGAGCTGCGGGAACTTTCGACTACTCGCGCGGTTCGCTACAGGTCACCGCGTCACACGGTTTGGGACGTCTGATGGACGGGGCACTCACACTGGGCGCCGGAACCTCGGGCGGAAAGCTGCCCATTCAGAAGCAGTGGTTTGTCGGCGGAGTGCGCACCGTGCGGGGTCAGCGCTCTGGCGCCGAGTTCGGCGACGCGTTCTGGCTCACCAGCGTCGAGCTTGGAACAACATCGCCCGGAATTCGCGAAGTGATATTTGGCGACATCGGCTGGGCCGGCTCACGGAAGAATTTCTCGCACCCCGGGCGTCCGCTGAGCGGAGTCGGCACCGGCGTCTCGTTTATGGACGGGCTCTTTCGCTTTGACGTCGCGAAGGGGATTTATCCGGAGAAGAAAGTCAGGGCGAATCTTTACGTCGAGGGTAGGTTTTAGTCTCCTCTGGCAGTCGGCTGGAGCATTTGATAGCGTTGGGCTATGAACGCTCTTCTGCTCTTTGCGGCTGTGGCCATCCTTCCCAACGGCGCTCATCGTGCGGCGCGTCCGGATTCCGTCATCCGTGATTCCATTTACGCGCTGGCCGTAAGCCCCGCCGACTATCCGAAGAACGACTACGTCTGGCTCCTCGATGAAGGCGTGTATCGAATCGAGCCCGATGGCAGATGGATTCGCACTTTCAGGCAGGTCATCCAGATCCTGAAGCCGCAGGGCGCGTATCCGTATCGTGAGCAGGCGCTCACTTACAATCCCGAGCATCAGAAGCTCACCGTGAACTGGATGCGGGTGGTAAAGCTGAATGGCGAAGTAATCAGCGGCGCGCCGGAACAAGTACAGGAATCGGATATTCCCGCCGCGATGGGAGTTCCGACTTACACATCGACGAAGGTGCGCCGGATGTCGCTCACCGGGCTCGAT